>CALUUX010000021.1 GCA_944324085.1 uncultured Mailhella sp. | reverse complement strand
CAGATCTTCGATGAAGGAAGCTTCGGGAGTCACTTCTTCTTCAGAAAGCTGAAGCTGTTCGACGATGATCTGCTTAACTTTATCTTCAACGGCGGCCATGGTTCCCTCCAGGGGGTGTTTCAGGTTTCTACATACGGCCGGAAGCTCCGCTCCGGCGTCGCCAAACAACAAAGAAAAAGCCCGCTCTTCCGCTTGTGCCAGAAAGATAACGTCGGGTTTTTCCGAAAATATCCTCAGCAGTACAAACCGCCGTTGACGGCGATAACCTGCCCGGTAATGTACGAAGCCTTATCCGAGGCAAGAAAAGCCACGGCGTCGGCCACATCCTGGGCGGAACCGAGGCGGCCCAGCGGGATGGCGGAAACATAGGCTTTTCTCACGTCTTCGGCAAGACTCGCCGTCATGTCCGTTTCAATAAATCCGGGCGCGACGGCATTCACCGTCACGGAACGTCCGCCGAGCTCCTTGGCCGCGGACTTGGTCATGCCGATAAGTCCCGCCTTGGCCGCGGCGTAGTTGATCTGACCGGCATTGCCCATCTGACCGACGACAGAGGAAATATTGATGATGCGGCCGTTCCGCTGACGGGCCATGATCTTGGCCGCTTCGCGCAGAAAAAGGAACGCGCCGCGCAGATTGGTGTTGACCACGGCGTCAAAATCCTCATCCTTCATCCTTAATACAAGGGTGTCGCGCGTGATGCCGGCGTTGTTCACCAACACCGAAAGGTGTACCTTGCCCTTGATTTCGTCAGCGAAAAATCGGGTCACAGCTTCGGAATCGCCGGAGTCCAGGCGAAAAGCGCGGGCGCGACCGCCCATGGCCTCAATGTCGGCCACAGTCTGTTCGGCGGCCTCAGGCCGGCTCACATACGTGAAGTATATCTGATACCCGGCGGCGGCGAGGGTAAGAGCCACAGTGCGGCCTATGCCGCGGGAACCACCGGTGACAAGCGCGGTAGGAAGAAGATCACTCATGCCATGCTCCTGATGGGGGAATACTAAGCGTTTTCCGGGAAAATGACAACGAAGAAACTACGCCAGAAGCGCGGAACCCCAGGTCATGCCGCCGCCGAAACTGGTCAGCAGCACCTTCATGCCAGGCTTGAGCGCGCCAGAACGGCGGGCGTCTTCCATGGCCACGGGAAGCGTGGCCGCGGACGTGTTTCCGTAATGCTGAACGTTGGCGAACACCTTGTTTTCGTCTATGCCCAAACGCTCGCCCACAGCCTTGATGATTCTGAGGTTGGCCTGATGAGGAATAAAAAGATCGAGTTCGTCAAGCGAAATCCCGTTCCGCTCGAGCACGCGCAGACTTTCATCGGTCATGCTGCGCACGGCGTGCTTGAACACGGCCATGCCCTGCATGGAAATGAACCACTCCGGCCCCACGACGGAACCTTCTGAAATCTGACAAGCGGAACCGCCGCCGATGGTGATGAGCTCGTTCAGGGAACCGTCAGAAGAACAAAGCACGTCGCGCAGTTCCCAGAGCGCGCCGGCGGGATCGGAACGCAGAACCACGGCCCCGGCGGCGTCGCCGAACAGCACGCAGATGGAACGATCGGAAAAATTGGTGCGGCGGCTCAACGCCTCGGTAGCCACAAGAAGAATGACGGCGTCAGGATGGGTCTGTATGACGTTGCGGGCGAGTTCAAGCCCATAGACAAAACCCGTGCACGCGGCGTTGAAGTCCATGCACATGACGTTTCCCATGCGCCCGCTGCCGGAAGATATGCCGAGCTTGCCGGCGATGACGCAGGCCGTGCTGGGACAAAGATAATCGGGAGTGCAGGTGGCCACGAAGATATGCGTGACCTCTTCCGGACGCACGCCGGCCTCGTCGAGAGCCGCTCGCGCGGCGTTCAGACCGCAGTCGGAAGCGTTGACGCCATTTTCGAGAACATGCCGTTCCTTGATGCCCGTCCTGGTGGTTATCCATTCATCAGAGGTATCCACCAGCTTTTCCAGATCATGATTGGTCATGACGCGGGGAGGAATGCAGGAGCCGAGTCCACAAATATAGCAGGGATGATTCATGAGATGTCCGAACACAGCCGCATGGCGACGGTCGTTCCTATTTGAGGCGGAGGAAGGCCGCGACGACCCTCCTCCGAAAGAAGCCGCGCATTTTCCGCAAAGGGACGAAGCGGCCGGCAGGTGCGAAAAGAAAGGCACCTTATCACGTCGGGCGGCGGAAATCCGTCGCCGTCCACAACATGCCGCGCCAGACGTTTCCCTTCGGGGAAACGTTTCGCGCGACGAAAAACATGATTCTCAATTACACGCTTCGACCGTAACTGGTCAGCTCCTCATTGGCGCTGATCGTTTCCACCAGACGCTGCTGCGTGCCCTTGACCACATAGGTGTTGGCCATGGTGACGGCGCTGGTGATGGCCTTAACGTTGGACTTGCCGTGACACACGATGGCGATGCCCTTCAGACCGAGCAGAGGCGCGCCCCCGTATTCCGCATAGTCCACCATCTTCTTGAAGTTCTGAAAGGCCTTCATGGAAAGGAAGGCTCCCAGACGAGGCAGCACCCCGTTGCTCAGAAGTTCCCTTTTCAGAAGATGCGTCAGGGAGGAAGCCAGGCCTTCGCTCAGCTTGAGGGCGATGTTTCCCACAAAGCCGTCGCAAACCGCAACGTCAAGGTTGCCGGTAAACAGATCTCTGCCCTCGGCGTTACCGATGAAGTTGAGGTTTGACGCCTGCTTGAGCAGTTCATAACTGCTCTTGACGAGAGAATTTCCCTTTCCTTCCTCTTCGCCGATGCTCAGGATGCCCACGCGAGGATCCTCATAACCGAGGATATCCTTGACGAACGTAGCTCCCATGAGCCCGAACTGAAAAAGATGATGCGGGCGACATTCCACGTTGGCGCCCACGTCCAGAAGAAGCATAGGCGACTTTTCCGTGGGAATCACGGAAGCCAACGCAGGCCGTTCCACTCCAGGAATGCGTCCCAGAATGAACATGCCGCAAGCGTAGGCCGCGCCGGAATGACCGGCGCTGATAAAGGCGTCGGCTTCACCGTGGCGAACCAGCCTGCATGCCACCTGCATGGAAGAATCCTTCTTGGTGCGCAGAATTTCGGAAGGTTTGTCGGTCATCTCCACCAGCTGCGTGGCGTTGACGATTTCGTACAGTTCCCCTTCCCCGTCCTGCTCGGAAAGTCCGGCAAGCGTTTTCCGGATCTCTTCCTCAATACCGACAAGGATTACTTTGGCGCCCGTGTTTCGAGCGGCCTGAAGCGCGCCGGGAACGACCACGGAAGGGCCGAAATCCCCTCCCATGGCGTCCACGGCCAATCTTGCGCGATTACTGCTCATTGTTGGCTACAGGTTCGACCTGACGACCATCGTACTTGCCGCAGGAAGGGCAGACGCTGTGAGGCTTGGTGGGCGCGCCGCAGGAGCAGTAGATGACGGTGGGCTTGGCCACACGATCATGAGAACGACGCATGCACTTTCTGGAGTGGGACTTTTTGTTCTGCTGAACGGCCATGTTGTTTCTCCTTATCGCGGAAACGGGGGAATCACCCCTGATGTTTCACTTTCAGTTGACGCAGAGCAGCCAGCCGCGGATCACCGCTGTCGCGGGAACAGCCGCAGGCACCTTCATTAAGATTTTTGCCGCACACGGGGCACAGACCCCGGCAGTCCGGCTTACAGAGAGGCTTCACAGGCAAAGCCAGCGAAAACTCCTCCCATAAAAGCGACGCCAGATCAAGAAAAGGCGATCCGCCTTCCATGGTCACGGCGCATTCGTCCAGAAGTTCGGCGGAATCTTCCTCTTCCGGTTCGGTTTCGTCGCGTCCGGGATATTCCTCGAACTCGTCGAAGCTCTGGTTCAGCACCACAAGAGTGTCTTCCATGCAGCGGTTGCAGGGCATGGACACAACGCCTCTGATCGTGCCGCGAAGCAGACAGCCGTCCTGCTGCGGAAGCAGAAAAACTTCCGCGATGACAGGCTCAACTATGCGGCATGACACATGAAATTGTTCCAAAGGCGCGGTCCAGATTTCCTCATCGGAAACCGTCAGACTCAGTCCTTGGGGGTCAATCTCGTTCAATGCGATGTGTCTAAGATCCATGCTTTACCTCTGGAAACATGACAAAATACCGACGGAGGCCGTCTTTGTCAAGTGCGTAGACAACGCTTCGCCCTCCGGCCCGCGCTCTTTCCCTCGACCACCGCGACTTTTCTTCTCCACAGGAATGGAGGAAAGCTTTTTCCGACGCTCATTTTCCCTTGACGGCTTTCTCGCTGATGAGCATGGCGTCATGCAGACCGTATCCGTCCAGCTTTCGGCGCAGCACCTGAAGATCGGCCTTGCTGCCGCGCAAAAGCACCTGCACGTAATACCAAGTTCCGCGACGTGTCTTCGCCTGCGTGCGGCGCGCCCGTAGGCCATCCTTGGTCAGCCTTGCAAACAATGCCTGAGCCTGCCCAGATTCCTTGAACGCGGCTACGCGCAGCACATAATCAAACTGCGGCTCTTTGGGAACCTGCGCTTCCTGCTTGGGTTTTTCCTGCTGTTTTTTTTCCTGAACGGCGGCTTCCGGAGCCGGACTTTTTTCCGCGTCGGCAAGCACGCTTCCCGAAGGATCACTTTTCAGGCTGGTCATGAACCGAAGTTCTTCCTTGGGAAGAATCTTCTCCGGTTCTTCGCTCTCCCCTTCGGACGCCGCCGGTTCTTCAGAAAGCAGTCTGTCCAGTTCCAGAGCCTGGGGCAGCGGCATGCTGCTGCGACCAACGATGACGCCGGACAAAAAGCTGAATCCCAGCATGACGAGCGCAAGCACGCTCATGGTGACCAGCGCGGACGGCGTGATGTTCGCCCGCCAGGCAAACACGCTCCGGCCTTCGGCGCGACCTTCTCCTCGGGACGGCGAGCCGCGGCGAGCCGCGGCCTCCTCGGCATGTCCCGACGAGGCCGCGGCATCCGAACTTTCCTCCGCCGCGAAGAACGCGGTCTGCCGACGTTCCCGCTCGCCGTTTTTCTTCGCACTGGAAGAGGAACTGCGATAAAAGGCGTTAGCCATGACTACATGGATTCCGGCGCGCTGACGCCGAGCAGATCAAGACCGTTGGCGATCACCACGCTCACGGCGCGGAGCAGCGCAAGACGGGCCTTCATGACGTTTTCGTCGTCGCCGCTCAACACAGGGTTGTTGGCGTAATAGCTGTGCAGCTTGCCCGCAAGATCCATAAGATAGAAGCTTATGGGATGGGCGGCGCGGGCGCGGGCCGCCTCTTCCACCACATTGCGGAAACGTTCCGCTTCGCGCAGCAGCGCGAGATCGTCCGCTGACGTCAGCGGAGTCAGCATCTCCGGCGCGCAGCGTTCGGGAAGCGTGACGCCTCTGTCGGCGGCGCGGCGCAGCAGCGCGGCCACGCGGGCGTAGGCGTACTGCACATAGTACACGGGATTTTCCATGTTGCGCTGCTTCACGAGATCCAGATCGAAATCCAGCGGACTGTCACTCTTGCGGGAAAGGAACATGTAACGGGCGGCGTCGGTGCCGACGTCGTCCAGCACTTCGCGCAGCGTGACGAATTCTCCGGAACGCGTGGACATGGCCACAGGCTCCCCGCCACGCATGAGGTTCACCATCTGGATAAGCACCACATGGAAATCCTTTTCCGGATCGTGCTTCATGCAGGTGATAGCGGCTTTCATGCGGGGCACATAACCATGATGGTCCGCGCCCCAGACGTCGATGCATTCGTCGAAGCCGCGCTCGAACTTGTTGGCGTGATAGGCGATGTCCGACGCAAAATAGGTCAGATATCCGTCGCTCTTGCGGAGAACGCGGTCCTTGTCGTCTCCAAACTGCTCAGTGGCGAGCCAGACAGCGTTATCCTTATCGTACACGAGCCCCATGGCGCGCAGCTTGTCAAAGGCTTCGTCCACCTTGCCGGCGTCCACAAGGCTCTTTTCGGAAAACCACACCTGGTGTTCCACGCGGAATTCCTTGAGATCTTCCTTGATGCCCGCCAAAATGGTGGAACAGGCGTACTCATAGCAGAGATCCTTGGCTTCCGCTTCCGGACGTTCCGGCAGCGACGGATCCTTTTCCAGCATTTCCCGAGCGATGTCGCGAATGTAGTCGCCGTGATACCAGCCCTTGGGATCTTCGGGATACGTCACGGGCAGGTTGCAAATCTCACGCATGCGCAGATATACGGAGTCGCCCAGGAGACGCATCTGACGCCCCGCGTCGTTGATGTAATATTCCGTGGATACGTCATATCCGGCGAAACGGAGCAGTCTGGTCAGGGAATCGCCCACGGCCGCGCCGCGTCCATGGCCGATATGCAGCGGCCCGGTGGGATTGGCGGAAACATACTCCACCACGATGCGACGCCCGTTGCCGTTTTTCGAAGAACCGAAAGCTCTGCCCTGCTCTTCCACGTCGCCAATGACGCCCTGCCAGAACGACGGGGCGAACGTAATGTTGATGAAACCAGGACCGGCTATCTCGGCGGAGACAAGACCGGGGAACTTTTCGCACAGCTCGGTCATGAGCGTTTCGGCCACAGCGCGGGGAGCAGCCTTGGCCTGTTTGGCGAGCACCATGGCCAGGTTGGTGGCCAGATCTCCGTGCTTGACGTCTCGGGGCGTTTCCAGAACGGCCTTTTCCGGCCATTCCCAGCCGTGTCCGGCCACAATGTCCCGGAGGGCCTTTTCAATAAGAAGTATGTCGCGCATCGTTATCCTTCAAATGCATCAACGGCGTCTTTGTTGGGAATATGAACGGTGGTGTAACTGCCGTCCGCCACGTCGGCGGCGACAAGAATGGGACGGACCATACGAGTGAGCACGCCCTGGGGGCCGAATTCCACCCAGCGGCGCACGCCGTCTCTCCACTGATTGGAAATAGTGTCCACCCAGCAGACGGAAGAAGTCATCTGGCGACGCATGGCGCTGTGCAGGGCTTCCGCGTCGGACAGAGGTTCGCCGTTGATGTTGGAATAGATGGGGAATCTGGCGTCATGCCAATCCTGCTTGTCCAGCAGCTTGGAGAACTCCGCCGAAGCTTCCGCCATCATGGGCGTATGAAAAGCTCCGCTCACCGCCAGAGGAAATCCCTTGGCGCGAGGATTTTCCGCCTTGAGTTTTTCGGCGGCGGCTTCCACGGCTTCGCGATGGCCGCTCAGCACGAACTGCAGAGGCGTGTTCTTATTGGCCACGCGCACCAGCTTGCCTGTGCTTTCGGAAACCTGTTTGGCGGCGGCTTCCACCTGTTCCTGGGACAGACGGATCATGGCGCACATGGTGCCTATGTGTTCCGGATCCACGTCGGCCATGAGGCGGCCGCGCAGGGTCACGAGTTCCAGCACCTTGTCCATGGGAAGCACCCCGGCCGCGGCCAGCGCGCTGAATTCGCCGAGACTGTGTCCGGCGGCGCAGGCGGGAGAAAGTCGATCGGCCACGCTCATCCACAGAGCCAGGTTCACCACGGTTATGGCTGGCTGAAGGTTACGGGTTTCAGCCATGAGAGTGGCGTCGTCGCTGTCCCAGTATATCTCGCGCAGAGGAAGGCCGCTGATGCTTTCCGCCTTCTTCCAGAGATCCATGATATCGGAAGACGCCTCGGCAAGACGCCTTCCCATGCCAGATGCCTGAGCCCCCTGTCCGGGGAACAGGATGGCGGTCTGAACACTGTTCATTCCATACTCCTTGATGGGATTATGGGTCATAACACACGGGCCGCCGCCTACCGACGGAGGCTCCGTCTTCTAGTCGTACCGGACGGAGCTGAACTTCATCAGACGCTCCCAGTTATGATGCGATTCAATGTAGCGGAACGTGCCGGTCTTGGCTCGGATGACCAGAGAATGGGTTACCGCGCCGCGGCCGGAGTAGCTCACTCCGCCGAGGAAGGTGCCGCCGGAAATGCCGGTGGCCGCGAAAAAGGCGTCGTCGGCTCGGATGATGGAGTCCACGGTAAGGATTTCATCCAGCCTGGTGCCTTCCGCAAGCATGGCCTGCCTTTCGGCGTCGGACTGCGGATCGAAGCGACCGAACATCTGCCCGCCCACGCCCTTGATGGCGCATGCGGAAATGACGCCTTCCGGCGTGCCGCCGGTGCCCATCATGACGTCCACGTCCACGCTGGGATCGGCCACCATGAGAGAGCCGGCCACATCGCCGTCGGTGTGCAGAGTAATGCGCGCGCCGGTCTTGCGGATTTCCTCGATCAGTCCCTTGTGGCGAGGCTTGTCGAGCACGAACACGACAAGGTCGTTGATGTCCTTGCCTACGGCGCGAGCCACGGCCTGAAGATTGTCGGCCACGGGGGCGTCAATGTCCACGACGTCCCGGGCTTCACGGCCCACCACGAGTTTCTTCATGTAATAGCTGGATCCGGGATTGTACATATAGCCGGACTTGCACGCGCCTATGACGGCGATGGCGTTCGGCCGACCGAGAGCCAGCAGATTGGTTCCCTCCACGGGATCCACGGCAATATCGACAGCGGGACCCGTGCCGTCTCCGACCTCTTCCCCGTTGTACAGCATAGGAGCCTCATCCTTGGCTCCTTCGCCGATGATCACGCGTCCCTTGATGGAGAGAGAGTCAAAAGAAAGGCGCATGGCGTCCACCGCCGCGCCGTCTCCGTCTTCCTTGGCTCCCTTTCCCAGCCAGCGGGCTGCGGAAAGAGCGGCGGATTCCGTGACGCGGAGCAGGTCGAACGCCAGATTTTTTTCAGGAGCTTGCATATCGTCCTCCCTCGGAAGGGGCTGTTACATAAAGAAAGGCCCAAAAGCAGGCCGCACTGGCATAACTATAGCCGAGCCCGCCCTTTTCATCAAGAGTAAAGGCGACGTTGCAAAGTTAAGAGCCCCACTGAAATACTCTGAAACGTTTTGCAATATTTTCGAGATTCCGGGACGCCCCTTTCAGCCCGATCCGTCTCTAACACAGAGAAAACACTCAAGAGTACAGATCGGGATCGGAGGGCATGACGTCCCAATGAATCTTGCCGTAGCTCTTTTTGCGTTTGCGGATGAGCACATAAAACGCGCCTGCGCCCCCGTCTTCCTGCTTGGCCGTGCAAAAGGCCAAAACCACGCGTTTGAAGGGATCCTGCGTGAGCCACTGCTGCACGCGGGAACGAAGAATCGGCACGCCGTTCAACGAATTGAGGCCACGCCCGGTGACCACAAGCACGGTGCGCGCGCCCTTGTAGTACGCGTTGCGGAAAAATCCCACCAGATTCTGGAACGCCTGTTCGCAGTTCAGGCCGTGCAGATCGATATGCGCTTCGGGACTGAACTGCCGGGACTGAAGCTGTGAAACGATCATGAGATCCAGTCCGACGACATGCCCTTCCGCATATTCGTCGGTGCTGGCTACGGAAAACTCCACCTTTCCTTCCATAAAATCCTGCAAAGGATGGCGAGGATCCGTCACGGGCACGGCCGGAGGTTCCGGCTCCACGGGCACGTCGCGCCCCTTGCCGTTCAGCGGAACGGTGCCCTTGATGGCGCTGAAGAAGTCCCGACTCTCATCGGCGTCGTCACCCTGACCGACAGCCGCATTCAACGGCGAAGCCTCGTCGCCTCGGCCGATGCGCGCTCCGGCCAGCGCCATAGCCGTCAGCGTGGCGGGAGTTTCCTCCTTTTCAGGCTCCGGCGTGGACGGCGCGGGCATTTCCCGCGAGGATTTCTTCCGCAGCATCTTCTTCACGCCCTGACTTTCCAGCGCGCGGGCAAAGCTGTCATTATCCGCCTTATCAGAACTTTTTTCCTTCATCGGCTTGCCGACGCCCCGACGCCCGGACGACGCGCCGTCCGGCGACGAAAGCGCGCGCACGTTTCCTCCCATGGCCTCCAGGAACATTTCAGCGTCCGCGTCCTGCGAGGCGTCCTCGGCGTCCTTGTTTTTCACCACGGTCTTGGCGCGGTGCTGCTTTTTCGAATTGTCCCTTTCGCTGCGGGAAGGAAAATCCCGCGCGTTCAACATGGAAAAAGGATTGGAAGCGTCTTTGCTCATGACAACCGCCTTATAAAAATTTCTCGCCGCTCGGGCCAGACATGTTCTAAATCCTCCTCGAAGAAAAGCAAGAGGATGAGCCGAGCCCACGCCGCCCGAGTCAGCCCGGACGCTCGCGTTTCGGAAAACCGTCGTCGGAGCGCGGCAACGACGCGTCAAGACGTTCCGCCTTTCCCCTAGAATCGTCTCCACGCGTCCCCTTGCCCTCTCCCTGACGAAGCCCGTTTAAAAAACTTGGCAAACGGTCCGGAAGCGACTATTAATACGGGGCACCTGCATAAACGATTTCCCCGGGGAAATGCCGCGGGCGAGACGACATGTTCCATCGCCTCCCGCGGGGCGCAGGAGCTTCAAGCAAGACGGCCCGACCGCGCAAGGCGGACGCCTCAACCAGGAGATATGACCATGAGCGTTTCCCGTTCCCACGCGTACACCTCGGCCGGCGTTGACATCGACGCCGGCAATGAGCTGGTTTCCCGAATCAAGACCATGGTGGCCAGCGCGCAGACCCACGGCGTCCTTTCGGACATAGGCGGTTTCGGCGGCCTGTTCCGACCCGACATCACGGGCATGCAGTCTCCGGTTCTTGTCGCGGGCACCGACGGCGTGGGCACCAAGCTCAAAGTGGCTTCCATGTTCAACAGACATGACACCGTGGGCATCGATCTTGTGGCCATGAGCGTGAACGATTGTCTCGTGCTCGGAGCCAAGCCCATTTTCTTCCTCGACTACTTTTCCTGCGGCACGCTGAACGTCGATCAGGCCGCCACGGTAGTGGGCGGCATCGTGGAAGGCTGCAAAATGAGCGGATGCGCCCTGCTCGGCGGAGAAACCGCGGAAATGCCGGGCATGTACGCCAACGGAGACTACGATCTGGCGGGATTTTGCGTGGGCATCGTGGACGGCCCGAAAATCGTGGACGGTTCCACCATCAGCGTAGGCGACGTCATCATCGGACTCGCCTCTTCCGGTCTCCATTCCAACGGCTACTCGCTGGTGCGCAAAATTTATGAGGAAAGCGGCGTCAAGGCGGACGACATCGTTCCCGGAACCGATCAAACTTTCGCCGACGTGCTCCTCACTCCCACCGTCATCTACGCGGAGCAGGTCAAGTCCATCATGCGCGACCTGCCCATCAAAGGCATGGTGCACATCACCGGGGGCGGCTTCTACGACAACATTCCCCGCGTGCTTTCGCCTTCCATCTGCGCGGCCATCAATTTTTCCAGCTGGGAACGCCCCGCCATCTTCGAATGGATCAAGGAACAGGGTCACCTCACCTGGCCGGAGATGCTGCAGATTTTCAACTGCGGCATCGGCTACGTCATGATTACCGATCGCGCCACCGCCGACGACATGCTCCCCCGGTTCAAGTCCATGCATACCGACGCCTGGGAAATCGGCACGATAGTCAGGCGCAAAGACCAACAGGAACAGGTGGAGATCTCCTTTGACTGACCTTCCCAAACCATGCCGCTACGTGGTGAGCGCGTGCCTCGCCGGCACACCCTGCCGCTACGACGGACGTTCGAACCTGAGGCCGGAAATAGCCGAACTCGTGCGCCGGGGCGAAGCCGTGCCGGTCTGTCCCGAAGTGCTGGGCGGTCTGCCCACGCCGCGCACTCCCAGTGAACAAAAAAACGGCCGCGTCGTCGCCGCCACGGGCGAAGACGTGACCGACGCCTTCGTTTCCGGCGCGGAAGCCGCGCTCTATATCGCCGAAGAATACGGCTGCTGCGCCGCCGTGCTCAAGGCCCGTTCTCCTTCCTGCGGCTGCGGCCGCGTCTACGACGGCACCTTCACCCACACGCTCGTCGACGGGGACGGTCTTTTTGCCGCTCTGCTCCGCAAAAAGGGCTTCCAGCTTTTTACCGAAGAAACGTTCGACGCGGAACAGGTATGAAACGCGGCATTCTTCTGGTGGCCTACGGGTGCGGCAACATCCGGGGGGCGGCGGCCCTGCGCGCCGTGCAAGCCGCCGCGGAAGCGCGTTTCGGTCTGCCCGTGCGCTGGGCCTTCACTTCCGAAGCCATGCGGGCGCGCCTCGCGCATTCGCGCACCAAATCCGACTCCGTGCTCAAGGCCCTGAAACGCATGCGCTTTGAACGCTACACTCATGTGGCGGTGCAGCCTTTGCATCTCATTCCCGGCATGGAATACAACGGCGTGGCTGCCGACTGCCGCGTCATTGCGGAAGAAGGCAGACTTATCGTCAGCCTCGGTCGCCCTCTCCTGTCCAGCCTCGATCCCGACGACGCCTCCGTGGCCGAAGCCGCCGCGACGCTTCTCCGCCATATTTCCCCTCTTCGCTCCCCTCAGGAGCCCGTCGTGTGCATGGCGCACGGCAGCCGGCATGAATGCGACATTCTCTACCGCCGCTGGGGAGAAGCCGTGCGCGCGCTGGATCCCCGCATTCATGTGGCGTGCATGGTGGGATCCGGCATGGTGCGTCCCGACGAAGCCACCAAAGACGTTCCCGCCTCCGACGGCCTCGACCTGCTGCTTCCCGAACTTCGCGCGGAAGCCGAACCGCAGGGCCGCGTCTGGCTGCTTCCTCTGTTGTCCGTGGTCGGACGCCACACGCTGGAAGACATGGCCGGCAACGGCCCCTCCTCGTGGAAAACGCGTCTCGACGCCGCCGGATTCCGATGCCAGGCGGAACTGCGAGGCCTTGCCGACGATCCGGCCTTCATCCATCTGTGGCTGGACAAACTGGACAAAGCCCTCGGCGCGCTGACGCTCCCTCCCCCCGCCGACGAACCGTCCCGCTCGCTTTTTCCGTCGAACCTGTTTCTTCCCTGCTTTTTTCCCTCTTTCAAGGAGTCTGCCATGTCCGCTTCCGTTCTCAGCTCCGCCATGGAGCAAAACCTTTCCCAGGGATCCATGATCCGCCGCATGTTTGAAGCCGGCATCGAACTGCGCAAAAAGTACGGCGACGACGCCGTGTGCGATTTCAGCCTCGGCAATCCCGATCTCGCCCCGCCCGCGGAGGCGGCCCGCGCCATGAAGGCCCTTGCGGAACGGATGTCCGAACCCGGCATTCTGGGATACATGCCCAACGGCGGTTTCGGCTGGGCCAGAGAAAAGCTCGCCGCATGGCTGAGCGAACAGCAGCGCGTCGCCCTCAAGGCGCAGCACGTCATGCTCGGATGCGGCGCGGCCGGCGTGATGAACGCCTTCTTCCACACCGTTCTCGAACCCGGCGACGAAGTGCTCACCGTCGCGCCCTTCTTCGGCGAATACCGCTTCTATGTGGGCAACCACGGCGGCACGCTGCGTCCCGTCCCCTGCCGCGCCGACGACTTCGGTCCCGACGTGGAAGCTCTGGCCGCGGCCGTCACGCCCCGCACCCGCGCGGTGATCATCAATTCTCCCAACAACCCCTCCGGCGCGGTCTATGCCGAAAAGGATCTCAAAGCCCTCGCCGCCATGCTGGAAGAAGCCTCGAAACGCTCGGGGCGCGTCATCTATCTGGTCGCCGACGAGCCTTACCGCTTCCTCGCCTACGACGGCGTCGAAGTGCCGGCCGCTCTGCCGCTCTACAAACACTGCGTGGTCATCAGCTCCTTTGCCAAAAACTACGGCATGGCGGGCGAACGCGTGGGATACATTGCCGTCAATCCCGACATGGACGACGCCGACAAGCTCATGGACGGCCTTATCTTCTCCAATCGCGTGCTCGGCTTTGTGAATCCTCCCGTGGTCGGCCAGTATCTCATGGCTGAATGCCTCGGCACCTCCACCGACGCGGCTCTGGCCATCTACGCCCGCCGTCGCGACAAGCTCGCTGCCATCCTGGCCGACGCGGGATACGAATTCACTCTGCCCAAAGGCACGTTCTACTTCTTCCCCAAGGCCCCCGGCGGCGACGACAAAGCCATCGTGGAAAGCCTCACCCGCAATCTCGTGCTGGCGGTGCCCAGTTCCGGATTCGGCTATCCCGGCTACTTCCGTCTCTCCTTTGCGGTGGAAGACGCCGTTATAGAACGTTCCGCCGAAGGCTTCCGCAAAGCTCTGCGCGGCTGATTCCTCGTCCGAAGGCGCGCCCGTACGCGCGTCTTCGGACGCTTTTTTTCGACGGTTTCATCCCGCGCGTTTCCCCTGTCCCCCTCCTTTTCGGATTCGCCCCTTCTTTCTCTCTTCTCCCTTTCGGCAACGTTCATCGTCATCTCCTCTTCCGCCGCTTCCCGTTGCCTTCTTCCCGTTCACGCGAACATCTATATGCCTCTCTGAAGTCATGTTCCGATTGATGAATTAATTTTTGATTTATTAAAAAATAAATTTATTCTTGACTTTTCTTTCTTTTTTCACGACAAACAGGGTGTCGGGTTTTGCCCGCCCAACCTTTTTTTTCTTTTTATACCATGCTGGAATATCTGCGCATACGCGGCCTTGCCCTCATTGACGACATGGAGCTGGAATTCGGCGACGGCATGAACGTGCTTACGGGTGAAACCGGCGCGGGCAAAAGCTTCATTCTCAAGGCCATCAATTTCGTTCTGGGCGATCGCCTCGCCACGGACATGGTGCGTCCGGGGAGAGATAAAGCGCAGGTGGAAGCGTTGTTCACGCGACAAGGAACGCAGGGAGAAGAAGAAATCGTGCTTCGGCGAGAACTCTCCGCCGCGTCCGGTCGCAGCCACTTCTTTCTCAACGGTTCCCTCACCTCTCAGGACGCCGTCCGCGCGCTGCGCCCCGCCCTGCTTTTTCATGTGAGTCAGCACGGCCAGCAACGCCTGCTTCAGACCTCCTACCAAGCCTCGCTCATTGACGCCTTCCTCCCCGACCCGAGCGTTGTGGAACGCAAGGACGCGCTGCTGCGCGAACTCAAGGACGTCTCCGAGCAAAAACGCGCCTTGCTGGAACGCATGGAGTCGCTGAGCGAAAAACGCGAACTGCTGGAAATGCAGCAAAAGGAAATCGAACGCGTCGCTCCCGAGGAAGGGGAGGAGGAACGGCTGGAAAAAGCGCGCGCGGAACTGAAAAGCGTGGAACGTCTGCGTTCGCGCTACGAACAGGGACTGGAACTCATGCTCGGAGGAGAAAACGCGGGCATGGCGGCCATGCTGGGGGAGCTGGAACGTCTGCTGCACGAACTTGCCCAGGACGACGAAAGTTTCACGCCTTCGCTGGAAGCTTTGCTCAATTTCCAGGAAGAAGCCAGAGAACTGACGCGCCGTTTCCGCGGAACCCCTTCTTCCGACTGCGAGTACGATCCCGACGAACTGGAGGCCCGGCTTTACGAACTTTCCCAGCTCAAACGCCGCATGCGCCGCACCATTCCCGAAATATTGCGTCTGCGTGACGAAATCACGGAAAACCTGTCCTTTCTGGACGCCTGCGGCCTGGATCTGCACCGCCTGGAGAAACAGGAACGGGAACTTTCCAAAAAACTTCATGTAACTCTTGAAGAATGTAACGAGAAACGTCGAAACGCCGCAACCCGCTTCTGCGCCGCGCTGGAAAAGGAACTGGCGGGACTCGGCTTTTCCGACCGCGTCCATGTGGAACCGGATTGTTCGCCTCATGAGGTGTGGCCGCAGGTGGAAGACAAGGTCAAGGTCATCTGCCCCGCCTGCGTGGAAGACCGGTATCGTCTGCTCTGGGCGCCGAATCCCGGTCAACGCTCTCAACCGCTGGATAAAATAGCTTCAGGCGGCGAGTTGTCCCGCTTCCTTCTGGCGGTGGTGGGCGTCCAATCCGCGAACGAAGACGCCACGCTCGTCTTTGACGAAGTGGACGCCGGCGTGGGAGGCGTCACGCTGAACCGGGTTTCCGACAGACTGCACGATCTGGCCTCGCGTCGTCAGCTTCTCGTCATCACCCACTGGCCTCAGCTCGCGGCCAGGGCGGCCCAGCATTTTCAAGTCTCCAAGGAAGTGCGCGGCGACGAAACCTTCACGCTCTGCCGTCCGCTGGACGACAAGGCCAGAGAAGCGGAACTCAGACGAATGGCGGGCGAGGAAAGCTGAGGCGAAGACGATTCGCCACGGCGGCCTACGCTCCTTTGAGAAACGTGAGCTGCTGAAAAAACGTTTCCTCTCGGCTGGCCGGCGTTCTGCCACCCTCGGCGCCGGCCATGACGCTTCGACGCGCGCATCCTTGGCACAAAAAACAAAACGCAGACTCGATTAACGCGAAACGACTTCAGTCGTGATGATACGGCATGTTTCGAAGCAGCGTTTCCGCCCGGTACAGCTGCTCCAGAAGCACGACGCGGGCAAGCTCGTGCGGAAGCGTCTGCGGCCCGAACGCGATAAGATGACGCGCTTTTTGACGCACGTCGTCATGCAGGCCGAAAGGACCGCCCACAATAAAACACGGACGGCGCGTCGCGTCGGTGGACATTCCTTCCAAAAAGCGTGAAAATTCCCGGGACGTCATGGAACGGCCCTTTTCGTCGAGGCATACCACGATATCCTGAGGAGCGATGGCCGCCAGAATGCGTTTTCCCTCCTCCTCCACGCGCCGGGGAACCGGCAACGCGGGGTCGGAATCTCGGATGACGGTATCCGTCACCTGCCTCCAGCGGGAAATCCGTTCCAGATAGTGGGCCGCCGCGTCCTTCCAAAAAGACGCGCGCGGTCTGCCTACGGTGATGATGCGCAATGGTTTTAAACTCATGATTCCAGTATAGGCTGACCCTTGCACGGAGGCAAGCGTGACACTTACCCCACAGGAAGCGGCCCGTCGCCTGAAACTCGGCGGACTGATTCTCTATCCCACGGAAACCTTTTTCGGCATCGGATGCCGCGCGGACAACGCCGCGGCCGCGCTCCGGGTATTCCAATGCAAGAAGCGCGCCCTCTCCATGCCTCTGCCCGTCATTCTGGGCTGCCGGGAACAGCTTGAACTGATAGCCTGTCCCGACCCGTCCTTGACTGACGATCTCAACGCGCTGACGGTCTTCTGGCCCGGTCCGCTGACGCTGCTTCTGCCCGCAAAACCGAGCCTTCCCGACACTGTCACCGGCGGCAGCGACCGCATTGCCGCGCGCGTGAGTTCCCATCCCGCGGCCCGCGCCCTGGCGCTCGCCTGCGGTTTTCCCATCGTTTCCAGCAGCGCCAACATCAGCGGCAGACCCGCGGTTACGCAAGCGGCGGAACTCGATCCGGAGCTGCTCCGATCCTTGAATCCGGAAACCGACGGCGTGCTCGACGAGCCCCCCGCTCCAGGCGGCGGCGAAGCCAGCACCATCGTGGAGCCTCTGGGCGGAAGGCGGCTCCGTCTGCTGCGAAAAGGCGCGCTGCCGACGACAACGCTCCAGTCCGCCGGTTTTTCTTTTGTCACATCCGACCGTTCCGAGGTTCGTCCATGAATCATCCCCGTTATTGCCCTTCCTGCGGTACGCTCGTGGTTCGCTACAGCAATCCCTATCCCACCGCCGACGTGGTCATTCACGACAACCGTCGCCGCATTGTGCTCGTCCGACGGAAGAACCCTCCTCTGGGCATGGCCCTGCCCGGAGGGTTCATTGAAGAAGGCGAAAGCGCGGAACACGCCGCCGTTCGGGAAATGAAGGAAGAAACCGGCCTCGACGTCACGCTGGAAGGGGTTCTCGGCGTGTACTCCTGGCCGCTGCGCGACATGCGCTGTCACACGCTCACGACGGTTTTCGTGGGACGTTGCGATCATCCGGAAACGCTTCTCGCCGGCGACGACGCCGCGGAAGCCGCCTTCTATTCGCTGGACGCCCTTCCCGAACCGCTCTGTTTCGATCACGCCCGCATCATCCAACATTTCCGCGACTGGCTTGAAGGGCGACGTCCCATTCTGCCCTGCGCGGAAGATCCGGCCCTCGAATTCGGCGACATTCCCTATACCCGTCCCTTCTGACTTTCCCGGAGACAGCATGTTCCATTATGGCCGCACCCACGCCGACGAACAGGACGTCTGGATCAGAGAACATTTCCGCAGCCGCACGGCCGGCGCGGAATTCATGCTTCCCTGGACCATCGACGCCTGGTTCAGCGCCGTCAGCGCGCTGAAATCCCTCTTCACGCCCGCAGAACTGAAAACCATCATCGACGCGCATAAAAACACCGTCATCGACACGTCGCACCTGCGCCTGCCCCACCTGCTCATTCACGTCATGGAACACTGCGACAGGAAGGAACTTTATCAGAAGTACGGCAGCAGCCCGCGCAATCTTGAAACCAAGTTCCGCCAGCTGGACGACGCGCAGGCCTCGGTGCTCATTCTCTGGGCCTCCGCGTTCTGGCGGGGGCAGACATGCTCGCCCCAGGCCATGGAAAAATACATCGCCGCCAAATAAGCGCGTCCGTCCAACAACGTCGAAACGACCAAGACCGCTGACGGACGTTCGAAAAACGTCCGCTCCCCCTGAACCCCGTCAAGGAAACAGACCATGGCCGATTACGCCCGCAACCGCATGTTCTTTGCCTCCAGCACCACGCTCATGCTGGCGGTGGCCGCCTACATGTCGTTCAGCCTGCTTTGGCATGAGCCCATTCCCATGGGCTGGAGAATTCCCCTCACCGCGCTTCTTTTTCTCCTGTCACAGACCATCACCGGCATGCGGGTGCTCATCACCTGGCGACCGGATCTTCCCTTTCTGCTTGTGAGGGTCGGAGGCTTTCTTTCCTCGTCGTTCATGGTGCTGTCGTGGTTCGTGCTGTTGCGCGACGCGCTTCTCGCGCTGACGTTCGCGTTTTCCCTCGCGATTCCCGGCATGGAGTCCGCGCAAGAACAGATCTTTGCCGCGGCCCTTTCCATTCCCGCGGAACTGGCCATGCTCGCGGCAAGCGTCGCCGCGGCGGGCGTCGGCATGGCTCGAGCCCTCGCCGTGCCTTCCGTGCGACACGTGGACATTCCTCTGCGCGGACTTCCCGAAGATCTGGACGGTCTTAAGATCGCCCACCTCAGCGATCTGCACATCGGATCCACGTTCACCGGCGAATGGCTGAAAGAAGTGGTGCGCCGCACCAACGCTCTGGAGCCCGATTTCACCCTCATCACCGGCGACCTCGCGGACGGAAAACCGGAACGCATCGGCCCTCTTCTGCGTCCCGTCACCGAGCTTCGCGCCCGGTACGGCGTCGCCGTGAGCGTCGGCAACCACGACTATTACTCCGGACTGCGCGCGTGGGTAGAAACATGGCGCGCCTGGGGAATGACCGTTCTGCTCAACGAACATCGGGAATATTCGGTCAGAGGCAGGAACGTGGTGATCGCCGCCGTCACCGATCCATGCGCCGTGCTGTTCCGCAGTCTCGACGCCTCCATGGGCGCGCCAGACGTCCGCACGGCTCTGGAAGGCGCGGGAGAAGGACTGCGCATTCTCATGTCTCACCGCCCAAGGCACGCCGAACAGAACGCCGCGCTGGGCTGTCATCTGCAACTTTCCGGACATACGCACGGCGGCCAGTTCTTTTTCCTCTTTCCGCTGGTGTCGCGACTTAACGGAGGCTTCCGCTCAGGACTGTATAGGGCCGGCTCCATGCCGGTTTACGTGAGCCCTGGAACGGGCATGTGGGGCTATGTGCCCATGCGCCTCGGCGTAGGCGCGGAAATCACGCTCATCACGCTGCGCAGCGCCAAAGCGACGCCAGAGGCCCCCGCCTCGCCCCAAAACGCGGCGTAACACTCCGGCCGCCGGCCATGCGCGTTTTCCGACGTCGTTTTTTTCCCCATGGCAAACGCGAAAAAAGGCAGCCAAAAGCTGCCTTTTTTCGAACGCGTCTGCCGAAGCGCACGCCTCGACACACGATGGAACGTTTGTCCTATTGACGAGTAAGCCTGCGATACTTCATGCGATGGGGCGTATCCGCCTCCTTGCCGAGTCTCTTGCGGCGATCTTCCTCATATTCGGAGAAATTGCCTTCAAAGAAGGTCACCTTTCCCTCATCCTCGAAAGCGAGGATATGCGTGGCGATGCGGTCCAGGAACCAGCGGTCATGGCTGATGACCAGCACGCAGCCCGCGAAGTTCTCCAGCGCGTCTTCCAGCGCGCGCATGGTGTTCACGTCGATGTCGTTGGTGGGTTCGTCAAGCAGCAGCACGTTGGCGCCGGACTTGAGCATGCACGCCAGGTGCACGCGGTTCCGCTCGCCGCCGGAAAGCACGTCCACCTTCTTCTGCTGATCGCCGCCCTGGAAATTGAAGCGGGAGCAATACGCGCGGGCGTTCACTTCCCTTCCGCCAAGCTTGATGACATCGTTGCCGCCGCTGATGATCTCGTACACGGTCTTGCCCGGCTCCAGCGACGCGCGATTCTGATCGACATACCCGAACTTTACGGTTTCGCCAATGCGAAGCGTTCCGGAATCGGGCTTTTCCTCGCCCACGAGCATCTTGAACAGCGTGGTCTTGCCCGCGCCGTTTGGTCCGATGATGCCCACAATGGCGCCGGGCTGCACAAGGAAATTCGCGTTTTCCACCAGCAGCTTGTCCCCCATGCTCTTGCACAGGTCCTTCGCCTCGATGACGGACTTGCCAAGACGCGGTCCCGGCGGAATGTAGATTTCAAGATCAGGCGCGAGACGTTCGCTCTCATGGCTCAGCATGGCTTCGTACGCGTTGATGCGAGCCTTGCCCTTGGCGTGACGCCCTTTAGGCGACATGTGAATCCATTCCAGTTCGCGAGCCAGGGTCTTGCGGCGTTCGTTGTCGGCCTTTTCTTCCAGCGCGAGACGCTTTTCCTTCTGTTCAAGCCAGGAGGAATAATTGCCTTTCCACGGAATGCCGCGGCCTCTGTCCAGTTCCAGGATCCATCCTGCCACGTGATCGAGAAAATAGCGGTCATGGGTGACGGCGATGACCGTGCCGGGGAAGGTCTGGAGATACCGCTCCAGCCACGCCACGGATTCCGCGTCCAGATGGTTGGTGGGTTCGTCAAGCAGAAGGATGTCCGGATTCTGAAGAAGCAGACGACACAACGCCACGCGACGACGTTCGCCGCCGGAAACCACGGACACGGGCGTGTCTCCTGGCGGACAACGCAGAGCGTCCATGGCCATTTCGAGACGGGAATCGAGATCCCAGGCGTTCAAGGCGTCCATCTTTTCCTGCACCTTGGCCTGCCGCTCAATAAGCGCGTCCATATCCGCGTCTGGATCGGCGAACTTTTCGTTGATCTCGTTGAATTCCTTGACGAGATCAACGACTTCCTGCACGCCTTCTTCCACCACCTCGCGCACGGTGCGCGTTTCGTCCACAAGAGGTTCCTGCTCAAGATACCCGATGCTGTATCCCGGCGCGACCACCACGTCGCCGTCGAAAGCCTTGTCCACGCCGGCCATGATTTTGAGCAGCGAAGACTTGCCCGCGCCGTTCAGGCCAAGCACGCCGATTTTCGCGCCGTAAAAATACCCGAGCGAAATATCCTTGAGCACTTCCCGCTGACCATGGCGCTTGGTCACGCGGTTCATCGAATAAATGACTTTATCCGGCTGATTATCGTTTGCCATAGCTGATCCATGAAGGTTTTGCCGCCCGGAAGATCCGGGCAACAGGATAATGATCTTTTCATTCTCTCAGATGCATGACGACTTGTCCAGCGGTAAATCGGCGAAGCCGAGACGCGACAAGGTAAAACGGAGCGGCGACGCCGGAAACAGACAGCGGGGATTGACTTCACGCCCCGGCAAGCCTATATTCCAAAGAAAGCATTTCCTGATGCCCCGCTTTTCTGGAAGTGAACGACCTCCCTTTCAAGAAGTTGGGCCTCTTTTTTTTGCATATCACTTTTGTTTGAAGGTACCTGCCATGAGCACGCCTATTTCCGTACAGGGCTACAAGAAGCTGGAAAAAGAACTCGAAGCTCTCAAGAAAGAGCGTCCCGTCGTCATTCAGGCCATCAAGGAAGCCCGTGAAGAGGGCGACCTGAAGGAAAACGCCGGTTACGACGCGGCCCGCGAACGCCAGGGTTTTCTGGAAGCCCGCATCAATTACATCGAGTCTCAGCTGCCCCAGTACACCGTCATTGATCTTGACACGATCCACAGCGACAAGGTCATCTTCGGCGCCACCGTGCATGTGGTCGATGTGGACACCGACGAAGAACGTCAGTTCACCCTGCTCGGCCCCGACGAAGCCGATTTCGCCAAGGGCTCCATTTCCATTAATTCTCCCGTGGGACGCGCTCTCCTCGGTCACGAAGTGGGCGATGAAGTCACCATCGACATTCCCCGGGGACGCGTGACCTACGAAATCACGGAAATCGAATTCCACGGCGTACGCGACTAGATCCGCGCCGACGCCCATTCCGCAAAGGCTTCCGTTTCGGCGGAAGCCTTTTTTGTCGCGCGAGGTCAAAATCGAGAAGAGAAAAAACGGGAAAGCCGACCTTTTTACAAACTCGGCGTCCGCCAACGACGGGAAAATCGCGCTCGCCCGCGTGTCGCCTCAGGCCAGCTTCCAGTCCTTGATGCGAACGTCCACGCTGGCCGCTCCGTTATACATGTCTATGCCCGGACTGTAGGCGAGAAGAATGCGCCGCCCCTCGAGATCGGACGGGAACAGCTCCGCCTGCCGCCACGCCTTGGCCGGAAGCGTAATCCCGCAACTTTCGTCCGTCAGTTCCAGAAGCACGTGATTCTTCTGCGGCCCGAAAAGACGCCGCCGTTTCACGAGAAGCGGCGGAGATTGAAACACCGGTTCCGGATTTCCCACGCCGAAAGGCTGCATCATCTCAAGTTCCTTGAGAAACACGAAGTCCGTCGCCGCGCGGAAATCCAGTTCTCCATCCACGAGCTGCACGGCGGGCACGGGCTCGTCCCCGAGTTCCCGCCGAACCGTCTCAATAAAACGCGTTCGGAACGCTTCCAAGTTTTCCGGCAACACGCGCACGCCAGCGGCCATGCGATGGCCGCCGTAGGCCAGCAGCTCGTCCGCGCAACGGGAAAGCCCCGCATGCAGGTCAAAACCGCTTATGGAACGCCCCGATCCCTTCAGGGTGTCGCCGTCAGCGCACAGCACCAGCGTGGGCTTATGATATTTTTCCACCAGACGGGACGCCACTATGCCGATGACTCCCTGATTCCAGTCCCGCCCCGCGATGACCAGCGCAGGATCGTTCAACGACGCCTCGGCCTGAGCCATGGCTTCCTCGGTGATGCGCTCTTCTTCCTGACGACGCAAGGTATTATAGCCGTCCAGCTTGCGGGCGATGTCCGCGGCTTCATCGCAGCCCTCGGCGCACAACAGTCGCAGCGCCGTTTCCGCGGACGCCACGCGGCCGGCGGCGTTGATGCGGGGCGCAAGACTGAATATCACCTGCCCCGCGCCGAGTGAGGCCAGCGGCGCGAATCCGCTGACGGCCTTGAGCTCGGAAATGCCGGGCCTTCTGGCCTCAGCCAGCACAAGAAGGCCGTTCTTCACGAGAATGCGGTTCTGCCCCTCCAGATCCACAAGATCGGCCAGCGTGCCCAGCGCCACAAGATCCAGCGTGCGACGCATGTCCAGGCGCGGCGATCCGCCTTCGGCCAGCCGCGCGTTGAGCTCCGCCATGAGAAAAAACGTGACGCCCACGCCGGCGAGCGAAGCGCAGGGACAATCCGCAAGCCGGGGATTGCACAGCACCGTGGCGTCCGGCAAAGCCTCTGGCGGCAGATGATGGTCGGTAACGATCACATCCAGGCCGAGCTCCCTCGCCCGCTCTATGGCCGAAACGTCGGAAATGCCGCAGTCCACGGTCAGAAGCAGAGAAACGCCCTCTTCCGCGAGCTTTTCCACGCCCCTGGCGTTCATGCCGTACCCTTCTTCACGCCTGTCAGGCAGATGCCACAACGCGTCGTACCCGTGATGACGCAACACCTGGAGCGCAAGCGCGGTGCTGGTGACGCCGTCGGCGTCGTAATCGCCCCATATCGCAAGTTTTCTTCCCTGACGAAGCCCTTCAGCCAATACATCTGCCGCTCTCGCGATTCCGGGCCACAGGGACGGTTTCGCCAGATATCGGAGTCCCGGAGAAAGATATTCCGCAAGCTGATCCGGCCGCTCTATGCCGCGCGTCCAGAGAATCCGCGCCAGACGGGGAGACACGCCGCAGCGTTCCGCCACGTTCTGAAAAGAATCCGGCGTCGGCGCGCCGTCCTTACGCGTACGAAATATCCATTTTTTGCTCATAGTCCGTCCGTTCCGCCGGGACATCCCCCGATCTTTTCCGTCGTCAAAGGTTCCGCCTTCCGCCTCGGGAAGACCGTCATGCGCAAAACGCGCCGTTTTTCCTTTTCGCGCCAGAGCGTCCGCGACGCGCCTTCCGGGCCGCTCCACGGACTCGCCCCGAACGCTCCCTCACGCGCCGCAGATGCTTCTGGCAAGCTGCGGCTTCAACGAAGGCTGAAGCGTGGACGCCAGATAAAAAGACCGCAGTTGATCATAAGCCATTTCGAGATCGTCGTTGACGATGATGGCGTCGAACCAGTGACTGCTCATAATTTCCGTTCTGGCGTTGGAAAGGCGGATTCTGATGGCCTCCTCGCTGTCGGTGCCGCGACCGCGCAAACGGCGTTCCAGCTCCGCCATGGACGGCGGAAGAATAAACACGAAACGCGCTTCCGGCAGAGAAAGAGACAGCTGCGCCGCGCCCTGCACGTCGATATCGAACAGCATGTCCTTGCCCAGGGCCAGTCTGTCGCGCACGGGCTGAAGCGGCGTTCCGTAAAAATTGCCGTGCACTTCGGCCCACTCGGCGAAATATCCCTGTTCTCTCCGCGCCACAAAGGTGTCGCGATCAAGGAAAATGTAATCCACGCCGTCCTTTTCGGTGCCGCGCGGAGCCCTGGTGGTGCAGGAAATGGAAAATTCCAGAGGAAATTCCGCGGTCAGCCGACTGACGAGCGTCGTCTTGCCGGCTCCGGAAGGAGCGCAAATAACAAAAGGCAGTCCGCGACGCGGGCCGAATTCAGTAGTCATATCTCATCCTCGTTTTCATCTTCGAAAGCGTCGACGACGCCTCCGCGTCCCGGGGAAATGCGCCGCGCGGAATCCGTCGGCGGCCTTTGGCGTCGTCGAAACGCGTTCCCGACGCGCGTCCCGGAAAAAACGCCCCTGCCGGGACCGAAGCGCGGCAAAAATCCGACGCCCGCGGCGCGAGGCATCGCGGAAGAAAGAACGTCGCCGATCGCTCCACGCTCGCCCCAAAACGCCGCGGCATTTCCGCGCAAACTCAGGCCGCGATCACTCCAGGTTCTGCACCTGCTCGCGACACTTTTCCAGTTCGTTCTTACAATCGACCACGATGCGCGAAATCTGCGCGTCCTGTATCTTGTTGCCGCAGGTGTTGATCTCGCGGAAACTTTCCTGAAGCGTAAAGTCCAGCTTTCGTCCCGCGTCCTCGCCGCTTTCCATAAGCGACGCCAGGCGCATGAGATGCGAGTGAAGACGAATAAGCTCTTCCGTCACGTCCAGCTTATCGGCCATAATGACCATTTCCTGAAGAAAACGACTTTCTTCCAGTTCGCCGCCCAGATTGTTCAGCATGTCGGCCAAGCGTTCGCGCACCTGTTCGAAACGGGCGTTCTTGACCTCCGGCGCGCGCTCTTCGATGGCCGATATCCACTCGGCCATGCGGCTGAACCGCGTCTCCAGATCCCTCGAGAGCGACTCGGCCTCCGTTTCCCGCGACTCGTTCCAGTCCGCCAGCGCGGCTTCCAGACCGGAAACGAGGGACTCAAACAACGTGTCGTCGTCATCCTCGCCGCCCGACGTCCAGAGCGGAGCAAGATGCATGAGCGCCATATAATTCACTTCAAATATGTCGCCGCGAGACGAAGCGAACGCCTTGACCGCGTCCAGCATGGCCGAAGCCTGGGCGGCGTCGAAACTGACGCGGGACACGCGCGAAAACTGGAGATTCAGCGAAATCTCCACGCGCCCCCTCGACGCGAAACGACGCACGATTTTTTCAAAGCGGGCCTCCATGTTGCGGGCCTGCGGAGGAAGTTTCCACTTGAGATCGAGAAAACGGCTGTTGACGCTGCGTATCTCCCAGGTCTGGACCACGTCGCCGTCGTCCCGCTGGAAACGGCCGAAGCCCGTCATGCTGCGAAGCGGCATATCATTCTCCTGATGGATGGTTCGTGAGGTCTTTTTCCCCGATGGGGCGTACGATAATCAAATTTCCTTCCACGCGGCGAGGAACGACGCGAACCAGCTCATGATCGCGCCGCGTCGCGCAAGCGTCGTCCTCCATGCGGCAGTCGGCATACCACTCGTTGTTGCCGTGACGGGCGTCCGCGCTGTCGAAAGCCACCGCCATCTCCGGCTGAGTCAGCTGTTCCTGAAGAAAAATCCTGTGTTTTTCCGCCACCAGCGCGCGCACGCGCGCGGCGTGTTCCTGCCGCTCTTTCTTCGGCAGCTGGCCGTCCATGGCCGCGGCGCGGGTTCCCGGACGAACGGAATAGGGAAAAACATGCGCGTAGGTCATGGGCAGAACGCGGAGCATGTCCAGCGTTTCCTGCGTTTCTTCCTCGGTTTCTCCAGGGAACCCCATGAGAATGTCGGCGCCGAGCCCCATAACCGGCCAAAAACGACGCATTTTCGCAACGGCTTCGGCCACGCTTTCCGGCGAATACGGAGAACGCCCCATGCGACGGAGCACGCTCATGCTGCCGCTCTGAAGGGAAAGATGAAGATGAGGGCACACCATGCGGCACCCCTCCAGCGTTTCAAGGCACGACGTTCCCGTCACCTGCGCGGGATCCAAAGAGCTCAGTCGAAAACGCGCCCTTCCGCTCCACTCCGGCGCGAACTCCGCATCCATGCGACGCAGAAGCGACCAGAAATCCCTGCCGTCCGCTCCGTCCGCGTGAAACTGCCGAAGGTTCACGCCGGAAATCATGATTTCGCGGTATCCGGCCGCCAGCAGACGCCGGGTCTCCGCCAAAATTTCGTCCACGGGGCGGCTGCGCGCCGGACCTCGCGTCAGCGGAATGATGCAGTAGGCGCACCCCTGAGAACAGCCGTCCTGCACCTTGATCACGGGCCTCGCCCGACGGAAGGAGCGTATGGCGAAAGGCGCAAAGCGCGGTCTGCCCTCTTCCGGCACGGAAAAATCCGTCATGTCTTCAGGATGCCCACGAAGCAGCACGAACTTGTCTTTCTGAGGAATGACGGCGGCCACGCCCGACAGAACAAAATCCGCAGGAGCCGCCGACGCCGCGCATCCCGCGACGAAAATGCGGGCGAGCGGATTGATCCGCCCGATTTTTCTCGTCATCTGCCTCGCGTCGCTCACGGCTTCGGCCGTCACGGCGCAAGAATCCACCAGCGCGACGTTCGCTTCGGCGGGATCGTCGGTTTCCGTCCCGCCAAGACTCTGCCACCATTCGCGTATTGCCTGCGTTTCGTACTGGTTCACGCGACAGCCGTAGGTAACGGCGTAAAACTTAAACGGCTTTCCCATGCTTACCGCCCGCCTATAATGGAATAGCCGCGCATTCTTTCAATGAGCAGCCCTCTGGGATCGGAATCGCTCCTCTCGGCTCCTGGCCTCAGGCCGGTGATCACGGCTCTGCCGAGAATGACGCGTCCCTCGCGTCCGTCGCGAAGTCTGCTGCGCACGCCCCAGATATCGTGGAAAAACACGGGATCCCCTGCAAAGCTTCCCACATAGAGCCCGATATGTCCGGGCAACCACAACAACGTGCGGAACGGTTCGGCTCCCTGGAGAATGGCTTTCTCCTTGGCGTCGGCGGACAGGCCCTGAAGGCTGTGGAAATCGCCGGCCTTGGCCTGCGCCGAAGAATTGCGGGGCAGCCAGACGCCGAACGACGCGAACAGATCACGCATCATGGCCGAGCAGTCCCGATTGCCGTACATGCCGCCCCAACCGTAACTTTCCCCCATCATGCGATCGCCCACGACGGCCACGGCCCGCGCCGTCAAAGGCTGGGGCATGGGCAAGGCGTCTCCCGCTTCCACGGGCGCAGAAACCACGCCCGCACGAGCGTCCGAACCGCGAACCGGAACGAGAAGCGACGAACCGTTCATGGGCAGAACCGCGCCTATGTTCGCCAGCGCAAGAAACGCTCCCGCCGACTTCAACGAAACGCCTTCCTTCACCACGGCACCCAGGGGAGCCGCCTTCCATGTCCGTTGAAAATCTTCGTCCGCAAAGGCCACGCTGTCGGCGGCTATCCAGCCCCAGGCCATGGGCGCGCGGACCAGCAGCCACGCGCCGTCGCGGCTGGCGTGATACGCCATGAGCGGCGTGCCCACCGCCACAGAACTCTGCTGAAAATCGTCAAACGGCCATCCCTGCCCCGCGCCTTCCACGCGGGCAAAGCGCGGCTTCACGGTAGGAGCCAGCCGAAGATCGGCGTTCCGCGTCACAATGGCCGCGCGTCCACGACCGGACACGGCGTCGAGCGCGGCGTTGTAACGCATATTCTCCCAGGCCGCGTCGGTCCACGGACGCAGATTCTCGGCGTAGCCCCGCTTGCCCGGAGTCCAGTTCATCACGGCTTCAAATTCCCGCAGCGTGGACTTCGCCATGGCTCCCGCCTCCCACGGCGAGAAAAAATGACGGCGGAAGGACGCCATGTCCCGTTCGGCGGCCGCCGCTGAACGAAGCGGCGCGTCTCCACCGGCCTGTCTCGCAAACGCGGCGAGGCTTTGCGGAATCGTCTGAACGTCCTTCACGTCGCCCGCGGCGTTCTGCGACTCCTGTGGCACGCGGGGCTGACCGGCGCAACCGGACGCAAGCACCGCGCCGCAAAGCACCAGTCCCAGCATCACGGTTCGCGCGCCGCATCCGACCGCTCCGGCCTGTTTCGTCCCGATCCGTTTCACGGTCATGAGGTTTCCCCTTCCTTTCCCGCGCGGCGTCCGCCGGAGGTCCCGACATCGGGCAGCATGTCGGCGTGCACCGAACCTTCACTGCCGGCCAGGCGATGAGCCAGCCAGGTGTAGCGTCTGCGGATATGATTGTTTTTCACCGCTATGGCGAGCGCGCGCCATTCCCCCACCAGCACCACCATTTTTCTGCCGCGCGTCACCGCGGTGTACACAAGATTGCGCTGGAGAAGCATGAAATGCTGCATCATGAGCGGAATGACCACCACGGGATACTCCCCCCCCTGCGACTTATGGATGGATATGGCGTAGGCGGGAACAAGTTCGTCCATCTCTTCCCAGAGATAGTTCACGTTGCGGTCGTCAAAGCGAACGGTCACTTCGCGCTCCTCGGCGTCCAGATAGATGATGGTTCCGGTATCGCCGTTGAACACGTCCTTATCGTAATTATTGCGCACCTGCATGACCCTGTCGTTCAGGCGAAACTGACGCTCGCCCCGCACCAGCGACGTGGGCTGCGGATTCACGGCGTCCTGAAGGCGACGGTTCAGACTGTTCACCCCCACGCCGCCGCGCAGCATGGGAGAAAGCACCTGAATGTCTTCCGAACGGAATCCGAACTTGCGGGGAATGCGGTCGCGCACGAGATCGACGATGAGTTCCGCGGCGGCTTCGGGATCGTCCTGCTTGAAGAAATAAAAATCCGTCTTCTGGCCGCCGCGCTGACGCAGTTCCGGCAACTGCCCTCTGTTGATGAGATGGGCGTTGCAGATGATGTCGCTTTCCGCCGCCTGCCGAAACACTTCCAGAAGTTCCACCACGGGCACCACGCCGGACGCGATGACGTCGCGCAGAACGTTGCCTGGCCCCACGGAAGGAAGCTGATTCACGTCGCCCACAAGGATGAACGTGGCCCCCACAGGCGCGGCCTTCACCAGGTGATACATGAGCATGGTGTCCATCATGGAGGCTTCATCCACCACAAGAAGCCCGCAGGCGAGCGGATTGTTCTCGTTGCGGTTGAATCCGTCCTCCGCGGGACTGTATTCCAGCAAACGGTGGATGGTCTTGGCTTCCAGACCGCTCGCCTCAGACATGCGCTTGGCGGCTCTCCCCGTGGGCGCGGCCAGAAGAATGCGCGCCTTCACTTCCTGAAACACCTTAATAATGGCGTTCAAAATGGTCGTCTTGCCCGTGCCCGGACCGCCAGTGAGCACCATGACCTTGGAAGAAGCCGCCGTATACACGGCTTTCTTCTGCTCTTCGGCAAGTTGCATGGGCATGCTTTCCAGCACCCGCCGGACCAGTTTCTTCGGCTCGGAAAAACGCACGGACTTCGGAGAATGCAGAAGTCGCTGCATGTAATAGGCTATTTTGGATTCATAAATATGATTGCGCGTGAGATACACTCCCTCATGATCGCCGAGATCCTCCACGACCACGCGGTCTTCCCTTTCCAGTTCCTCAATCGCCTCGTCAGCCATGTCAGAGGGAATCGAGAGCTTTTGCGAAGCCTCTTCCACCAGAAGATTGCGCGGATAGTAGACATGTCCATCTTCGGTAAGACGCATGAGCATGTAGAGCACTCCGGCTTCCGCCCGCAGGGGGCTGGCTTCGTCAAAGCCCAGCTTGCGGGCCAGCGCGTCGGCCGTGGTGAACCCTATGCCGTGAATGTCCATGGCCAGCCGGTAGGGATTCTCGCGCACTATGGCGAGAGCCTGCGCGCCGTACTGCCGGTAGATGCGCACCGAAAGACCGGCCGTTACGCCATGCGGCTGAAGAAATATCATGAGCTCGCGGATGCCCTGATGCTCCGCCCAGGACGCCTTCATGGCTTCCAGCCGCTTTTTGCCGAAACGCGGCAGTTCCAGCATGCGGTCGGGATCGTGATCCATGACGTCCAGCGTGCTCGCGCCGAAATGAGCCACGATGCGGTCGGCCCACTTCGGACCGATGCCCTTGATGCAGCCGGAGGCAAGAAAAAGACGTATGCCCTCTTCCGTGGCCGGAAGTTCCTCCTCCCACGACGACATCTGAATCTGCCGCCCGAACTTCGGATGGCTTATCCAGCGGCCCTTCACGCGAAGGCGCACCCCGGGCTGCGGGGACGACATGCTGCCCACGACCGTCACCGGATCTTCCCGTCCCTCCGCGCGGAGTCGGAACACCGTCCAGCCGTTTTCCTCGTTATGGAAGACCACGCGTTCCAACGTGCCGGAAAATTCTTCCGTTCTGTCGGCGCCTTCCGAGGTCAGCATATCCAATTGTTGCATAGTGTCCGCCATGGGCCCGGGTTATAGAAAAAGAAAAGCCGGGCAGCCCTCATGCCGGCCTCTTTACAACTCCCTTGATGTACTACTATAAACGTGAAATATCATCAAGGCGGGTTCCGTCGCCTCCGCGTCATGCCAGCGCGCCGTCGACATCGTCCAAAATCCGCCCTCCCCCGTATGCCGCGCAAGCGCCCGGCATGCCTGTAATCCTCAGCAGTTCAGACTGCGTCGAGGCGACCCGGAAGCGTCATGCCAGCGCCAGGGGAAACGCGCGGCCCGGTCTGGCTTTCGTACTGTGAGGACAGTATGCCCGAATTTTCGAGGATAGACCGTCTTCCCCCCTACGCCTTCGCCGTGGTGGGAGACATCAAGAAGCAGCTCCGTCAGCAGAACATCGACATCGTCGACCTGTCCATGGGCAATCCCGATCTGCCCACGCCCAAGTTCATCGTGGACAAACTCTGCGAAGCCGCCCGCAAGCCAGTGAATCACCGCTATTCCGTTTCCCGCGGCATTCCGAACCTGCGCAAGGCCATCTGCGATCTCTACGCCCGCCGCTTCAACGTTCATCTTGATCCCGAAACGCAGGCCATAGCCACCATCGGTTCCAAAGAAGGGCTCGCCCATCTGTGCCTCGCCATGCTGAACCCCGGCGACGTCGTGTTCGCGCCTGATCCCACCTATCCCATCCACGTGTACGCCCCCGTCATCTGCGGGGCCGACGTGCGCCGCATTCCCGTGGCCGAAGACCGCGACTTCTTTGAAGATCTGCTCACCGCCACCAAGCAGACCTGGCCCAAGCCCAAGCTGCTCATCATCAGCTATCCGCAGAACCCCACCACGCAGGTCGTGGATCTGCCCTTCTTTGAACGCATCGTGGAATTCGCCAAGGAACACAAAATGTGGGTCATCCACGACATGGCCTACGCCGATCTGTGCTACGACGGCTACAAGGCCCCGAGCTTCCTTCAGGCCAAGGGCGCGGAAGACGTGGGCGTGGAATTCTATTCCATGACCAAGGGCTACTCCATGGCCGGATGGCGCATGGGCTTCTGCCTCGGCAACCGCGACCTCGTCCACATTCTTACCCGCATCAAGAGCTATCTCGACTACGGCATTTTCCAGCCCATCCAGATCGCGGCCACTGTAGGCCTCAACGCGCCGCGCGACGCCGTGGAGAAAATCTGCGACGAATACCGCAAACGCCGCGACGTGCTCTGCGCCGGACTCAACCGCATAGGCTGGCCCATCACTCCCCCCAAGGCCAACATGTTCGCCTGGGGACGCATCCCTGAACCGTTCCGCGCCATGGGCTCCATGGAATTCTCCAAGCTGCTGCTTCAGAAAGGCCATGTGGCCGTTCAGCCAGGCATCGGCTTTGGACAAATGGGCGACGAGTATGTGCGCTTCGCCCTCATCGAAAACCAGAAGCGCACCAGACAGGCCCTTCAAGGCATCAAAAAGGTGCTTCAGGAAGGCTGATATCCTGACGACCAGGGCGTGGAGGCAAGGCCGCAGCGGCGTTGCCCCACGCCCGAACCGCGACGCGCGACGCGCCTCGGACCCAGAGCAAACCCTCTTTCCCTCCTCCGGAGCTTTCATGTCTCAGAACCTCTGCATCGGAATAGCCGGCCTCGGAACGGTCGGCGGCGGCCTCGTGGAAATGCTGCAAAAGAATCATGACGAAATTCTGCGCAGAACGGGTCGCGAAATCACGATCAAGGCGGTGGCCGTCCACAATATCGCCAAAAAACGCGATCTGCCCGAAGGCGTCGTTCTCACCGACAACGCCATGTCTCTCGCCGACGATCCCGATATTCAGGTAGTCGTGGAGCTTATGGGCGGAACCACCGTGGCCAGAGAACTGATTCTGCGCTCCATAGAAAACGGCAAGTCCGTCGTTACCGCCAACAAGGCCCTTCTTGCGGAATACGGCCGGGAAATCTTCGCCCTCGCCGCGAAAAAAAACGTGGCGCTGGGCTACGAAGCCAGTTCCGCGGGAGCGATTCCCGTCATTCAGACGCTGCGCGACAGCCTGGCCGGCAATCACATCACCTCGGTGATGGGCATTCTCAACGGCACGTCCAACTACATTCTTTCCGAAATGAACAGCCACGGCTTCGACTTCCCCACCGCGCTCAAGGAAGCGCAGGATCTGGGCCTGGCCGAAGCCGATCCGTCCCTGGACATCGACGGACAGGACGCCGCTCATAAACTGGTGCTGCTCATCCGCCTCGCCTGGGGCGTGCATTACGATTTTTCCAAGCTCTCCGTGGAAGGCATCCGCGGGCTCAATCCTCTGGACATTCAGTTCGCCCGTGAGTTCGGCTATCGCATCAAGCTCATCGGCCAGGCTCGCGATGAAAACGGCAAGATAGAAGCCGGCGTGTTCCCCGCTCTCGTGCATCACGCCATGCTGCTGGCCCGCGTGAACGGCGCGTACAACGCCGTGCGCATCGAAGGCAACGCCGTAGGATCCCTGTTCCTGCACGGTCTTGGCGCGGGCAGCCGTCCCACGGCCAGCGCCGTGCTCGGCGATCTGCTGGCCCTCGCCCGCCGCGACGCCGTCAACAGCGCGGAAGCCAATACCGGTTTCGTTCAAGCTCTGCCCGACGCCGAAATTCTCCCCTCCGACGAGGCCGAGAGCCCCTGGTACGTGCGCGCCACCGTGCGCGACACTCCCGGCGTGCTGCGCGACATCGCCACGGTGTTCGCCAAGGAGGGCATCAGTTTCGCCCAGCTTATCCAGAAGGCCGCCACACGTGACGACTGCGTCTCCCTCGTGCTCATGACGCACGAAACCACCGGCAGAGCTATCAAAAAAGCCACGCGCATCCTGCATGAAAACGGCACGCTGCTGGTGCCCGCCACATGTTTCCGCATTCTCGCTTCCAGCGGCAACGAGGCCGAGGGAGCCTGATCCCGCCTCGTACCCGCGCTCTCGCAACCCGCATCCACCACGGAGGAACTCATGACTTCCTTTGACCATGTTCATCTCTGCTGCGCCGACCTCGACGCCATGATCAATCTTTGGACCAAAGCCTTCGACGCCAGCTTCGTGCGCTTCCGCAAGTTCGGAGGCGCGGACGGCGCGGTCGTCACGCTTTCCGGCGTGCAGATCTTCCTTAAGAAAATTCCCGCCGACGCTCCCATGCCGAACGCTTCCGCCTGCGGCCTCAACCACATCGGCGTCCGCGTGGACGACCCCAACGCCATGGCAGAAAAGCTCGTGAACGAATTCGGCGGCAAACTGCTCAACAAGGCCAGCGACGATTGTTCCTTTGTCGCCGTCCCGCAGGGCGTCACCTTTGAACTCATGCGCGTGGGAGCCGAAGTCTAGCCTCCCCCCCAAAAAACGATTTTGACGGAGCGGTCGGTTGTGGAGTCCAACGCTTTGCGATCGGCCGTTCTTGTCGTCTCCACACGTCAGGATTCGCCGTTCGCAACGGGAGAAAGCGAACGATTATGGGTCCGGACTTTCGTTCGCGTCGTCTCTCGCCCCAACATCAGTTGCGGAACCCGGCAAAATTCCCTACCATCATGCCCGAAGGCGGCATGCCGTCTTCACACTCTTCCGGAGGTTGTTATGAAAATTTCCGTTCTGGTTGCATCTCTGTCCATGGCTCTCATCATGACGACGTCGGCTTATGCCGGATTCCGCGGTCCCAGCGACAGCAGAGAGGTCATCAACACCGTTCAGGCCGCCGTGCAGGCAGGCGACATGACCACCTGCGTTCTGGAAGGCAACATCGTCAAGCATCTGGAGAAAAACAGATACGTCTTTCAGGACAAAAGCGGGAGCATGACCATAGACATTCCGCCGCACGTTTTCGGACAGCTCGACATCACGCCTCAGGACACCGTCAAAATCACTGGAGAAATCGGCAAAAAGAAAAACGGCCCGGAAAAGGATCTGCATTTGCGCGTTCGCTACATTGAAAAGATTTCCTGATCCCTGCCGGAAGAAGAATGATCGACGCGCTACGAGTCGTCGTTCCGTAGGAAGGATCGCTCCCGCCGCGTAATCCCTCGCGCTTGACAGCGTTTCTCCCAAAGGATAAGTTTTTCAGCCGTGTCCTCGTAGCTCAGATGGATAGAGCGACTGCCTCCTAAGCAGTAGGCCGCGTGTTCGACTCACGCCGGGGACACCATCATCCTATGAGCGAACAACGGCTCCGAAAATATTATTCATGATTGACTGGCGTCGGCTTGAGCATTAAGCCGACGCTTTTTTTGCGCCTTTTTCTTGCCTTCAACGCTCCTTGAGACGATCTTTTCTTTCTGGCCCCCATGCCCTTTGCGTATGGCCTGAAATCAGACGCGTTTTTTCCTCTTTTCCACAGGCAGGCCTATCTCATGGATATAGCTGCGAAGCGTCGTATAATGCATATCCAATATACTGCTGGCGGAGCCGGCTCCCGTGAGCTTGCCATGGCAGTGCGCGATGACTTCCTTGACATAACGACGCTGCAATTCCTTCATGGTCGGCCATTCCCCATCATGGCGCACGGATGCAGGAATGGCGGAAGATTCCGCCTCCTTTCGTCTTTCCGGCGCGACGGTCTTGCGGATTCGGATCGCGGGGGAAAGATCAAAATGCAGCTGCTCATTGTTTCTATTGTCTATCTTATATTTTATGAGAGCCCGTTCTATCGTATGTTCAAGCTCTCGCACGTTGCCCTTCCATTTATATTGAATAAGCGTCTGGAGCTCTTCCTCTGAGATATCAGGCAAAGCGTCAAAGCCCAACTTATAGGCTTTATTATGAACAAAATGCCGCACAAGAACAGGAATATCTTCCAGACGTTCACGCAGCGGAGGAACGCGCAACGGCAACACCGCCAGACGATACCAGAGATCCTGACGAAACTGCCCGGATTCCACTTTTTGCGGAAGATTTTCATGCGTCGCCGCCACAATGCGCACGTCGATCCGAAATTCATGCGACGCCCCGATGCGACGAATCATTCCGGTGTCCAACACTCTAAGAAGGCGCACCTGCGTCGCGGGAGACATTTCCCCAATTTCATCCAGAAAAAGGGTTCCTCCGTCGGCCATCTCAAAATATCCAGGCTTGGTATGGGTGGCTCCTGTAAAGCTGCCTTTTTCATGGCCGAACAACATGCTGTCAATCAAACTTTCAGGAAACGAACCGCAATTAATTTTTATAAACGGAGCGGCGTTTCTATGGGAAAGCTGATGTATGGCGTCGGCAATGACTTCTTTTCCGGTGCCCGTTTCTCCTAAAAGAAGCACCGTGCTGTCACACCTGGCGACGGCCTCCACAATCCTGCTTATCTGACTGAGTCCCGGACAAAGATTCAGACGTTCCTGCCCGGACAGCGTTTGCGGCAGAGGTACGCTTCCCTGAAAAGTAATGGCAGAAATATGCGCCTGAAACTTCTTTTTCAACGGAATGAGGACATGTTCAATCTGTCGCCTGGCTTCATCTTTAAACACGTTCTTTTGCTGCGACCAGAAATTGATGACAACCGTGCAGTTTTTATTGGAAAGCAGGGGCAGCCGAAGCAGCGACTTGTACATCAGAAAAGGCAAATCCTGACAAAACGGATCCTGAAAAAGATTCTCATTGGTCTGATATTGCAAGAGGTCATTGACAACGGTCGTTTCCTTGATTTTATCCATCAACACCACAGGCTTCAGCGAATTCTGATCATCATGGTAGCTTCCCATGACAAAGGTCTCATTCGTGTCTGCGATGTCGATGATGGTCGACGCGGTATGGCTGATAAAAAGAATATTGGCCCGCTCAAGCGGAATATCCTCTTGCAAAAGCTCCAGAAGATAGTTGAGCGTATTCTGAAGGCCTTTCATTCTGTGCACTTCCGAAAACGTGGGCATTGCGTATCCATCATGGCCGGACGGCATGTTTCTCTCCATGATTTTAAAGAAAAATACTAAGTTTTTTATGAATAAAAAATAGAAAAAAATAAAGCAACCCGTTTTAGATATAAGCTTAACTTATTGAAAAAACAAAAAATTATTTTTGGCACATTTTTTGCTTACTTATCAGCAGTCTATGGTCGAGAGCTCGCCATCGCAATCGTTTCGTCTATGGGGAGGGTCCAACAGCGCATAAAGACTTTTGGAAACGGAAGAAAACATCTCGCATTGTCATCATCAGGAGGAGTTTATGGCGTCCAGTCCGGCAAGCGGAAAAGGTTTCAGCCATTTTTCCTATATGGTTCATTCCGCCATTTTTCTTCTTATCACCTTTTTTTTCGGTCAACTTTCCCCCATCGAACCTCTGACACCTTACGGCATGAAAGTCGTCGGCGTGTTTCTGGGCGTCATCTACGCCTGGATATTCATCGACATTATATGGCCAAGCATGGTCGGTCTGCTTGCCATCATTCTCTTGGACGTCATGCCGGCAGGTTCGCTGCTCAATAAAAGTTTTGGCGACGTTTCCGTCGTCATGATCCTGTTCATTTTCGTGTTCAGCGCGGTGCTGAACAAATACGGCATCTCAAAATACATTTCGCTGTGGTTTGTGAGCCGAAAATGCATTCTGCACAAACCATGGCTGCCCACCTTCGCGCTTCTCGCTTCCATCTCCACGCTCGGCGGACTGACCAGTGCCACGCCAGCGGCAGTCATCGGATGGGGACTGCTGTACGGCGTTTTCGATATTTGCGGCTACAAAAAAGGGGAAGGATATCCCATCATGATGTTCATAGGTTCCGTGTTCGCGGCTCAGCTGGGCATGGCGCTTATTCCTTTCAAAGCCGTTCCCTTCGTCGCCATCAGCACGTATGAAAAACTGTCCGGCGTTCCCATTGACTACGCTTCCTACATGGCTATAGCCATCACGGGGTGCGTCTGCTGCCTGCTTATGTTCGTTCTCGTAGGGAAATATCTTTTCCGTCCGGACGTGAGCAAACTGGAAAAGCTGGACATTGCCGTTCTGCTCAAAGGCGAAACCATGACCCTGAACGGCACGCAAAAAATGCTGTTCGGTTTTCTGATCGCGCTGATCGTCTTAATGATGGCGCCCAGTTTTCTTCCCAAGGATTTAATGATCTCGGCCTTTTGCAAAAAACTCGGCTCTGCAGGAATATGCATTCTGCTTGTCGCGATACTTTTTGCCATACGCATTGAAGGCAAGGAGCTGATGTCGTTCAAGCAGGCCATCACGGAAGGCGTGGCCTGGCCCATCATCTTCATTCTTTGCTTCACGCTGCCCATGGCCGGCCCTCTCGCCGATCCCAAAAGCGGCATTACCCAGTTCATGCTTCTGGCCATGGAGCCGCTGTTCAGCGCCAATTCCACAGTAGTGTTCGCCGTCTGCATGGGCGTGGTGGCCGCCGCCTTCACGCAGTGCATCAACAATACTGCCATCGCGGCCATCATGATGCCCGTGATCTTTACCTACTGCTCAGCCAAAGGCGTGGCGCCGGAACTTGCGGTGATACTCGTCATCAACACCTGCTGCCTTGCCTTCCTGACGCCGGCCGCCAGCTCCACAGCCGCCATGCTGCACGGCAACGACTGGGTGCCGACAAAAGCGATCTGGAAAATCGCGCCTATCTTGATCGCGCTGTCATTAATTATTTTGTCCGTCGTCATCTATTTGGCCGGATCCATTCTTTTCTAAACGACGCCAGGAGAATCGTTATGAATACGCCTCGCATATGGGATAAGGAAGTCGACATCATCGTCATAGGGTATGGTTTTGCGGGGGCCGTGGCTGCCATCGAAGCCCATGACGCAGGAGCTCAAACGCTTATCATGGAAAAGGAACGTCATCCCGCGGGCTGCTCCCCTGCCGCTTCGGGAGGCATCATGTGCTGCAATGACGCCCAAAAAATGTTCTCGTATCTGCGCTGTTCCGCCGCCGGACGCGTGCCGGACGCGATACTGAAAGAATTTTGCGACGAACTGACGAAAAATGAACAGTATATGCGAAAACTCGCGGAAATAGACGGCGCCACGTTCCGCACGCCCCGCTCTATGAAGGAAATGGGCGGCGCGATTTTCGATCATGAAGGCCGGGAAGCCATGTACGTTTTGATGCCCGATCAAATTCCCGGCTTTACAGAATCCCCAAGCTGGTTTCCCGGAGCTGTCAAAGTCGCGGGCATTGAAACGGGACGCGTTCCCGGCGGCATGGTGCTGATGAAAATCCTTATGGACAACGTGGAAAGCCGGAACATTGAGCTTATGTACCGCACGGCCGGAAAAAAGCTGGTCAGAGACCCCGAAACGCAAGACATACTCGGCGTCATTGCGGAAAGCGAAGGCAAAACGCTCGCCGTCAAGGCAAGAAAAGCCGTCATCCTGGCCTGCGGCGGCTACGAAAACAATCAGGAATTCTACAAAAAATTCTGTCAGGGAATCAAATACATTTCCTATTGCCACGCCAGCAACACGGGCGACGGCATCACCATGGCCCAGGCTGTGGGAGCGGATATCGGAGGCATGTGGAATCTTCATGGAAGCTACGGCTTCGAAATTCCAGGATTCAAGACGGGATTCCGTCACTGCGGCCCCGCGGGAAACATGGGCCGCTACAACAGACTGCGCCCCACGCCGTGGATCGTCGTTGACAAAATGGGTTCGCGCTATATGAACGAGTTCGCTCCCATGGGGGCCGACCTCAATCATCGTCCCATGGAAATATTCGACGGCTCCCTCTGGATGAAGCCTTTCTATAACCCCGGCGACAACGGATATCCCAGAATACCGAGCTGGGTTATCTTTGACGAGGAAGGCAGAAATTGGGGGCCGATAGCCAACACCTCGTGGGAAAACTACAAATGGAGCCAAGACAACAGCGAAGAAGTGGAAAAAGGCTGGATTCTCAAAGGGAACACCCTCGAAGAGCTTTGCGACAAAATCAACGCCGATCCTGACAGCGAAAAAAAAATGGACGTTCACGCGCTGCGCGCCACCCTTGAGAAATGGAACGCGACGCTGCGTTCCGGCGTGGAGTTCGATGAATTTCGACGCGGAGCCCGCTCGTTCTACAAGCCCATCGAAAAAGCCCCCTATTACGCCATGAAGGCCTGGCCGCTGGTCACCAATACCCACGGAGGACTCACCCGTGACGAAAAACATCGCGTGCTTGACGTATTCGGCGATCCCATAGCCAGACTGTACGTCGCCGGCGAACTGGGAGCCATGATACGCCACGTATATGAAACGGCGGCAAATATCGGCGACTGCATCACCTCAGGCAGAGCCGCCGGCCGCATGGCCGCCGCAGAGACGCCCATTAATAACTGATTCCTCCCCCTCGCGCCTCCCGCGTTGAAGGAATCTCTGGCCCCATCGGGAAAACAGTCCCCTCCCGATGGGGCTTTTACGCGTCATACATCGCCTTGCTCCACAGGTACGCCGTCCACAAAGGCTGCGCGATCCGACGACAGGACGTGCTTCACCTCTTCAAAACGCTCGTGAAAGTCCCTTGAGCGTCGTGACGCGGAACGTTTTCATCTCCACTTGTCTTTAAGTAAAAGCGGCAAGACGTTTATGCCAGAAGTTGAACGACGCCGAATCTTATCCCTTATTATCCGTTGAAGGTTTCTTGAAACTTTTATAAAAATGCGATTATATTTTTCACGATTTTATATAAAACTATTTCTATATTTTCCATTTTATTAAACTTATTTCAACGAAAAAATATATTTTTGCATGATTATTGCATGAATAATGAGTCTTGAAATCGAAATTAATTGCCCAATTGATAATGTGTATTCCATATTATGCGTCAAAAAATACTTGAATACATCACCTATACCTAGCCATTTCGTTTCTTACTTCATCTTTACTCTTGCTAAAGAGAGACCTCTCAGGTTATCTTGAAAACTGTTTTCAGTTATGGCAAGACAACATCAAGAATTCTGTTTTTTCTCCTCGTTCCTATTGACACGTTATTTCCAGATTGCTAAAAGAAAAACACAAGAGGTTAGACGTCTGATGAGTAAACGAGTTTCCTTAGTCCACATTGCTGAAGAACAACTGCTTTCGTTGATTCGCCGTCTTCCCAAGGGAACGCGTAAACTTCCCGCGGAAGAAGAGCTGTGCGGTCAGCTGAGCATCAGTCGCGCAACGCTCCGCGAAGCGTTGGGACAACTCGCCAGGGCTGGATTCATCACCAAACGTCACGGTGTGGGAAACATCGTGAATTTCAGCGTGCTGAACACCCCCATGCGTTTCGATGAAGAACTTTCCATGCGTCGGCTTCTTGCCAGCGCGGGCGTGACGGAAACGCAGCGTTTCGCTCCCGTGCCGGAAACCAAAGATACGGTATCCTTCCTCAACGGCGTCGCCCCGTGCGGCATAGAAATCATTCATCCGTGGGTTATTCAGGAATCACGTCACTTCATAAACGGCGTTCCAGCCGTCTGGACGTTCAACATTTACCCGGACACGGTCAGAAGGCTGACCGATGACGATATACAGGGACTTTCTTTCAGAGAACTTGTAATTGCGATAACAGGAGCCGAAATTTCCCATACCATCAAAGCCATCATTCCTACCGCCGCGGACAGCAAGCTCGCGAAAATTTTCGGCCTTTCCGAAAAGGATCCCGTGCTCATGTGGTATCTGCGGAACTTCGGTCTGGATGATGAACTGTTGAGCTGCGGCGTCACTATCTTCAACCCGAGAGTCGTTACGCTGAACTCCTTCAACAGATGGGATTAATGCCGCTTCGCGGCTGAGGTTCTGGGAAATCGGCTGTCTGGAATCGCAAGGTCGTACGGGACGTTTTTCCTTTTCAGGGAAAACGGCTTGTTAACCTATAATGGAGGACAGGCAATGAAGAAACTTCTGCTGGGTCTGCTTGCCGCAACGATGCTGATTTCCGCCCCTCAACAACCCGCCAACGCCGCCGTGGAGTACGAGCTGCACCTGAATATGCCGCTACCCCCGACCAATACCCGTTGGAAGCTCTTCCTTGAAGGGGTCATGAGCGATCTTGAAAAGCGTTCCGGCGGACGCATCAAGGTCATTCCCTATTTCGCGGAATCCATGAGCAAGATTTCGGAATGCTTCGAAACGGTGAAAACCGGTCTCGCCGATCTCACTGAAGTGGCCCTGCTCAACGCGCCCGGCCAGTTCCCCTTCCATGAAAGAGCGTGGGACGCCCTGGATCCCGCTCGCGCCAGCGAACATCCCACGACCATCATGCACGAAATTCAGAAAGAATTCCCTGAAGTGATGAAGGAATTCAAGGGAGCGAAATTTCTCAATTCCTACGACGGCATGATCGGTCAGTTCATTGTTATGAACAAGCCCGTGAAAACGCTTGCCGATCTCAAGGGCAAAAAAATCGTCGCCTTCGGCGGCCCCACCGTGGCGGCCAAGATTGAAGCTCTCGGCGCGGTGCCAGTGTCCATGTCTCCCGGCGACGCGTACATGGCTCTGCAGCAGGGCATCGCCGAAGGCGCCATGACCGGTTTCGGCATGCTGGTGAACCGCCGTTTCGGCGATATGCTCAAGTATATGGTTCCCGTGAACATCACGGGCATCATCCTTGGCGTGGCCATGAATCAGGACACCTACGATTCCATGCCCGACGATCTTAAAAAAGTCGTGGACGACACCTTCGGCGACGAATTCACGCAGCGCAGCACCAAGTACATGAGCGACATCGAGTACGAGCTGGCCAAGCAGTGGAAAAATGAAATGGGCGGCGTCATCTGCCCCCTCACCGACGCCGAATACGACGAAATTCACACCCTTTTCGCCCCGCTGGATAAGGCTTGGGCAGACAAACTTACCGCTTCCGGCCTCCCCGGCGACAAGATTCTGGCTCGTCTGAAGGAACTGGAGACCCAGTACAGCCCTCTGTGGAAGGATTCCAAGCTGTTCCAGGAATTCGGCATCAAATAACGCTCTTTTGCGGCGACGCTCGCGAAACAGCAGAGCGTCGCCGCCGCCTTTCCTCTTCTCTTCGGAGGTCTTCTCATGTCTGCCCCCGCCCATTCCGAGGCTCTTTCCGCCTCGCCTCTCGACGCGGCCGCTCAGAAACTCACCACGTTCTGCAAATGGCTCAGCGTCGGCGGCATCGGATGCTTTCTCGTCATCGTTCTCATCACGTTCTTCGACGTTTTTCTGCGCAGTCTTTTCAGCAGCCCCATTTCCGGCGCCCACGAAGTCACGGAAATGCTCATGCCCATCGTGGTGTTTTCAGGCATAGCCTACACGCAGTGCCGTAAGAGCCATGTGACGATGGATATCTTTACGGAAACCCTGAAACCAGACAGCAAAATAACGCTCGAATGTTCCACCACCATCTGGAGCGCGGCCATCTGCTGCGTATGCATCTGGGCCACGGGCAGACTGGCCTCGAACACGACCACCATCACCCATCAGCTGGGTCTGCCCATCAATCCCTTCGTGTGGTTCGTGTGTTTCGGTTTCTGCACGCTCCTTGCGGCCTTTGTCATCGACGCGCTTCGTCTGCTTGACCGCGTGCGCCGCATCGGCAAGGGACACGCGGCGTTCGCCATCCTTTTCGGCGTCATTCCCGTACTCATCGCGTGGTATGTGGCGACGCATCGCTTCCCCGGTCTCGGTGCCGTCAATCTCGGCATCATAGGCCTGTGCGTCATGCTGTTCATGTTCATCTGCGGCATGCCCGTCGCCTTCGCGCTCATGGCCGCGGGTTTCGTCTTCTCCTGCGCCATACGCGGATTCAATCCCGCCATGGTCATGTTCGGTCAGGTCATGTTCACAGGATCGAGCAGCTATAACTGGGTGCCGCTCATGTTCTTCATGCTCATGGGCTACTTCTGCTATTACGGCGACCTCGGACGCGATCTGTACTCCTTCGCCCGCAACTGGATAGGCCACTTCCGCGGCGGCCTCGCCCAGGGCAGCGTCTGCGCCTGCGCGGCGTTCGGCGCCGTGGTGGGCGATCATCTTTCCGGATCCATCGCCATGAACGCCATCGCCCTGCCTGAAATGCGCGCCAACAACTATGACGACAAACTGGCCGTGGGCACGCTGGCCTGCGCAGGCGTCATCGGTTCGCTCATTCCCCCGAGCACCAACCTCATCATGTACGGCGTGCTGGCTGAACAGTCGGTAAGCGAATTGTTCATGGCAGGGGCCATTCCCGGCGTCATTCTCACGATTCTTTTCTGCATTACCGTGTGGATCATCGCCGTGCTCCATCCGTCCGCCGCGCCCACCATAGCCAAGGTGCCCATGAAAGAACGCATGCGCACCCTCAAGTATACCCTGCCTATCCTCGTTCTGTTCGTGCTGGTCATCGGCGGCATTTACGGCGGCATCTTCACCCCGGCGGAAGGCGGCGGCATCGGCGCCGTGGGCGCGTTCCTCGTCGCCCTGTTCATGCGTCGCATGACCATGAAAAAATTCATCGCCGCGCTCAACGATTCGGCCAAGTTCATCGCCATGTGCTTTGCCGTTCTTACCGGCGCGGCCATGCTCAGCTATTTCATGACGCTGAGCCGCATTCCCACGGTCATGGCGTCCAGCATCGCGTCGCTGGAGCTGTCCGGAGGGCTCACCATGCTCGCCATCGTGATCGTCATGATCGTGCTTGGCTGCTTTGTGCCCGCCCTGCCGCTGCTGCTGGTATGCGTTCCCATCTTTCTGCCCATCGCCGCCGTCTATCACTGGAATCTGGTGTGGTTCGGCGTGCTCATGGTCATCCTGCTGAACATGGGAACCATCACTCCTCCCTTCGGGGTAAACCTCTTCGTCATCAAGGAACTGGCCAAGGTGCCGCTGAACACCATGTTCCGCGCGGCCATTCCCTTTGCCATCGCCATGACGGTTCTGGTGGCCATCGTCTACTTCATTCCGCAGACCGCACTCTGGCTGCCGAGCGTCTTCAAGTAAGCGAACCGCCCTCTCCTGAACATTCCACGATTGTTGCAAGGCCCGCCGCTCAAATGGCGGGCAAGGAGTTCTTATGCCTCCAGTTATTGATAAAGAAAAATGCATCGGCTGCGGCTTGTGCGTCGAAATCTGTCCGTGCGAGGTTTTCGACATTGATCACGCGCCCAAAACCGTGCCCGTCGTCCTCTATCCCAGGGAATGCTGGCACTGCAACGCCTGCGTGCTGGATTGTCCGAGAAAGGCTGTGGATCTTCGCTTCCCGCTCCACTACATGATCACGACCACGGACGCCGCGGCTCTGAACCACAAAGCAGGAGATTAGCCATGCTGCCCATCAGTAAAACCATAGAAACGGATCTTGTTGTCATCGGCGGCGGTATCGGCGGACTTATGGCGGCCATCTCAGCCGCGGAACAGGGAACCCGCGTCGTTGTGCTGGAAAAGGCCGACACCAGACGCAGCGGTTCCGGCGGCGGAGGTTGCGATCACTTCTTCTGCTATCTGCCGGAAGTGCACGGCAACGATCTCGACGTCATTTTCCAGGAACTTATGGAAAGCCAGATCGGAAGCTGCTATGATCCGCTGCTTACCTATCAGTTCATGAAGATGTCGTCCTCCATCGTGCGCAAGTGGCAAGAATGGGGCATCAACATGAAGCCCTACAATAACGAGTTCGTGTTCCGCGGTCACGCCTTCCCCGGACGCCCCCGCATCTGGTTGAAATACGACGGCCACAACCAGAAGGCCGTGCTCACGAAAAAGGCCCGTTCCCTCGGCGTCACCATTCTCAACCACCACGACGTGCTGGAACTGCTGCATGACGGCACCCGCGCGCTGGGCGCGCTGGCTCTGGACAACAGCCGTTCCGAACCTTCTTTCGTGCTGGTGCAGAGCCGCTGCGTCATGATGGCCAGCGGCACGGCGAGCCGCCTCTACACGCCCATGTCCACGCCGTCCACCATGTTCAATACGGCCAACAGCCCCGCCAACGCCGGCGCCGGCCATGCACAGGCCCTGCGCGCGGGCGCGCGTCTTGTGAACTTCGAGCTGCCGTACCGCCATTCCGGTCACAAATACTGGACTCGCGCCGGCAAAGGCACCTGGATAGTCATTTTCAAATATCCCGACGGTTCCAATGTGGGCCCCTTCATCACCAAGGCCACCAAGGAAGTGAGCGACATCACGTCCGACGTGTGGAACAACGTGTTCACCGACATGGCCCGCGAAGGACGCGCCCCCATCTATATGGACTGCTCCCAGATCGACGAGGAAGACTTCCAGTGCATGATGAAGGACTTCGAAAGCGAAGGCCTGACAAGCTTCCTCAACTACATGGGCAAACGCGGTCTGGATCTCCGCAAGCAGGCTGTGGAATTCGGTCAGTTCGAACCGTACTTCCTGGGCCGCGGCGTGGAAATCGGCGTTGACGGCCAGACCACGCTTCCCGGACTCTACGCCGCCGGCGACGTGGTGGGCAACGTGCGCGGAGCCATCGCCGGAGCAGCCGTCTACGGCTGGATATGCGGCGAAAATATCGGCAAACGCTATCAGGATCTGGAAATCAAACCTGTGGCCGATTTGGATCTCACCCGCGAACGCATGGAATTCTTCAGCTCCCTGTACGAACGCAAATCCGGCGCGCCGTGGCAGGAAGGAAACTGGGGGCTTCAGCAGATTCTCACCGATTACGCCGGCGCCGGGCCGGAACGCGTCCGTTCGGAAACGCTGCTGTCGGCCGGTCTCAAGAATCTGCGCGAACTGCGCGAACTGTGCAAGGCCGAGATGAAAGTTTCCAACTCTCATGAACTCATGCGCGCCGCCGAAGTCTTCGACCTGCTGGACGTAGGCGAAGCCATCATGCTCTGCGCCCGCGAACGTCGGGAAACGCGCGGTCTCCATATCCGTAAGGATTATCCGTTCACCAATCCGCTGTACAATAAGAAGATCTTCTACATAGAACGCCGCAACGGAGAATATGTGGTGGGTATGCGCGACAAGTATAAATAATCGCGACAGGAGCGTGATCGCATGAATCAGGAACTCTACAACATACTTCGTTCGGAAATCAAACCCGCGCTGGGATGCACGGGTCCCATAGGCATCTGCTACTGCGCCGCCGAGGCGTACGACGCCATCGGCGGAACCATCGAACGCGTCGACGCCGATATCGACTGGGGCATGTGCTGCAAAATAGACGATGTGGCCTTCCCCGGCTCCCAGATGCTGGGCGTGGAAATGGCCATCGCTCTGGGCGCGCTCGGAGGCGATCCCAAGGCTGGCCTGGAAGTGCTTCATTCCGTCACGCCGGAAGTGGAACTCCAAGCCCGCAAGGTCGCGGAGCTGGTGCACATCCGGCCTCTCTGGGATCGCACAGACCTCGGCATCTACGCCAAGATCACCATCAAAACCGACCGCGGAACGGGCGTGGCGGAAATTCAGAACCGGAGCGACGGGCTTACGCTCAAGATGCGCAACGGAGAAATTCTGGAACGCCACGAGCCCGATCCCACGGCTCAAAGCCATACGGATCCGATTCTCAAGTACCGCATCAAGGACTTCTACGACCTCGCGACAAACGCGCCCCTTGAAAAGCTGGATTTCATGCTGGAAGCGGCGTCCTACAATACCCGCCTCGCCGGGGCGGCCATTGAAGGCAAGCTCGGCGCGGGCATCGGCGCCACGCTGCACGACGCCGCTGAGGGCAGTCCTTACATACGGGCCAAGGCATGGGCCGCCGCCGGTTGCGAAGCGCGCATGTCCGGCGTGAATTATCCGGCCATGAGCTGCGCCAACAAAGGCAACGTGGGCATCGCCGCCTCCATGCCTCTGGTGAGCCTCGCCAAGGATCTTGCGCTTCCCGACGAAGCGTTGCAGCGAGCCATGGCTCTGAGCTATCTGGTGTCCATCGCCGTCATCCGGCGCATCGGCAAATGTCCGTCCATGTGCTCCTGCGAAGTGGCCGCGTCTCTGGGCGTGGCCGCAGGATCCGTGCTGCTGCGCGGCGGCAGCGAAAAGCAAGTGGAAATCGCCGTGCAGAACACCATTCCCAGCATCTTCGGCGTGGTCTGCGACGGCGCCAAGCTCGCCTGCGCGCTGCGCATCTCCTCGGGCACCGGCATCGCCCTGGAAGCCGGCAATCTGGCGCTCAAGGGCGTGCGCATCGCCAACAATCAGGGCGTGCTCGCCCCCACGGCGGACGAATCCATCGAACTGCTCGGACGCACGGCCCTGTTCGGCATGGTGGACAGCGACCGCGACCTTTGCCGTCAGCTTTTCGAGAAACGTCACATCTTCCCGCTGATGACCTTCGAGGAACGTCAGCGTCAGTAAACGATACTCCCCCGCGGGCGGTTGGAATGAACTTCCAGCCGCCCGCGTTTCGTCACGATGAGGTACCTTTCATGAAAACAGACGTCGTCATCATCGGATGCGGCTCCACGGGCAAAACCACCGCGGCGTGGTTCACGCTGCGGGGCGTCAGCGTGACGCTGTGCGACACGGAACGATTCTCCCCGGACATGGACGACATTCGACGTCGCGGAGGCATTCTTCTGCGCGGTCGCGCCGGCGTCACGGGAAAAGCCCTGCCGGCCCGCATGACCACGGATTTTCAGGAGGCACTGGCCGCCTCAAACCGCATTCTGGTCTGCGTTCCCGATTATCGCCATGAGGAAATAGCCCGCCTCTGCGCGCCGTATTTCCGGTCGGACCACTGCGCGCTCATCGTCCCTGGCAATCTCGGCTCTCTGGTGTTCCGCCGCGCGCTGAAAGAAGCTGGCTGCGACGCCTCCCCATGTCTGGCTGAGATGTCGGACAATCTCTGGGCCTGCCGCACCACCGGAGACAACGAAGTGCTGGCGGCTTTGCCCCTGCCTAAAAAACGCGTGGCGGCCCTTCCCGCTTCCGCCACGTTCAGGGTCGTTGAGGCCTTTGAAAATATTCTGCCTCTGACGCCTGGAACCAACATTGTGGAAACCACGCTCAATTCCCCCAACGTGCTCACCCATCTTGCCGGCACCGTGCCCAACGCTTCGGCTGTGGAAAAGAGCGGCGGTCCGTTTGCCTTCTTCCGGGACGGACTTTCCCCAGCGCTCATCCGTTGCAACGCCGCCGTGGAAGCGGACCGGAACGCCGTTCTCGCGAGCCTGGGCC
>CALUUX010000020.1 GCA_944324085.1 uncultured Mailhella sp. | reverse complement strand
CGTGGAAAAACGGGGAGGGGATATCCTTTTTCGTTTTCGACCGTTGTTTTCCTGGGATAAGCCTGAAATTGGGGAGTCCGTCGCCTGCAACGGCGTCTGTCTGACCATGGAAACGTGGTTGCCTTCGGGCCCGTCGTTTACGGCGTTCGCGTCGGCGGAAACGTTGTCCTGTTCCAATCTTGGCGGGCTTTCCGTGGGCGGACTGGTCAATATGGAGCGCGCCATGGCCATGGGAGAGCGTTTCGGCGGTCATATCGTGAGCGGTCATGTGGACGCCGTGGCTCGCGTTGACAGCGTGCGGCCTGTGGGAGAGTCGAGGCGCGTGCGTCTGACCTTCGACGCGGCGTGGAGTTCGCAGATCGTGCCCAAGGGATCGGTGACGCTGGACGGCATAAGCCTTACCGTGAACGATTGCGGTCCAGGATTTCTGGAAGTGAACATCATCCCTGAAACTTGGCGCGTGACTACCGTGGCGACCTGGCGTTCCGGTTCCGCGGTGAATCTGGAAACGGACGTTATCGGCAAGTATGTGAAGCATCTTATGGAACCGTACGCCGGCGGGGGCGTCAAAGCTTCCGAAGAGCGCGTAACCATGGATTTGCTGCGTCGCAACGGTTTTGGCTTCTGAGGATAGACTATGCCCCTGTGCTCTGTGGAAACGGCTCTGGACGATCTGAAAAAAGGCCGAATGATCATTCTTGTGGATGACGAGGATCGCGAGAACGAAGGCGATCTGGTGGCGGCCGCCGAATTCGTCACGCCGGAAATCATTAATTTCATGTCCCGCGAAGGAAGAGGGCTCATCTGCCTTTCGTTGTCCGCGGAACGCGCCGACGCGTTGGAATTGCCGCTCATGACGCGGCGCAACGAATCGCGGTTCGGCACCAATTTCACGGTGTCCGTGGACGCCAGACAAAGCGAGTTTCCGCCCATTTCCGCGGCTGGACGCGCGCATACCGTGCGCACGGCCGTGGCCGACGGCGCGCGTCCCGGCGATCTTGTTTCTCCCGGATGCGTGTTTCCGCTTCGAGCGAGAAAGGGCGGCGTGCTCACCCGCGCCGGTCAGACGGAGGGCAGTGTGGATTTGTGCCGCATGGCCGGGCTCAAGGAAGCCGCCGTCATCTGCGAAATCATGAAGGACGACGGAACCATGGCCCGTATGCCCGATCTTGAGAAGTTCGCGGCTGAACACAATCTGCATATCGCGGCCAACAAGGATATTATCCGCTGGCGTCTGGAACACGGGGAAGTGGCCGTCAAGCGTGCCGCTGAGGCGTCCATGCCCACGAAATACGGCACGTTCCGCATTATCGCGTATGAAAACTCCGTGGACGGCCGCACGCATGTGGCGCTGGTGAAGGGCGACGTGACCACGGACGAACCTGTGCTGGCTCGTGTTCACAGCGAGTGCCTGACAGGCGACGTTTTCGGATCCATGCGTTGCGACTGTGGAGGACAGCTGGCCGCCGCGCTTCGCCGCATAGAAAAAGAAGGACGCGGCGTGCTTCTCTACATGCGTCAGGAGGGGCGCGGCATAGGTCTGGCGAACAAGATCAAGGCGTACGCGCTTCAGGAACAGGGACTGGACACCGTGGAGGCGAACATTCGTCTTGGCTTCCGCCCCGATTTGCGCGATTATGGCGTCGGCGCCCAGATTCTGGTGGATCTTGGCATTCGCAGACTCCGGCTTTTGACCAACAATCCCACCAAGATCGTGGGGCTGGAAGGCTACGGACTGGATATTGTGGAACGGGTGCCCATAGAGCAGGATCCCGGCCGCTATAACGAAGACTACCTGCTGACGAAGAAAGAAAAAATGGGCCACCTGCTCCGGCGGGTATGCCCCAAGACAGAGTGAGGAAATCATGTATTCCGTCAAGACCATAGAAGGACAGCTCAATGCCCAGGGCCTGAAGATCGCCATTGTGGCGTCGCGTTTCAACGATTTCATCGTTCAGCATCTGGTGGAAGGCGCCATTGATTACCTTACCCGCCACGGGGCCGCGCAGGAGGACATTACCGTGGTGCGCGTTCCCGGCGCGTACGAACTGCCCATCGTGTGCAAAAAGCTGGCCGCGTTTTCGCAGTACAGCGGCATCATCGCTCTCGGCGCGGTGATTCGCGGAAGCACTCCTCATTTTGATTACGTGTGCGCCGAAGCTTCCAAGGGCATCGCGCAGGTTTCTCTCCAGTCCGGTCTGCCCGTAGGATTCGGTCTGCTTACCTGCGACACTCTGGAACAGGCCATTGAGCGCGCCGGCGCCCATGTGGGCAACAAGGGCGCGGAAACGGCCGCCGCCGTCGTGGAAACCATCCGTGTCATGGAGCAGCTGTAATGGGAGTGAAAGAACCCTCTCGTCGCTCGCAGCGACTGCTGGCCTTTCAGGCCCTGTACGGTCAGGAATTTCTGGAATGCACTTCCGTGGAGCAGCTGAAAGCCGCCTTTCTCGCCGTGCCTCGTCAGGACGAGGCTTTGGAAATGGACGGCGAACCTTCCGGATTCGCCTGGGAGCTGGTGTACGGCGTGTGGCAGCATCGCGATGAGCTGGACGCCGTCATTGAGCGTTTCGCCCGCAACTGGCGGCTGGACCGCGTTGGGCGCGTGGAGTTGAACCTGCTGCGTCTCGGCGTGTATGAAATGCTGTATCGCGCCGACGTTCCGCCCAAGGTCTCCATGAACGAGGCCCTGGAACTTGACAAGCAGTACGGCGATTCTCGTTCTCATACCTTTGTCAACGGCATTCTCGACGCTGTGAGCAAGGCCGTGGACAAGGGAGAACTCCGCATTCGCGGCTGAACCGCGTCGGAAACCTCTGATATGGACAGCGGGCGCAAGCCCGAAGATGCAAGGAACACAAATGGCACTCTCGTCTCGTTACGATCCTCATGCGCTGGAAGAAAAATGGCAGAAGATATGGGCTGAAAAAGGCTCGTTCAACTGTGAAGCGGATCCTTCCAAACCCAAGTATTTTCTCATGGAAATGTTTCCGTATCCGTCGGGCAACATTCACATGGGACATGTTCGCAACTACTCCATCGGCGACGTCATGGCGCGTTTCCGCCGTCTGCAGGGCTACAATGTCCTTCACCCCATCGGCTGGGACGCGTTCGGGCTTCCCGCGGAAAACGCCGCCATCAAGCACGGCACGCATCCCGCCAAGTGGACGTACGCCAACATAGACAACATGCGTTCTCAGTTGCAGCGCATGGGGTACTCCTACGACTGGCGCAGAGAATTGGCCACATGCCGTCCCGAATATTACCGCTGGGAACAGGAATTTTTCCTCAAGTGTCTGGAGAAGGGACTGGTTTATCGTAAGAAGGCCCCCCAGAACTGGTGCCCGAGCTGCCATACCGTTCTTGCCAACGAGCAGGTCATAGACGGCAAGTGCTGGCGCTGCGATTCCGTGGTGGAACAGAAGGATCTCACGCAGTGGTTCTTCCGCATCACGGCCTACGCCGATGAACTTCTCGCCGATCTGAAGAAGCTGGAAAAGGGCTGGCCCTCCCGCGTGCTCACCATGCAGCACAACTGGATAGGCCGTTCCACCGGCGCGGAAATCGTGTTCCCGCTGGAAGGGCGCGAAGGCGAAATCAAGGTGTTCTCCACCCGCGCCGACACCGTGTTCGGCGTCACCTTCATGACCCTGGCTCCCGAACATCCGCTGGTGGAATCCCTGATCGCCGGCCGTGAGAATGAGGCTGAGATTCGCGCCTTCATCGAGCGCACCCGCAATATGGATCGTCTCGATCGTCAGTCCGAAACGCTGGAAAAAGACGGCGTGTTCACCGGCGCGTACTGCCTCAATCCCTTTACCGGAGACCGCATTCCCATCTGGCTGGGCAACTTCGTGCTCGCCGATTACGGCACCGGCGCGGTCATGGCCGTGCCCGCGCACGATCAGCGCGACTTCGATTTCGCGCGCAAGTTCGGCATCGGCATTAAGGTGGTCGTGAGCCCCGAGGGACAGGAACTCGATCCCGCCACCATGACGGAAGCCTTTGTCGACCCCGGCGTTCTGGTGAATTCCGGCGAGTTCACGGGCATGCCCAACGCGGAAGGAAAGGCCGCCATCATCAAAAAACTGGAAGAGATGGGCAAGGGCCGCGCCACGGTCAATTACCGTCTGCGTGACTGGAACATCTCCCGCCAGCGTTACTGGGGCGCGCCCATTCCCGTGGTGTACTGCGAAAAGTGCGGCGTGCAGCCCGTCAAGCTGGAAGATCTTCCCGTTCGTCTGCCGCTGGACGTGAAGACCTGCGAGGACGGTCGTTCTCCTCTGCCCAACACGCCTTCGTTTGTGGAGACCGTGTGCCCCTGCTGCTGCGGCCCCGCCCGTCGCGAGACGGATACCATGGACACCTTCGTGGAATCGTCCTGGTATTTTGCCCGGTATACTTCCGCCCGCAAGGACGACGCGCCCTTCGATATGGAGGCCCTCAAGTACTGGATGCCTGTGGATCAGTACATAGGCGGCGTGGAACACGCCATTCTGCATCTTCTGTATTCCCGTTTCTTCACCAAGATGCTGCGTGACTTCGGCTATTTCCCCGCCGACATGGACGAGCCGTTCACGAATCTGCTGACGCAGGGCATGGTGTTGCTCGGCGGCAGCAAGATGTCCAAATCCAAGGGCAACATCGTGGATCCCGACGCCATGGTTCAGAAGTACGGCGCCGATACGGTGCGCCTGTTCTGCCTGTTTGCGGCTCCGCCGGAACGCGATTTCGACTGGAGCGACAGCGGCATTGAGGGAGCCTATCGTTTCGTGAGTCGCGTGTGGCGCATGTTCTCCGAAATGCAGCCCATCCTGAAGCCTGTGGCGGCGTGTTCGGATCTTTCTCCCGCGGCCAGCGACGCCATCCGCGCGTTGCGCCTGAGCGAACACGCCACGGTGAAGAAGGTCGGTGAGGACATCGCCGAACGCAATCAGTTCAACACGGCCATCGCCGCCATCATGGAACTGGTCAACGCCGTGAACCAGTACCGCGAGGAACTTTCCGCCACGGAAGAAGGGCGAGCCGCGCTTTCTTCGGCCATGTCCACGGTGCTTGTCATGCTGTTCCCGTTCACGCCTCACATGTGCGAGGAAGTATGGCAGGAACTCGGCCATACGGAGTCTTTGGACGACGTGCGCTGGCCCGCGTGGAGCGAAGACGCGCTGAAGCGCGACGTGGTCACCGTGGTGGTGCAGGTTAACGGCAAGCTGCGCGGCAAGTTGGAAGTGCCCGCCGGAGCCTCCCGCGAGGATCTGGAAAAGGCCGCGCTCGCCGAACGTTCCATTCAGAATCATATCGCCGGCAAGACGGTGCGCAAGGTTATCGTCGTTCCCGGTAAACTGGTCAACGTGGTGGCGGGATAGTTTCGCGCCATGAAGAAAGGGGCCTTTCCGTCTGCGGGCGGAAAGGCCCGATGAAGACGAGACTTTTTCTCCGCGTCGGGTTTGCGGGCGCGAGGCGGTTCTTCGACCAGCCGGAAAAGAGTCTCTTGCGGGGCGCGCGTTGCGAACGTTTCGCCCATAAGGATTGCCTGATGAGAATGCCCCTGGGAACCTGGAAAGGACTGATCGCGACTGCCGTCTGCTGTCTGAGTCTGGCCGTCGGAGGATGCGGCTATGAGCTGGACGGATACGCCACCGGCAGCGGCCGCGCCGTCAGCGTGCTTGGCGACGGAAATCAGACGCTCAGGATAGACAAGGTGGAACAGGTCACCATGTATCCCTGGGTGCAGTATTATTTGCGCGGACTCGTGCGCGATGAGGTCAATCTTCGTCGTCTTGCCCGCTGGGTGGACAGTGGAAACGCCGACTACCTTTTGACCATCACCATGCCGGGCTTCCGCGTTCGTTCCGCCGTGTCCAACCAGGTGGACAATACGCTGCTCAGCGACACCATCGTACAGCTTGAACTTATTGTGCGCAGCGGAAAGAACGGAAACATTGTCTGGCGTTCCGGCGTCATTTCCTATTTTGATCGGTTTGAGACGGTGGACGAAGCCAACGCCGTCCGCGACGGGCTGAAGGAAGCTCTTCGCCGGGCTCTCGACCGCATGCAGCAGAAGTTCTGAGTTTTGCCGTTCTGGAGGCATGGATGGACAGGCCGGGTTTCTTTTTCTGCATCTGCCCAGACGCCGCGCTCTTGCGCGAGTACATGGAGCGGGAGCTGATAGGACCGTTGACGGCTTCCGAGGCGGGAAATCATGCCCGTCCGGACATTCAGACCTTCTGGGGGGATGAGGAGCTGGACAGGCGTTTCTGGGACGGACTCACCCTGCTGGGCATGGACGGGCGCAGTCGCGTTCTTATTGTGCGCGGCGCGCAGCAGCTTCCGGCGGACGTGTGGAAAAAGCTCTCGTCGCAGCTTGGCACGCCCCGTCCCGGCGTGCTTCCCATATTTTGCCTTGAGGGCCCGTGGGAAAAGGGACAGCCGAAACTTCCCGCGCATGTCGCCAAGCTCAAGTGTCTGGCTTTTGCCGACGGCAAAAAGTGGGTCTGGCGTTCCGCGGGCATAGACGCGCGTTCTTTGCGGCAGTATGTGCAGAAGCAGGCTTCCGCCATGGGACTGACGTTGAAGCCTGACGCGCTCAACGCGCTTTCGGAAATGCTCATCCCCGATGCTTCCGCCGTGCGCGGCGTGCTGGAGCAGCTTTTTCTGGCCTCTCCCGACGGCTCCGCGGACGTGGCTCTGGTGCGTCAGATGACAGAATTTACGCCGGATGCCGTGATATTCGACGTGATACGACAACTGGAACATGGAAACGCCAAAGCGGTGTGGAAAGTTTTGTTGCGAGAGGGGGACGGCGGCGAATCCCTGCTTTTTCCCTTGCTGACGCTCATGGCGCGAGAAGCCCGAACGCTCTGGCAGATGAACGCCGGCGACCGGGTGTTCGTTCCGCAATTTGTGGAGAAGGAAAAGAGAACTCTGGCGGCGCGTCTTGGTTTTGAAGGCTTATGCCGCGTGTTTTCCGAGCTTCAAAAGGCGGAACTGTCCGTTAAAAGCGGAGCCCGACAGCCCTTGCAGGCCATGGAAGAACTGGTAGCCTCCCTTTCCCTTATTTTTTCTTCTCCCCGCGTCGGGACGACTCAGGAACGTTGGCCATCATGAAAGACGGCGTGCATCTTTCCGACGCGGAACTTCGCGCCGGCCATAGAAAGCGTCTTCGGGATCGCTTTCTCGCCGACCCTTCCGCCTTGCCGGATTACGAGCTGCTGGAGCTGGCTCTCGGCTGCGTGTATCTGCGAAAGGACAATAAGCAGCTTGCCAAACGACTTCTGTCGGCGTTCGGCAACTTCGGCGGACTGCTTTCCGCCTCGTCCGATGAGCTTTCCCGCGTGGAAGGCTGCGGGCCGGCGGTTGATAGTTTTCTTTCTCTTCTCCGGGAAATCATTGCCCGCGCGTCGCAAAGCAACGTACAAAGAAAGCAGGCCGTTACGCTGGCCGATCTGGTGGACATGGGCAGGCAGCGTCTGCGCCATTGCTCCGAGGAAGAAGTGTGGGCCGCGCTTCTGGACAAACAGAACAGACTGCTTATCTTTAAAAAGATCCGTCATGGGACTTCGGATCATGTCGCTCTTGAACCGTTGGAAGTTGTGGAGCTTATGATTCGAAACCATGCGAGCAGTCTCGTCCTTATGCATAACCATCCCGGCGGAACGTACATGCCGTCGCAGGAAGACAGGGCGTTGACAGGGCGCATAGCCTTGGCGCTTCGGCATTTGGGACTGTTTCTGCATGATCATGTGATCGTCACTTCCGACGCGGCGTTCAGCATGACGCAGGATCGTTGCCTTGAAGTGACGAAAAGGAATCTACGGGATATGCCCGAATGAGGATAGCATGAGCGATACGCAAAAAACGCTTTCCGCGCAGCCGGAAGAAGAAAAGAAAGACCTGTCGGAACAGGAAGCGGAACGTTCCGCGCCCGTTGAGACTCGGAACGGAGACGTAAAGGACTCCGGGGAAGAGAGGCGAAACGACGAAGGGACTTCCGGCGAAGAGCCCGTCGGAGACGGCGAAGATATGGCGCCGGCCATTCCTTCGGTTCTTCCCGTGTTGCCCCTGCGCGACAGCGTCGTGTTTAATTCCATGATAGTGCCGTTGTTCGAAAGCCGCGAAAAAGCCATGGAAACCGTGGAATTTGCGCTTAACGGCAATCGGTATCTTCTGCTTTGCGCCCAGCGCGACGGCGCGGAGGAGGATCCCGCGCCGGAAGAATTGTATGACGTCGGTTCCGTGGTCATGATTCTCCGCATGATAAAGATGGGTGACGGTCAGGTTAAGTTGCTGGTGCAGGGACTGGCTCGGGCTCATGTGGAGGAGTTCGACAGCAACGGCCCCATTTTGCTGGCGCGCGTCACCGTTTTAGAGGAAGAGCGGGGCGAGGTTTCCGACGTGGAGCTGGAGGCCATGATGCGCGCCGCGAGAGAGCAGAGCGACAAAATACTGCATCTGCGCGGTCTTCCTTCCGGGGAAATCATGAGCGTGCTGAACTCGGTCAACGATCCGGGAAGGCTTGCTGATATCATTGCCGCCAACATGCGTCTTCGCGTGGACGAGGCGCAGGCGTTGCTGCAGTGTCTTGACCCCGTGGAACGCCTGCGTCGCGTGAATGAGCATCTCATCCGCGAAGTGGAAGTGGCCACCATGCAGGCGCGCATTCAGAATATGGCGCGAGAAGGCATGGACAAGGCGCAGAAGGATTATTTCCTGCGCGA
>CALUUX010000019.1 GCA_944324085.1 uncultured Mailhella sp. | reverse complement strand
ACCTTGGCACCACCAACAGCTGCGTTTATGTGATGGAAGGCAAGGAGCCCAAGTGCATCTCCAATCCCAATGGCGGCCGGACCACTCCGTCCATCGTCGCTTTTACCGATAAGGAACGTCTGGTGGGCGAAACCGCCAAGCGTCAGGCCGTCACCAACCCCGACCGCACCATTTTCGCCGTCAAGCGTCTGATGGGCCGTCGCGCGGATTCTCCGGAAGTGCAGCACTGGATGCAGCACGCTCCCTACGCCATCGTGGCTTCCGCCAACGGCGACGCCGCCGTGCGCGTGGACGGGCATGACTACAGCCCTCAGGAAATTTCCGCCGTCATTCTCGGTCAGCTCAAGAAGGACGCTGAAGCCTATCTCGGCGAACCCGTCACCGAAGCCGTCATCACGGTGCCTGCCTACTTCAACGACGCGCAGCGTCAGGCCACCAAGGACGCCGGCAAGATCGCCGGTCTGGAAGTGAAGCGTATCATCAACGAACCTACCGCCGCGTCTCTCGCCTACGGTTTCGACCGCAAGGCCAATGAAAAGATCGCCGTGTACGACCTCGGCGGCGGCACCTTCGATATCTCCATCCTTGAAGTGGGCGACAACGTCGTCGAAGTGCGCGCCACCAACGGCGATACCTTCCTCGGCGGCGAAGACTTCGACCAGCGCATCATCCGCTACATGGTGGACGAATTCAAGGGTCAGTACGGCATTGATCTGTCTCAGGACCGCATGGCTCTTCAGCGTCTGAAGGAAGCGGCTGAAAACGCCAAGAAGGAACTGTCCAACTCTCTGGAAACCCAGATCAACCTGCCCTTCATCACGGCTGACGCCTCCGGCCCCAAGCATCTGATGATGACGCTCACCCGCGCCAAGCTGGAACAGATGGTCATGGATCTGGTGGAACGTTCCATCGAACCCTGCCGCAAGGCTCTTGCCGACGCCGGTCTTTCCGCTTCCGATATCGACGAAGTGGTGCTGGTCGGCGGCATGACCCGTATGCCTCTGGTGCAGAAGAAGGTCGGCGAGTTCTTCGGCAAGGATCCCAACCGTTCCGTGAACCCCGATGAAGTGGTGGCCATGGGTGCGTCCATCCAGGGCGCCATTCTTACCGGCGACGTGAAGGACGTGCTGCTGCTCGACGTGACGCCTCTGTCCCTCGGCATTGAAACCATGGGCGGCGTGTTCACCAAGCTGATCGACCGCAACACCACCATTCCTACTCGTAAGAGCCAGACCTTCTCCACCGCCGCGGACAACCAGCCCGCCGTGGACATTCACGTTCTTCAGGGCGAACGTCCGATGGCGGCCGACAACATGACTCTGGGCAACTTCCAGCTCACCGGCATTCCCGCCGCTCCCCGCGGCGTGCCGCAGATTGAAGTGACCTTCGATATCGACGCCAACGGTATCGTGAACGTGTCCGCCAAGGATCTTGGCACCGGCAAGGAACAGTCCATCCAGATCAAGTCTTCGTCCGGTCTGACCGAAGAAGAGATCAACAAGCTGGTGCGCGAAGCTGAAGCCAACGCCGCGGAAGACAAGAAGAAGCAGGAGACCATCGAAGCCCGCAACCAGGCCGACGCTCTCATCTACGCCACGGAGAAGTCCCTCAAGGATCTCGGCGACAAGGTTGATCCCGCGGTCAAGGCCGACGTGGAAAGCAAGACCGAAACCCTGAAGAAGGCCATGGAAGGCACGGACACCGAAGCCATCAAGAAGGCTTCCGACGACCTGTCCCAGGCTTCTCACAAGCTGGCGGAAATGCTCTACAAGAACGCCCAGGCTCAGCAGCAGGGCGCGCAGGCCGGTCAGCAGGCCCAGCAGAACGCCGGCAAGAAGGACGATGACGTCGTGGACGCCGACTTCACCGAAGTGAAGTAAGCTCCTTCAGCCTTCAAGGTTGAATTCTGACAAGAGGCCCCGTTCCCTGAGGAACGGGGCCTCTTTTGTTGTCCGCGGGGGGCGTCGAGTTGGGAAAGCCGCCGGAGACGTGCGGCGCGGAAAAGCGACTTTCCCGCGGAAGGCGATGTCGAGACGGAGCGAGAGGGCGGCGCGTCGAACCCGCGCTCCGTTCAGGCGCGGAACGGAAGATCGCGTGCGGCTGGACAGCCCGGCGTGCCCTGCGCGGAGCGGACGGCCACGTTGACGGCCTTTCCCATGACGTAGGCGGCCAGGGTGCCTACGGCGTCCTGATTGGCGAGCGCGTCGCCGGAGGAAAGGGCGTAGACGGTGTCGCCGTCGGCGGAGGTGTGCACCGGGCGTATGGTTCTGGCCAGACCGTTCTGCGCCATGGCGGCGATTTTTTTCAGACGGGTCTTGTCGAAACGGGCGTTGGTGACGACGGCGCCGATGGTGGTGTTGCCGGTGAAAAGATTGTCGGAACGTCTGGCGCAGGCGCGAAAAAGGGCTTGTTCGCTGTCGTCGAAACGTTGTCCGTCCGGGGACAGCATGCCGGCAATCCGTCGTCCGTCGTCGATGTCGAAAACGTCCCCCAGAGCGTTGACCGCGACAATGGCTCCAACCATGATTTCCCCCGCTCGCACGGCGTAGCAGCCCAGCCCGGCTTTCATCATGGCGGCCGCACCGCGCCGTTTCCCCACGGTGCATCCCGTGCCCGCGCCGACGTTGCCGCAGACCGCGCGGTTGTGGCGGGAGGCCGGACAGGCGCGATAGCCCATGTCGGCGTCAGGGCGGGCGTGGGGGTCGCCGATGCCGAGATCGTAAAGGCAGGAGGCGCATACCAGAGGAACGCGGGCGAATCCGGTGTCGAAACCTCTGCCGTTCTCTTCCAGAAAGCGCATGACGCCCTCCGCGGCGCGCAGGCCGAACGCGCTGCCGCCGCCCAGAAGAAGCGCGTGGATGCGTTCGCAGGCCGCCACGGGGGAGAGCAGTTCCGTTTCCCGCGAAGCGGGGCCTCCGCCGCGCACGTCCACGCCGGCCGCCATATCGGTTTCGGCGAGAATGACGGTGCAACCGGTGAGACCCTCGTCGTCCTGGGCGTGGCCTGTGCGGAAACCGGGAATGGAGTTGAGGGGAATTTCTATCAGAAAATCATCCATGGCGAGCTCCTTGCGGGGGAAAGAGGCCGTGTTCGCGCGGCGCGCGGGCGCGGAAGGCGTTTTTCTACGACACGGCAAGATAAAGGCCGGCCAGCGCGAGATAGCGGAGCAGCTTGGCCGCGCAGGTGATGGAGAAGAATGACCAGAAAGGCTCTTTGAGCAGTCCCGCCGCCAGGGTGAGGGCGTCGCCGATGAGGGGGAGCCAGCTCAGCAGCAGGGACCAGCGGCCGTAGGCGTGATACCAGGCTTCCGCTTTGCGCAGTCTGGACTCTTTTACGGGAAACCATCGGGCGTTCGCGACGCGGTGCGCGCATACGCCTATCCACCAGTTGGTGGCGGATCCGAGCGTGTTTCCCAGGGTAGCCGTGGCGACAAGCGTCCACGGGGAGTGCCGGCCTTCCGCGATCAGCGCCACGAGCACCGCTTCCGACTGGGCGGGGAGCAGCGTGGCCGAAAGAAAGGACACAAAAAACATGAGCGCGTATTCTTTCATGATCGTTTCATGGCGAGCCGTGGGCGACGGCCGGCGCGCGGGCGAAAAAAGGAAGACCGGGGCGGAGGGAACAAACAGGACGCCCGGGGCGAGCGTCCTGCGTTGGCATGATGCGTCGGGAAAACGCGTTTACTGCATGGGGTTGATGCGAACCTCCACGCGGCGGTTCTGCTGGCGGCCGGATTCGGTGCCATTGTCGGCGATGGGAGAACTTTCGCCGTAGCCGACGGCCTGGATTCTTTCCGCGGCCACGCCGCGCTGGGTAAGGGCGTTTTTCACGCTCTGGGCGCGACGTTCGGAAAGCTGCTGGTTGTAGGCGTCCGAGCCTGTGCTGTCGGTGTGTCCGGCCACAAGAATGGTGGTCTGCGGATAGGAGGAGAGCACCTGCGCGATGCGGTCGAGTTCGTTGTAAAGGCCCGGGCGGATGGTGGTGGAGTTGACGTCGAAGGTGAAATCGCTCTTGAAGGTGAGGGCGAGCGCGTTGCCTTCACGCTGCACGGCCACGGCCTCGGAGTTGGCCAGAGCCTGACGCATGTCGTTTTCCTGCCTGTCCATCATGGCGCCGACGCCGGTTCCGGCGAGGCCGCCGATCACGGCACCGGCCGCGGTGCCGATGAGCGTGGACTTCGTGTTTCCGCCGATGATCTGGCCAAGAAGGGCTCCTGCCGCCGCGCCGCCGGCGGTGCCGTAGGTCGCGCCCCGGCCCGTGTTGCTTTGCATGGCGCAGCCGCTGCCGAGCAGCAGCGTGACGATAAGTCCGAGAGTGCAGAGTTTTTTCATGGTGTGTTCCTTTTGCGGATGTCGTTCTTTGGAAGAAGGGAAGGCGGATGCTCCGTCGCGTTCTCAGAGGAACGCATCCGGAAAAAATATGATGGAAGAATAACTGCGACTTTTGAAAAAGGCAAATGTCCGCTTCACAGAAGCGGGCTGTCCCTTGACGTTTTCAGGGCTCGAAACTGCGAGACGGAGGCGGAAATGGTTCCGAAAAATGGCCGTAAGCGGCGCGTTATGGACGAAAAGGCGTGATTTTTTGTGTCCGGAGGCCGGATATGCTCGGCTGAGGGACAATGCTTTCAAAGTCTTTCACGGAAGAGAAAGAGTTTGAAACATGACTTTCGATGGGATTGCGGTATAGTCAAATCGTAGCAGGTTGTCTTTCTCCCCCCTCTGATAACCTGAACGCACGCTCTTTTCTTTTTTTCCCCCTTGTGCGCCGGTTCGGTCGTATCCTCCTTCGATCGAACCGGCTTTTCTTTTGTCGGCGAGTTTGCGTTGAGCGTTGGACGGAAGAGGGGCGTCCGTCGGAGAGCTTCGGGAAAAAGCCGGGCGATGGAGGAAAACGCCGCGTTCCATCCTTGCAAAGTCTTTCGTTGTGGGGAAAGAGTTTGAAACGTGACTTTTTTCTCTTCTTCGATAAAAGAAAGTTGTCGAAGGCAAGGAACCAGCCAGAACCTGAGCCTTTCCATACCCTCCTCTTTTTCTCCTTTACAGGATCAGCCTGTCTGAGCGTTGTTCGGACAGGCTGATTTTTTTAACGCCGTGGGACGTGATGGGAGAAGAATGGTCCCCCCCCCGTGGGAGCGCAAAAAAAGGACGCGACCGGAAGCCGCGTCCTTGCGTTTTTCGTCCTGCGACGATGAAGATCAGATTCTTTCGCAGATTTTTTCGATGAAGCGGGATTTGAGCTGCTTCTGCGCCAGAGAACGCTTCACCGCGGGCATCTTGAGAATGGCTCCGAGCACGCCTGCCAGCAGACGATGGCTGAAGAGCATGCGGTTGTCGAAGATGAGATCCTGAAGATTGCCGCGTTCCGTGGCCATGACCACGGCGCGATGCGTGGTGTTCAGCGGCGTGATGGTGCGTTCCGGACGGGGCACGAGCGTGGCCGCGCCGTGGGAGCAGCCGCGGGTGCACACGCCGCAGCCGAGGCAGAGTTCGGCGTTGAAGTCGATGCGGCGGTTGCCGTCGGCGTCGCGTTCCATGGTGAGGGCGTGCACGGGGCAGAGCTGCACGCAGCGGCCGCACTTGACGCAGGCGGATTCGTTCAGGTGCATGATGAAGTTGGAATGAATGGTCTGCGTCATCTGGAAGCGTTTCACCGCTCCCAGGGCCTCGCAGCAGCAGCCGCAGCAGTTGCAGATGAAGTTTACGCCTTCGCGCACGTTTTCGCCGAACTGCACGAGATTATGTTCCCATGCCTGATGCAGCAGTTCCATGCACTCGCTCTTGCTTACCTCGCGGGCGTGGCCGTGCTTGATGAGCGAATGGGCCGCGGTGTTGAAGGTCATGCAGATGTCCATGGGGGCGTCGCAGGCCGTGCCGAGATGCTGCTTCTTGTGGCGGCAGTAGCACATGCTGATGCCGCACTGGGAAGCGGTTTCAATGACATGGGTGGCGCGTTCCCAGTCGAGAATCTCCATGGCGTAGGGTTCCTTCACCGTGGGCTCCTGCACGAAGACGCGGCCGAGACCCGTGTCGCCGGTGACAAAGAGCTCGCGCATGAAGTCTTCTTCCACGTTGATGTACTGATGGAAGAGTTCGGCGAGGGTCTTCTGATCGATGTCCTTGCGCACGCGCATCATGGAGAATTCAAAGAAGCCGGCCATGGGCGGGGGCAGGCAGTACATCTGTTCGCCGTGGTTGTCCATATCCACCAGCATGGCGCGGCTGGCAAGGTTGTCCAGAATCTTGTGGGCTTCCGTTTCGGACATGTTCCAGCGTTTCGCGGCGTCGGCCGCGGTGAAAGGCCGGATGGGCATCTGGGCCACAAGGTCGGCTTCCTTTTCCGTGAAGAGCATTTTCAGGATGGAATACAGCGTTTCCGATTCCGGCGCGCCCTGGGGGAAGCGGTTGAGTCGGTCGATCATTCGTCCGTAGGCGGACTGCTTTTCAAGCATGAGGTGATGTCCCACAGGCAATCTCCTTTTATGGCGTCAGCGCGAGTTGAAATGACGGAGCGGATGATCCGCAGCGGCCGGTAGGCGGTCGTCAAGAAAAAGGCCGTGGCTCTGCGGATCATGAAGCGTGACGGCGATCACGTTGTGAAACGCCGTTAAAGCCACCGCCAGACGCGCAGTTTGGCAGAACCAGTGTAACGAGTTGCAGGGAAACATCAAGTCTGCCGCAGAACGTTTAAAAAATAAAACGCTGCGTTATGATTGACGTTGCGGAACGCGGACGCTTCAGGGGCGGAAGGGCGCGGCCGCGTTTCTTGGCGCGCGTGGCGTCACGCCGAACGCTCGCCAGAAACAGCCGGGGCTCCATGAAGCGGTTCAGGCTTGCCGTTCGTTGCGCACGGAGGCCGCCACCACGCTGGCCGCGAACCAGAGGCAGCACACGAGAATGATGGTCGCTCCCGTGGCCGTGCCCATCCACGGCTGGACGGAAAGGGACAGTCCGGCCACGGCGGAGGTCAGGCTCACCGCGATGGCCCACCAGAACATGCCTCCCGCGCTGCGGGCGAAATTGCGCGCCGCGGCGGCGGGAACGATGAGCATGGCGGTGACGAGCAGAACGCCCACGCCCCAGACGGAGAACATGACCACCAGCGCGAGCAGCGCGGCGAAGAGATATTCGAACAGCGCCACGGGAACGCGGTGCGCTTTGGCGATGACGCCGCTTGTGCCCGCGTAGAGCAGCCGGTTGAAGGCCACGATCTGAAACAGAATGAAAACGAGAAACAGCGCGAGCAGCCAGCAGATGTCGGTTTCTGTCATGGTGAGGATGTCGCCGTAGAGAAA
>CALUUX010000018.1 GCA_944324085.1 uncultured Mailhella sp. | reverse complement strand
CGATAATATCTAATGCGTCTTTGATAGTAGGCATATCCAATTACCTCCTTCGGTGGTACTGTTTCTTACTATTATTATACGCTATTTCTCGTCAAAAATCAACCATTTGTTGTGACAGAGCCAAATTTTTTATCTGAACGCGGCAAAATTCCTCAACCTGAAAACCTCCGCTGACGCCGCGCCATCGTCCCCGGACAAGGAGTCGCGCCCATGAACGCCCCCAAAAACCATCCCATCAAGGTAACGGTTCTCAGAACGATGAAAACCGCCGACGTCTTCGATCAGCCCGTGCGGGAACAGGTGTCCCACGCGCCCGACCGCTGCGCGAGACTGCGCGAAGGCCAGACCTTCATCATCGACGAAAACGGCGAATGCGTCGGAGACTTCCCCTGCAACTGGGCATGGAACGACCTTTTTCCCGTCGTCACCGCCATGCGCACGGGAGGGCATTTCGTCATGAAGAAACGACGCGGCATCCAGTATTCCTGCTGCACCGACGGCACCATGCCCGTCATTTTCAAACTCGAATATCTCCCCGACGACGCCCAGGACGCCGCTCCTTCTTCCGACGGAGCGGAAGGCAACGTCCGCGTTCCGCTGAAAATCACCGTTATGAAAACCATGACGCCCGCGGATATCTATGAACGCGCGCCGGAAACGACGTCTGCCCGTCCCGCCCCAGAACTTCGGGAAGGGCAGGCCTTCCTCGTGGGACAAAACGGCCGTCGACCTGAAAACTTTCCGAACGCCGCCTGGCACGATCTCAACCGCTACGTGCTGTCCCTCCAGTTGGGAGGCAATTTCCCCGGATTCCAGGAAGGAACCGTCTATGCCTGTTCCACCGACGGCATGTACCCCGCCTTCTTCCGTCTGGAACGTCTGCCTTCCCTTCCGTAGCCGCAAAAGTCCCCTCTTCACATGCCTCCGCCGCCCCTCCGGGCGGCGTTTTTTGCGCTTGTGGACGACGCCCGCTCAATTGACCTTCCTCTCCGACAAAGGTATTCTTTTCAGCCGTCAGTCATCATTCAGGATATGCGTCAAGACGCATCGCGCCACCGCTGCCCCGCGCGCCCTGAACGCGCAGCAGCCAAACGACATGAGGCCTCCATGAGCCAGAACCCCCCCGCCCCTGAAGCGGAACGCCCCCAGGGCACCGATTTTCTCCGCGCCCGCATCAACCAGGACAATCTTACCGGCCGCTTCGGCGGACGCGTGCATACGCGTTTTCCTCCCGAACCCAACGGCTATCTGCATATCGGCCACGCCAAGTCCATCTGCATCAACTTCGGACTGGCCAAAGAATACGGAGGCCAGTGCAATCTGCGCTTTGACGACACCAACCCGGTGAAGGAAGACGTCGAATACGTCGATTCCATCCAGAAAGACGTGCAGTGGCTGGGCTTCCAGTGGGCTGGAGACGTTCACTACGCTTCCGACTATTTCGATCAGCTCTATGAATACGCCGAAAAGCTCATCATGATGGGCAAAGCCTATGTGGACGAGCTTTCCGCCGACGAAATTCGCGAATACCGCGGCACGCTCACCAAGCCCGGCACGCCCAGCCCCTGGCGCGACCGCCCGGCCGAAGAAAGTCTGGATCTCTTCCGCCGCATGAAGGCCGGAGAATTCGAAGACGGCAAATATGTGCTCCGCGCCAAAATCGACATGGCGTCTCCCAACGTCATCATGCGCGACCCCACCATTTACCGCATCCGGCACGCCACCCATCACCGCACCGGCGACAAGTGGTGCATCTATCCGATGTACGACTTCACGCACTGCCTCTCCGACTCCATCGAAGGCATCACCCACTCCATCTGCACTCTGGAATTCGACAACAACCGCGAACTGTACGACTGGGTTCTGGACACGCTGGGCGTCTATCATTCCCAGCAGATAGAGTTCGCCAGACTCCAGCTCACCTACACCGTGCTCTCCAAGCGCAAGCTCATCCAGCTCGTGAAGGAAGGCTACGTGCGCGGATGGGACGATCCCCGCATGCCCACCATTTCCGGTCTGCGCCGCCGCGGCTACACTCCCGAAGCCATTCGCGACTTCTGTTCGCGCATCGGCATCGCCCGCGCCGCCGATTCCGTGGTGCACTACAGCCTGCTGGAATTCTGCTGCCGCGAACATCTCAACGCCGTCACGCCTCGCTGCATGGCCGTGCTGGATCCGCTCAAGGTGGTCATCACCGACTACCCCGAAGATCAGGTGGAAGAATTCGATCAGCCTCTGCATCCCGAAGACGCGTCCTTCGGCAGCCGCAAGGTGCCCTTCTGCCGCGAAATCTACATCGACCGCGACGATTTCCGGGAAGACCCGCCCAAGAAATACTTCCGTCTCGCTCCCGGCGCGGAAGTGCGTCTGCGCTACGCCTACTACATCACCTGTCAGGAAGTGATCAAAGACGCCGACGGCCGTATCGTGGAACTGCGCTGCACGCACGATCCCGCCTCCCGCGGCGGCTCCAGCCCCGACGGCCGCAAGGTCAAGGGCACGCTGCACTGGGTGAGCGCCCGCCACGCCGTTCCCACGGAAGTGCGCCTCTACGAACAGATGTTCACCACCGAAAGCGACAGCGACATCGAAGAAGGCAAAACCTTCCTCGACTACTTCAATCCCGAATCCGAAAAGATCGTCACGGCCATGGCGGAACCCTACCTGGCCACGCTTCCCGCGGGCAGCCACGTGCAGTTCGAACGCGTGGGCTACTTCTGCGCCGACCCCGACGGCACGCCCGAACGGCCCGTGTTCAACCGCACCGTGACGCTCAAGGACTCCTGGGCGAAGATAGAAAAGAAGCAGTAGAAACACCGGATCGTCCGACGTTTCCCCGCGCAGGACGACCTTCCGAACCTATTCGCGGCAATGCCGCAACATGCGGCGGAAAGCGTCACCACCGCGCCGCCGCCAAAGATCGGACTCCCCAGAAGGAGGCAGCATGTCCATTTTTGAAAAGAATCAGGCTCTGGCCAGTCTGTTTGAACAGCATAAGGCCCGTCTGTGCGAAGAAGAAGGTCTGACGGAAGAAGAAATCCGTTCCGCCATTGAGGCCGGCACCATGGTGCTGCTCGGCAACCCCAACCACAAGGACGTCCGTCCCATTCTGGTGGGGCAACCTTCCCGCGTGAAGGTGAACGCCAATATCGGCACCTCTCCTTTCCATTGCAGCGTGAAGGGAGAAATGCGCAAGCTCAAGATCGCTCTGGACGCCGGAGCCGACACCGTCATGGATCTGTCCATCGCGGGCGACCTCGACGCCATCCGCCGGCAGATGCTGGAAGCCTGCCCCGCGCCTCTGGGCACGGTTCCCATGTACGGCGTGGCCCAGATCTACATCGACCGCGGCGAAGATCCGGCCACCATTGACCCCGAAGTCATCTTCGCCGACGTGGAAAAGCAGGCCGAACAGGGCGTGGACTTCATGACCCTGCACTGCGGGCTCACCCGTCAGGGCGCGGAATGGGGCGCCAAGGGCGGCCGCGTCATGGGCATCGTTTCCCGCGGCGGCAGCATTCTCTCCCGCTGGATGCTCCGCAACGACAAGGAAAACCCGCTGCTCACCGGATTCGACCGCCTTCTCGACATCGCCCTGCGCTATAACGTCACGCTGTCTCTCGGCGACGGCCTGCGCCCCGGCGCCAACAGCGATTCCGGCGACGCCGCGCAGTGGATGGAAGTGATCATGCTCGGCCAGCTGGCAAAACGCGGTCTCGAAAAGGGCGTGCAGTGCATGATCGAAGGCCCCGGCCATGTGAGCCTGAACGAAGTGGAAGCGCAGATCCTCAGCATCAAAAAGCTCACCCACGGCGCGCCCCTCTACGTGCTCGGACCGCTGGTGACCGACACCACGCCCGGCTACGACCACATCGCCGGAGCCATCGGCGGCGCGCTGGCCGTGCGCGCCGGCGTGGACTTCCTCTGCTATCTTACGCCCGCCGAACACCTCACGCTGCCGGACGAAGACGACGTCAAACAAGGCGTCATGGCCTCCCGCGTGGCGGCGCAGGCCGGCGAAAACGCCCTGGGCACGCCCCGCGCCAGAGCCCGCGAAGCCAAAATGTCCAAGGCCCGCATGGAACTCGACTGGGACGCCATGCGCGAAGCCTCCATTGATCCGGAACTGGTCGATAAACGCCGCGAACCGCATAAGAACGAGGAAGCCTGCGCCATGTGCGGCAACTTCTGCGCCGTCCGCATGATGCGCGAAGGCAATCCCGCGGCTCCCATTCCCAGCCATTGCCATCATCATAAGTAACGAAACTCTGCGGCGGAAACGCGTGTCTCCGCCGTCGCGTTTTCCGGAAAGGCCGCATCTCTCCGATGCGGCCTTTCTGCCCCATGGACAGAAACATCATGAGCAAGACAGTCGTTCTTCTGACCCTATTGCTGTTTCTGCCGACGCTCTGCCTCGGCTCAGCCGCCAAAACGCCGCACAGACAGCCGCTGTCCGCCAGACAGGCCTTTGCCCTCATTCCGACGGAAATCTTTGAAAACACCCGCGCCCCCCTCTCCGAACGGGAAAAGGAACAACTGGCAGATCAGGGCGTCAACGCACGCTGGCGCATAGCCGAAGACTCCCGCGACGCCCTGCGCTTCGCGTCCACGGAAGGCCTTCCGGAAGTGTCGCTGCGCATGTTCCGCTCGGAACGCGGCGCGGTGGCCGCTTTCCGCACCGAAGACGACGACGGCGTGTGCGTCTCCGAACTGTGGTACATAAGCGCGGGCGGCCACGCGGCTCCGCTGCCCCCTCCGCCGGAACCGGACGTCGACGACTTTTTCCGCTCCGACCGCAGACTGCCCGGACGACTTTCCTCAAGCAGCACCTACTGCGTCTTCGACAAGGGGCTGGAAGTGCTGCCCTCTTTCGCTTCCGACGGCTTTCCCTGCTCTCTCGACCCCGATAACGCCGTGTATTACCTCTGGAACGGACGCTCTTTCGTCAAAAAGGTGAAAAAACTGCGCTGAACCCGCCCCGCTCGACCACAAAAAAAGGCGGCCGGAGCCGCCCGTCGACGCGCGTCGACTACTTGACTATCTCGGTGCCGATGCCCTGATCGGTAAGCAGCTCCAAAAGCAGACAGTTTTCCACGCGGCCGTCCACAATGGTCACCTTGTCCACGCCCTCTCTGAGCGCGTTGAGACAACAATTGATCTTGGGGATCATGCCGCCGCTCAGCGTGCCGTCCTCCAGCAGACGATGGGCGTCGGCCGTGTCGATATGCTCGATGAGCCTGCCTTCCTTGTCCAGAATGCCGGCCACGTCCGTCAGCATGAGCAGACGCCGCGCCTTGAGCGCGCCGGCCACGGCTCCGGCCACGGAATCCGCGTTGATGTTGTAGGTGTTGCCCTCGGCGTCCACGCCCACGGGAGCGATGACGGGCACGAACTCGTCCTGAATGAGCGAGCGCAGAAGCTGCACGTTCACGGCCGTCACCTCGCCCACGTTGCCGAGATCAATGATTTCAGGCGGCTGCTCCTCGCCATGGCTGATGGTCATGGCCAGCTTGCGGGCCTCGAGCAACATGCCGTCCTTGCCGGAAAGTCCCACGGCCCGCGCTCCCGTCTTGTTGATGAGGTTCACCACGCTCTTGTTCACAGAGCCTACCAGCACCATTTCCACCACGTCCATGGTGGCCTTGTCGGTCACGCGGTGTCCCTGACGAAATTCCGACTTGATTTCCAGCTTGCTCAGCATCTGATTGATCTGCGGCCCCCCGCCGTGCACGACCACAGGATGAATGCCCACCAGCTTGAGCAGACTGATGTTGCGGGCAAAGGCCAGCTTGAGGCTCTCCTCGGTCATGGCGTGGCCGCCGTATTTAATGACCACGGTTTCGCCATGATATTCGCGCAGATAGGGAAGACTCTCGATAAGAACTTTCGATTGCAGGCGGGCCTGCTCCACAGGATCGGCAAAAACGGCCATGTACGCTCCTTTCGCCGGGAAAGCCCGGCCTTCTTCGTTGTTTATCGGCATAGTCCCCGCAATCGGATCGAATGTCCAGCGTTTCCCCCCGGAACAGAGAACAAAAAGAATCGTCCCCGCGAACGGCTCACCGCGCTTAACCCATTGCGTAAAAAGGCGCAACAGGGTAAGAAGATGGGGTCAATGACGCGGACGTCCTTCCGCAAAATCAATTCTGGAGAATCTATGTTCACTTCCATTGCCTACGCCGCCGGCAACGCGGGCGGCGCCGCTCAGAGTGGCCCCATGGGAGCCTTCGCTTCTCTCGTTCCTCTTATCCTCATGTTCGCCGTGTTCTATTTCCTGCTGATCCGCCCCCAGCAGAAGCGCAATAAGGAACACAAAGCCATGCTCGCGTCTCTGGGCAAGGGTTCCTACGTCATCACTTCCGGCGGACTTCTCGGCCGCATCGTCGACGTGGAAGGCGACATTCTCGTGATCGACCTCGGCGAAACCAAGGTGCGCATGCCCCGCGGTTTCGTAAGCGGCACCTACGACCCCAAGGCCATAACCAAATCGGCCGAAGCCGCCCCCGCCGAAACCAAGTAAGGACCGGCTTTCCCGTGTCTTCCGCTTCCACGCCCCCTGATTCAAGGAGGCGTGGAGCTTTGTGTTATTCAGCCATAAGGTCTTCCGACCCTATCATCGTTTTTTAAGGATATCCCCATGAAAGCTCTGCGTTTGCGCCTGGCCGTCTCTCTCATCGTGCTGCTCGTGGTGCTTGCGTATGCCCTGCCCAACATCCCCGCCATAGGCAATTCGCCTCTGGGCGCGCTCATGCAGGACCGCATCAGTCTCGGCCTGGACCTCAAGGGCGGCATGAATCTCACTCTGGGCGTGGATGTGAAAAAGGCCGTGCAGAACACGCTCTCCGTGACCGGTCAGGACATCCGCGACCGGGCCGAACAGGAAAAAATCACCGTCATGAAGCCGCGCCTCAACGCCGACGGCCTGCTTGAGGTGACGCTGCCCCGCACCGATCAGGCCGGCGCGTTCGACGCCATGATCGGCAAATGGTTCCCCAACATTCATCAGGTCAGCGCCGAAAGCTCCGCCTCCGGCCGCGTCTACACGTTCGAGCTTTCCGATCAGGCTCGCAAGCAGACGGAAGACATGACCATGGATCAGGTCGTGCGCACCATCCGCAACCGAATCGACCAGTTCGGCGTGGCCGAACCCGATATCCGCAAGCAGTCGGACAATCAGGTGCAGGTGCAGCTGCCCGGCATGACCGACGCCGAACGCGCCATCCAGATCATCGGACAGACCGCCCATCTGGAATTCCATATCGTGCGCGACGACGTGGATCCGACCTCCATCATGCTGCCCGCCGGGGCGGCGCGCTATCCCCTCATCGTCAAGGGGCAGTACGGCGACCAGACCGAAAGCACCATCATCTGCGATACCGAATCCCTCATGGGCGGCGAAGACATCACCAACGCCCGCCCCGCCTTCAACGAATTCGGTCAGGCCTATGTGGCCCTGGAATTCAACAACCGCGGCGCCAACAACTTTGAACGCATCACCGGCGAACACATCAAAAAACGCATGGCCATCGTGCTGGACGGCAAGGTGTATTCCGCGCCCGTCATCCAGGATCGCATCGCCGGCGGCAAGGCATCCATCACCGGCAACTTCACCACGGAAGAAGCCCAGGATCTCGCCATCGTGCTGCGCGCCGGCTCCCTGCCCACGCCCGTGTCCGTGCTCGAAGAACGCACCGTGGGCCCGTCGCTCGGCAAGGAATCCATCAACAGCGGCATCAAGGCCTCCCTTGTGGGCGCGGCGGCCGTCGTGCTCGTCATGCCTCTGTACTACGGTCTTTCCGGCCTCATCGCCGACATCATGCTCTGCTTCACCATCACCATTCTTCTCGCGGGCATGACCCTCTTCGGAGCCACGCTCACGCTGCCCGGCATCGCGGGCATCGTGCTCACCATAGGCATGTCTGTCGACGCCAACGTGCTCATCTTCGAGCGCATCAGGGAAGAACTCAAAAGCGGCATGTCCGCCATGAAAGCGGTTAACGCCGGCTTCAGCCGAGCCAGCATTTCCATCATCGACTCAAACCTGACCACGCTCATCACCGCGGCCATTCTGTACCAGTTCGGCACGGGCCCCGTCCGGGGATTCGCCGTCACGCTGTCGCTGGGCATTCTGGCGTCCATGTTCACGGCCGTCTTTGTTTCAAGAGCCGTCTTTGAAACATGGGTGTCCCGTTCCTCCAGCCAGAAAATCAGCATCTAGGACAAAGAGGTCCTTCCATGGCATTCGCAATCCTTTCCCGTCAGACAAATATCGACTTCGTCGGGTTCCGACGCATAGCCTACAGCATCTCCGGCTTCTTCATCCTTCTCGGCCTGTTCGCCATTATCTGGAACGGCGGCCTGCGCTACGGCGTGGACTTTGCCGGCGGCGTCATGGTGCAGATTGAATTCGAACGGCCCATCCCCGACGAACAGGTGAAAACCGCCCTGCAGGACGTGGATCTGCCCGGTCTCACCGTTCAGCAGGTCGACACCGAAGACCGGGACTATCTGCTGCGCTTCTCCATGCCGGCCGCGGAAAATCAGGATCTGCGCGAGCAGGTTTCTTCCGCGCTGAAAACCAGCATTCCCGACAATCCTTCCACCATCCAACGTCTGGAATCCGTCGGTCCCAAGGTGGGCAACGACCTGCGCAACATGGCCATTGAGGCTCTGTTCTACGCGGTGCTGCTCATCACCGTCTACATCTCCGGCCGATTCGAATACAGCTGGTTCATGGCCGGAGCCATGGCCCTCGTGCTCTGGGGAGCCGTGTACGGCGTGTCCTATCTGGGCTTCAACAGACTATGGGGCGTGGCCATAGGCATGATCATCACAATCCTCTGCTGCTGGAAGCTGAAACTCAACTTCGCGCTGGGCGCCACTCTGGCCCTCATCCATGACGTCATCGTCACGCTGGGTCTGCTGACGCTCATGGGCGTGGAAATAGACCTCAACGTCATCGCGGCGCTGCTCACGCTGGTGGGCTACTCCATCAACGACACCATCGTCGTGTACGACCGTATCCGCGAAAATCTGCGCGCCGTGCCAGCGGACGCGCAGAAAAAGCCTTCCATGGGCGAAATCATCAACAATTCCGTGAACCAGACCCTGTCGCGTACCATCATGACCTCCGCCACCACGCTGGTCGCCAGCCTCGCGCTGTACCTGCTCGGCGGCAACGTCATCCACGACTTTGCTCTCACCATCACGCTCGGCATCGTGTTCGGCACCTTCTCCTCCATCTTCGTGGCCTCCCCCATCCTCATCGCCTTCGGCGACGTGGATCTTTACCACTCCAAGACGAAGCAGAAGGACGATTACGAACGTCCCGGCGAACACGGCATCGTGTAGCGGCCTTTTCCATCAACGCAAAGCCCCTTGTTTCTTCTCCGAAGCGAGGGGCTTTTTCTTTAAAAACGCCCGCTCTCTCGGCCGCTCTCAACGGCGGATGCGGGGCATGTCCTTGCAGCGCGCCGGACCGCCTTTCCCCTCGACGCGGGACCTCCAGAACGCGATCCGGCAAAACGACAAAGGGCGGAACCCCGATTGCCGGAGTTCCGCCCCGTCACGCGACGAAACGAGTCGTCAGTCAAGATATTCCGTCAGATCGCTGCGCAGAATATGATCCAGTTCCGCGCGGTCGGAAGCCAGAGTTTCCGTGAACAGGAAGCCGAACACCGGACCGGCGTGATAATCGATGCGACGAAGTTCCATGACGTTGCGGAACGAAGCGCAAAGCCTGTCGTAGTTAAAGACGTCGCCGCTTTTCAGGCTCGCCGGAGGATTCAGCACGATGAAGGAATAGATCTTGTCCTCCTTGCCCTTGAGCAGCGCGTCCCAGTCGGGGCGGATATCCCGCAGAAAATAATCATAGGTGCGGAAGCCGTAGGCGTGCAGAGAAAGGTCGGTCAGGCACCAGCCCGCAAAGCGCAAAGGATTGGCCTCGATGGGAATGATGCGGCCGTTATCCACGCGAAGTTCCAAATGAATGGGCAGATTTCTCGCGCCCATTTCCTCGTTCATGCGATTGAAGAACTCCGTGAACAGCTGAAGATGCTCACGAATGATGGACGCGCCGGAGCAGTACAGTCTGTCGCTCACGTCCTCCGCCGAAGCGAATTCGTGATGGAAAATGTTGACGATGACGGCCTTGCCCTCGCCGTCGTAATAGAAGTCCACGGCGTACTCTTCCCCGCCGATGTACTGTTCGAGGATGAACCGAGTGTTGGCCACCACGCTTTCGTCGTATTCCTTCTTCCAGTCGTCGGAATGAAGGCGAATGTCTTCCAAAGCCCTCTTCCAGTCTTCTTCGCTGAAGATGGTGTACACGCCCACGCTGAAAAAGCCCACGGAAGGCTTGAGAATAAAGGGCGTCTTCAACGCGCTGAAATCGACCTTCTCCAGATCGGCGGCGTCCACTTCCCGGAAAAGAAAATCCGGATAGATTTTCGAAAGCATGCGGCGAAAGGCGGCTTTGTCCTTGCACAGGGCGATGCCTTTCTGAAGCCCTTTGTCAGGCGAATGTTTCAGCACCCACGACAGCGAATTCTCGCAGGTGGTGTAAATGCGGTCGCCCTGCGCGAGGAGCGCGTCGGCCTCATCGTCGGAAACAAGACGGAACGCGCCTTCGGGCGCGGCGGCCAGCGCGGCGTCGTTGCGCAACACGGGAACGCGGCTTTCGGTCAGGTAGTCCCGAAGTTCGCGGGACACGTACTGTTTGTCCAGAATAATCATGCAATCCTCACAGGGGATAATGGCAGCGCACGGCATGCCCTTGGTTGACGCTGATCAGCGGAGGTTCCTGCTCCCGGCATAACGGCCTCGCGTGGGGACAACGGGGATGAAAGGCGCAGCCCGCGGGAGGCGTCAGGGGACTCGGCATTTCGCCGGAAAGAATCTGCCCGCGCCCTCGACGGGACGGATCGCGCGACGGCGCGGCGGCCATGAGAGCTTCCGTATAAGGATGTGCGGCATGGGAAAACAGTTCATCGCAAGGAGCCGTTTCCACCAGGCGTCCGAGATACATAACGGCCACCCTGTCGCTCATAAAGCCTATCACGCCGAGATCATGGGAAATAAACAGGTATCCCAGCCCCATGTTTTCCTGCATGTCCTTCAGAAGATTCAATACCTGCGCCTGCACCGAGGCGTCCAGCGCGGACACGGGTTCGTCGCACACCAGCGCGCCCGGCCCGGCCACAATGGCTCTGGCCACGGCCACGCGCTGCCTCTGCCCTCCAGAAAACTCATGCGGATACCTGTCGACGTGCTCGGGCTGAAGCCCCACATGAACAAGAATGTCCTTCACCCTTTCGCGACATTCGCTCCGGGAAAGAGGATGCCCCGCCGCGGCGGCCGCGAGTCGAAGCGGTTCGGCGACGCTCGCGCCCACGGTCTGTCGAGGATCCAAGGAAGAAAACGGATCCTGAAACACCATCTGCACGCGGGCCGCGCGTTCCAGGGGGGTCCACGCCGTCAGCGGCCGTCCCGAAAGCAGCACTTCGCCGTCGGAAGGCGGCAGAAGTCCCACGGCCATGCGCGCAAGCGTAGACTTGCCGCATCCGGATTCCCCCACCAAACCCAGCGTTTCCCCGGAAAAAAGCTGAAAGCTCACGTCATTGACGGCCTTCACGCTCGCCGGTCGAGGATCAAAAAGTCCCCTCCGAACGGCGAACTCCCGGCTCACCCGCTTCAGTTCCAGCAACGCGTCCATAAACTTCCTTGTTCCATGCTTCGTACTTGCGGAAATTCTCCGCTCGGGCAGACATCCTATCTTAGCCTTCTCCGCGTCGCAAGGGGATAAAATCTCTGGACATGGAGCCGTTCCGGCTTTAAGTAGGGAGGAACGGGAGGAACCGCGACGGCGTTCCATGATCTCCGGCCCCAAGGCCGACCGCGTCTTCCGCGGCCAAGCATGTCGCGGCTCCTTTTTGCATGCCTGGCTCCAAAACGCATTTACGGATAGCGAAATCCCAATCACTCAGGGAGTGACTTCGTATGTTTCATCGCATGATCTCATCCTTCTGCCTGCTCGCGGCTCTTCTGGCTACTCCCCTCTGCGCGGAAGCTGTCGCGCCCTTCACTTTTGCCGACGTGCAGGCCAAGGCGCAAGACCTGGCCGGAACCAAATACGTTCCCATAACGCCCGTGCCGGAATTTCTCACCAAGCTCAATTACCAAGAATGGAGCTCCATCCGCTATCTGCCGGAAAAATCGCTCTGGGCCGAGGAAGCCCTGCCCTTTACGGTGCAGTTCTTCCATCCCGGCCTGTACTATGACAGACCCGTGCGCGTGCATGTCGTCAACGACGAAAGCGTGGAAGACATCGCCTTTGATTCCTCGTTGTTTCAGTACGGCACGGAAGAACTGGCCAAACAGGTGGCGCAGACCAAGGACATGAACTTCGCCGGATTCCGTCTGCACTTCCCCCTGAACAAACCGGACTACAAGGATGAAGTGGCCATTTTCCTCGGCGCGTCCTATTTCCGCGCTCTGGCGGCAAACACGCACTACGGCATTTATTCCCGCGGACTCGCCATCGACACGGCCACGGCGCAGGGAGAAGAGTTCCCCTATTTCAAGGAATTCTGGATCGTAAAACCCGCCGCCGACGCGAAGAACATCACCGTCTACGCCCTTACGGACAGCGAAAGCATGGCGGGAGCCTACCGTTTCATCATCACGCCCGGCTCCCCCACCGTCATGGACGTGAAATGCGCCCTCTTCACCCGCAAGGACGCAAAGAACATCCAGAAAATAGGCCTCGCCCCGCTGACGAGCATGTTCTTCTACGGGGAGGAAAGGAACGGGCGTCCCGGCGACTACCGGCCCGAAGTGCACAACTCCGACGGCCTGCTCTACGTCAACGGCGACAATCACTGGTTCTGGAGCCCTCTCGCCAATCCCAAGCGACTCAGCGTGAATACCTTTCCGCTCCAGAACCCCCGCGGCTTCGGCCTCCTGCAGCGCGACAGCGACTTCAAGAGCTACCAGGACATCGAGGCGAGCTACGAACGCCGGCCCTCTCTCTGGGTGGAACCCCAGGGCGACTGGGGTCCCGGCTCGCTCAATCTCGTGGAAATCCCCACGGAAGACGAAATGCACGACAACATCGTGGCGTTCTGGACTCCCGACAAGCCCCGCGACAAGAACAATCCCAATCAACCTGAAACCGAACTCCGCTATCCCGACACCCAGATGTACAGCTGGAAACTGTACTGGATGCAACCCCAGACCTCGCAGCATGACCGCGGTCAGGTGACCTCCACGCGCATTTCCAGAAACGGCGACACCATGACCTTCCATGTGGACTTCGCCGGCGGCGAACTGGCCACGCTCCCCGAAGACACGGGTCTCGCAAGCATCGTGGAAACGCCCGAACCCATTCCGCTGCTGGAAAAGAAGCTGCTCCGCAATCCCGCGACGGGAGGCTGGCGGCTGGCGTTCACCGTGCGTCTGCCCAAGGAAGAAGGCGTCATTCAGAGCCTCATGGCCGCCCGTAAGGGTCCCGTCATGCTGCGTTTCCGCGCGCTGCTCAAAAAGGGCGAAAATCTGCCCGATCCTCTGACCGAAACCTGGATTTACGACTGGCAGCTTCAACAGCAGTAAAAAACGAGCCCAATGACGGCGACGACGATTCTTCCCGTCGCCGTCTTCCTTAACCTCTTCAAAAGGCCTTCGCATGAACTCCTATCAGGATATGGATTTCCGAGTCCGCGACCGCATTCTCCTCTACGCGCGCGGCCTGAACCTCTCGCCGAGGGAAAGCGTGGAACTGGCGCTGGAAAGCCTGAAACGCTGCGAATCCGATCATCCGAGCTACGATGAGGCCCTCACTCATCTGCACGCCATTCTGGCGGAAAAGGGCCGTGAACTTATTCCTGACGACGACGCGCCGCACCTTATGTCGGCGCCCGGCATGACCAGAAGCTCCATGCTGGCGGAAGAACTCGACCGCACTCCCTGGCTGAGCATCTTTAAAAAAACGCTGAGCCGTCTTTTCCGCATCTTCCGCCCTTCGGGCATGGCGGCCCGAGCCTCCTGGAAAGACAGCGCGGACAGACAGCGACAGCAGCTGGAATGGGAACGCGTGGCCGGCCGTCGCCGCACCCTGCTCATGACGCTCATTCTCGTGCCCGCCGTCATCGGCGCGTACATCATGTACAGCATCCTTCCGCAACAGGGCATAGAAGCCGTCAAAATCATGACGGCCGTGCTGTTCGCCATTCTTTTCGGTTGGATCTCCATCGGCTTCTGGATGTGCGTGGCGGGCTGCTGGGTGCTTTCCCACAAAGTCGACCGCTTTACCCCCACCAAGGGCTGCGACGCCGTGGAAATTCCCGCAACCACCCGCACCGCCATTCTATTCCCCGTCTACAACGAAGACACCCGCAAATACATGGCCGGCATAGCCGCCACCTGGCATTCCCTCGTGGAAACCGGTGAAAGCGACAAGTTCGACATCTTCATTCTCAGCGACTCCACCAGCCCCGACTCGTGGGTGGCCGAAGAAGAAGCGTGGTATGAATTCTGCGACAGGGAACAGGTGTTCGGTCATATCTTCTACCGCCGCAGGCGCAACAACACCAAGCGCAAGAGCGGCAACGTGGCCGACTTCTGCCGCCGCTGGGGCGCGCAGTACAAATATATGATCGTCTTTGACGCCGACAGCGTCATGAGCGGCCGCACCATGGTGCGCATGGTGAAATCCATGGAACTGCACCCGGAAATGGGCATGATCCAGACGCCCCCTCTGGCCGTGAACATGAACAGCCTTGTGGCTCGCGTGCAGCAGTTCGCCAACCATCTGTACGGTCCCGTGTTCGCCACAGGCCTGCATTTCTGGCTGCTCGGCGACGCTCAGTACTGGGGACACAACGCCATCATCCGCGTGGATCCCTTCATAAAACACTGCCAGCTTCCCACCCTGCCCGGGCGAGGCCCCCTGGCCGGCGACATTCTGAGCCACGACTTCGTGGAATCCGCCCTCATGCGGCGCGCAGGCTACGGCGTGTGGCTGGCCTACGATCTCGACGGCTCCTGGGAAGAAAGCCCGCCTTCGCTCATCGACGAACTCATACGCGATCGACGCTGGTGCCAAGGCAACCTGCAACACAGCCGCCTTATCTTCTCCGGCGGCATTTTCCCCACGCATCGCGCGCTGTTCATCAACGGCATCATGTCCTACGCCTCGGCCCTGCTCTGGCTGTTCTTCCTCGTGTTCAGCTCCATTCAGGCCGTTACGGAGGCGTTCATTCCGCCGTCCTATTTCCCCAACGGCCCCACGCTGTTCCCCGTCTGGCCCACATGGTATCCCAAATGGGCCCTTCTGCTGCTGGGCAGCACCTGCGTCATGCTCTTCATGCCCAAGATTTTCGCCATCATTCTTACCCTCCGCAAAGGCGGATCCAAGAACTTCGGCGGCACTTTCAGCATGTGCATGAGCGTGCTCGGCGAAGTGTTCATCTCTACGCTGCTCGCTCCTGTCCGCATGCTTTTCCACAGCTTTTTCGTGGTCACCACGCTGCTCGGCTGGAAAGTCTCGTGGAACACGCAGAACCGCAGCGACACCGGCACAAGCTGGAGCGACGCCATCCGCTTCCACTGGTGGGGCACGCTCATCGGCCTCTTGTGGGGCGGCGTCATGTGGCTGATCAATCCAGGCTTCTTCGTGTGGTTCTCTCCCATCGCCATCGGCCTGGTTCTGTCCATTCCGCTGTCCGTGTTCACCAGCCGCGTAAGCTGGGGGCTTGCGGCCAAACGCATGGGGCTTTTCATTACTTCATCCGAGCTTAAGGCCGAGCCGGAACAGGCGGATATGCACAGAGAGCTCGACAGACCCGACCGCTATTCCCCCTTCACCATCGAACGCGACCGGGGATTCACCCGCGCCGTGGTCATTCCCCGCGTGCACGCGCTGCACATTGCCCTTATCCGGCGGCGCAAATGGGAACGTCCCATCGGCGAAACGCGGGAAAAGACCCGTCGCGCCTTGCTGGCCAAGGCTCTGGAAAAAGGCCCCTTCGGCCTCTCCAAACAGGAAAAGTCGGCGCTGCTCATGGATCCCCGCCTTCTGAACGAACTGCATAGGAAGGTCTGGCAGCTCAATCCAGAAAAAGGTCACGACTGGGGCGTGGCCCAAAACTAATCTCCCTTTCGCCCTCCGCGACATCCGGCGGACGTATCCCGACAAACGGGTTCGTCCGCCGTTTTTTACGTCTTCAAAAGGTCGCGGCAAACAAGACGACCGCAACGAAAAGGAATTCCCCGTCGTTCCGATGATGGGCAACTCCTCGCAAACGCCGCGCACGCTTTTCAGGACAACGGCGACAGCAGAGGTTTCGCTCCCCACCTCCCTCGCCACTCCCTGATCCTTCGTTCAACGAAGCGTGACTCAACAAAAACGACGCTCCATCCTCAAAAGAAGCTCCCGTTCTCCTGAGCACAGTCAAACCTCACGACGCAAAAAAAGGCGGGGATCGCTCCCCGCCTTTTTTCTATCACGTCATATGAGGCGTCGCTCCAGTTCTCCGGCGTTGCCTCCGAAGAGATTCCGGAACGACAATTCCCGGAACATTAGTCCAGAGAAGCCGCTTCTTCCACCACTTCAAAGGCTTCGATAATATCGCCGATCTTGATATCATGGAAGTTGTCCAGACCCACGCCGCATTCCAGATTGCGCACGACTTCGCGCGCGTCATCCTTGAGACGCTTGAGAGAGGCGACCTTGCCGGTGTACACCACCACGCCGTCGCGCAGCAGGCGCACGTTGGCGGTGCGGGTGATCTTGCCGTCCGTAACCATGCAGCCCGCGATGAGGCCGACCTTGGGCACGGAGAAGGTCTGACGCACTTCCGCCTGACCGAGGTAGACTTCCTTGGACACCGGAGCCAGCAGGCCGGCCATGGCGCTCTTGATTTCATCCACCAGCTTGTAGATGATGTCATAGAAGCGGATATCCACCTGTTCCTGCTCGGCCACTTCCTTGACCTTGGCGGTGGGACGCACGTTGAAGCCGATGATGATGGCGTTGGACGCCGCCGCCAGCATGACGTCGGATTCCGAAATGGCGCCGGCTCCGCCATGGATGATGTCGATGCGCACCTTGTCGGTGCTGAGCTTGCGCAGCGATTCGGTAATGGCTTCCAGAGAGCCCTGCACGTCGGCCTTGAGCACCACGTTGAGCACCTGCGTTTCCTGCGCGTCCGCGCTCTGCTTGAGGAAGTTCTCCAGCGTCACGCGCGACACCTTGGCCAGTTCTTTTTCTCTCAGCTTGGTGGCGCGGGATTCGGCGATGCGGCGAGCCGTCTTTTCGTCGTCCAGGCACACGAATTCGTCGCCGGCTTCCGGCACGCCTTCGAAGCCCTGAATTTCCACAGGCATGGAAGGCCCGGCTTCCTTGATCTTGCGCCCCTGATCGTTGAACAGCGCGCGCACGCGTCCGGCGAACACGCCGCACACGAACACGTCGCCCTGATGAAGCGTGCCCTCCTGCACCAGCACGGTGGCCACGGGGCCGCGCCCTTTGTCGAGCTTGGCTTCCACCACGTGACCGCGGGCGGGTTTATCGGGATTGGCCTTGAGTTCCAGAATTTCCGCCTGCAGAGCGATGAGTTCCAGAAGTTCGTCGAGCCCCTTGCCCGTCTTGGCGGAAACCATGCCCACCACGGTGTCGCCGCCCCAGGCTTCAGGCTGAAGGCCGAGTTCGGAAAGTTCGCGAAGCACGCGGTCGGGGTTGGCGGTTTCCTTATCTATCTTGTTCACGGCCACCAGAATGGGCACGCCGGCGGCGCGAGAGTGGTTGATGGCTTCACGGGTCTGTTCCATGACGCCGTCGTCGGCGGCGACCACGAGCACCACAAGGTCGGTCACCTGCGCTCCGCGGGCGCGCATGGCCGTAAAGGCCGCGTGGCCGGGCGTGTCGAGGAACACGATGTCGCCGCGCTTGGTCTTGACGTGATACGCGCCGATGTGCTGAGTGATGCCGCCCGCTTCGCCGCTGGTCACGCTGGTCTTGCGGATGGCGTCAAGCAGCGAGGTCTTGCCGTGGTCGACGTGGCCCATGATGGTCACGACCGGAGGACGGGGCTTCAGCATTTCGGGCGTGTCGACCACGGTGGGAAGCAGATAATCCTCTTCGGAGAAGCCCACCTTTTCCACTTCGTAGCCGAATTCCGAAGCCACCAGCGTGGCCGTGTCGATATCGAGGGCGTTGTTGATGGTGGCCATCACGCCGAGACCGAACAAAATCTTGATGATTTCGCTGGACTTCACGCCCATCTGATGCGCCAGATCGGCCACGCGGATGGACTCTTCCACGCGGATCTTGCGCTTGGCGGCCTTCATGGGCTGCGTTGACTGGCTGACAACCTGATGCTGCTGCTTCTTGGGCTTATGCGAACGGCGGGTGCGCACCATGCCTTCGTCGTCATCCATGTCGGGAGCGCCATGACGCCGGCTGAAATCATCGGCGTCCTGCGGAAAATCGGTAGCGCGACGACTTTTGTTGTTGCGCTTCTTGCGGCTCTGCTCGTTGTCCATGGGAGGCTGCTGCCCGAACGGAGGCGTGAAGGGCGCGCCGCCGGAAGACCGGCCGGTACGATTGCCGGAAGGACGATTGCCGCCGGAGCGACGGTTATTGTCCCGGCTGTCGCGATCGCGACTGTCTCCGTCGCGGCCTTCACGGGCGTCGGGACGAGACGAACGCATGTCACGACGGCCGCCGTCACGGCGATTGTCACCGTCGCGCGAAGGACGGCCTTCCGCCGGAGACGCCGGACGAATAATGCGGGCCTGCGTGGGATCGGGACGGGAAATCACCCTCACGCGGGGCGCGCCGCCGTCGGCGACGGGCTGCGCCTTTTTACGGGAATCTTCTCCGTCGGCGTCATCGGAAACGTGACGGCGTTCCTGCACGGGGGGCAGCAGGCTGGGCTGAGAGGAGCCTTCCGGTTCGGCGGAAGCCGCGGGAGCCCGGCGAACGCGTTCGGCTTTGGGCGTCTCCACCGCCGCGGCGGACTTTTCCGCAGCGGGCTTCTCTTCCTGCGCCGGAGTCGCGGGAGTCACCACCGCGGCGGGACGAGGCGACACCACGCGAGCCGCGGGCGTTTCCATCTTGCGGGCGCGGGGAGTCTTGTCGGCGCGGGCGTCATCGTTTTTCACGACGGCGGCGGGAGCTTCAGACTTGGCGACATTTTTCTCGCTCTTGTCCGCGGCGGGCTTTTCCGCAGCCTTGGCGACGGCGGGAGTTTCCACCGTCACCGCGCGCGCGGGACGGACGATGCGCGCCGTCGGCGCGGGCTCGCGGGGCGTTTTGGCCTTTTTAGGGGCCTTTTCCGCGGCGGCCGCGGGCTTCTGCTCCGCGGCACCGGCTTCGGCGGGAGCGGCGGGAGTCTCGGCGACGACGGGGGCCGCGGCCTTCTCTTCGACTACGGGAGCGGCAGGAGCTTCCGCCGCTGCCGGCTTGGAACGACGACGTATAATAACGTCCTTTCGGACAACTTCCACAGAGGCCTCCGACTTTTTAACCTTAACTTTTTCGTATTCTTCCGGGGAGATGGAACCTTTTACAGTCTTTTCTATCCCTGCCTCGCGCAAACGGGCGACCAGCTCTTCGGGCTTTATGCCCTGCTCGAGCGCGGCATCTTTTATCTTTATCTTATCCATTCTTTCTCCCCTTGTGAGATTTGCGCCTGAATTTCATGCCCTCGAAACGCGCACGGCAGTTCGGGTCGTCACACACGTACCAGCCTCTGCCCGGCCTTGTCTGCGCTTCATCTGCTTCAAGCCCGTTCCCGACGCCTTCCGAGGCAGACACATGACGCAGGAGCCGCGACTTGGCGAAGCGCCGTCTGCACACGACACACATGCGCACGGGCTCCTGCCGTTCCTCCATGCTCTATTCCTCGCCGCCTTCCGTTTTTTCCTCGGCGGCGGATTCGCCTTCCACCACGGGGCTGAGGAAGTTGACGGCGGCGCGCAAATCGGCGATGCGGGCGGCGGTCAGTTCCAGCTTGTCCGCCAGTTCCTCATCCGTCGCGTCACGCAGCGCGTCGAGCGAGCGGAAACCGGCGTCCATGAGCTTGTCCACGGGAATCTCGGCCACGCTGGCCACCTGTTCCAGACCGCGGCCGGCGGCGTTGGCCTCGTGATAGCGGGATTCAGTAAAGATATCGATCTTCCAACCCAGCAGCTTGGCCGCCAGCTTCACATTCTGTCCCTTGCGACCGATGGCGTTGGTCAGCTGATCGTCCGGCACCGTGACTTCCAGAAGATTGGACGCTTCATCCACGTTGATGCGCGACACAAGAGCCGGAGCCAGCGCGTTGCGGGCGTAGGTGGCGATATCGGGGCTCCACACCACAATGTCGATGCGCTCGCCGTGCAGCTCCTGCACGATGTTCTGAATGCGGGAACCGCGCACGCCCACGCACGCGCCCACGGCGTCGATATCGCGCTCGCGGGAAAGCACAGCCACCTTGGCGCGGGAACCGGGATCGCGGGCCACGCCCATGATCTGCACGCTGCCGTCGTCCACTTCGGGCACTTCGCGACGGAACAGCGCGGCCATGTAGTCGCGATGCGCGCGGGAAATGATGACCTGCGGTCCGCGACCCTCGCGGCGCACGTCGATGATGAGAGCCTGGATGCGATCGTTGCGCTTGTAGTGTTCTCTGGGGATCTGTTCCTCGCGGGGCAGAAGGGCTTCAGTGCGGCCGAGATTGATGACCCAACCGCCCTTGTCGCGACGCTGCACCATGCCGCTGACGATTTCTCCCACGCGATCCTTGAATTCCTCGTAAATGAGTTCCTGCTCGGCGTCGCGCATGCGCTGGATGATCACCTGCTTGGCGGACTGAGCCGCAATGCGGCCGAGATCTTCCACCTTGAGGCGGAAACCCATTTCATCGTCGATCTGGATGGACGGATCGTGCTGACGGGCTTCCTCCAGGGAAATCTGCGTGAGGGGATCCTCCACATCGTCCACGACGAACTTGAACTGGAACACCTCAATGTCGCCGGTGTCGTCGCTGTAATGCACTTCCACGTCCAGATCGTCGCCGTACTTGCGGGTCACGGACGTGCGCACGGCTTCTTCAAGCGTGCTGATGAGCATATCGCGGTCCAGCCCTCTGTCTTTGCTGATCTGTTCAATGGCTTTCTTCAGTTCCAGGCTCATGCTTGCTTACCTCCGCCTTTGCCGGTCGCCTTCTTGGCGTTCTTTCCGGCTCCGGGCTTGCTGGTGTCAGGAAAAACAGGGACGAGGCGCGCCTTTCTTACCCAGTCCCATCGGATGGAAACATTGGAGGGCGCGGGCTTTTCCCCCGACGAGGGCGCGAGAAGCACCTCCATGACGAACGCGTCCGAGGAAACGCTCACAAGCGGGCCCTTGAACTTGCGCCGGCCAGAAATCTCGGGATGAGGATCCGCGAGCGTCACGTCTATTTCGCGCCCCGCGTAGGGAGCAAGCTGAGAAGGCGCAAAAAACATCCGGTCCATGCCCGGAGAAGAGACTTCCAGCACCCACGCGTCGGCAAACACTTCATCGACGTCAAGAGCCAGCCCCACCATGCGGGAGATCTCCGCGCACTGGTCCACGGACACCCCTTCCAGGACGCCGTTTTCGCCGTCGCCGGCTTCCGGGGCTTCGGATCCGGCCGGAGCGTCCACATACACGCGCACCACCATGCGCCCGCCGGCTACGACTTCAATGCCCCAGAGCTCCAGGCCGAACGACGCGATGACAGGATCCGCCGCCTCGCGAACGCGACGGACGATCTGTTCAGGAGAAAGACCTTTTCCCATGTATCTTACCTTATATAATAAAAAAGGGAGGCCGTCGTCAGGCCACCCTACCAGACCGCCTTGCGCGGTACATCAGGATGTAAGAAAGGCAAGATCCGAAAAACGAACCTTACCTTCCACTGCGTGAAGACGTTTTACCCGCCTCGGAAGGCCTTGTCAAGAGCCCCGACACGCTCACCAGCGACACAAAAATTTTTTTGAGCCGCGTCGGAGCCGCGCCCTCAGACGAATCTCGTGACGAGAGTATCGGATAAGCCTCAGTTCTTTTCGGCACGATACTTGACCCGCTCCTTTCCGCAGGCTAGGCTCTTCTTCTCGGGTCGGAAAGGAATACCCGTTTATGGCTTGGGGCAGTGCGTCCGCGCGCGGCCCATCGGTGTCGTCTCGAGTATTTTTATCAGTATAATCGCGCTGTTGCCACATAATCCGAGCATAAGGCGCATGACCCTGGGTTCATCCCGGGATTTTTATAAGGTTCCTATGATTCGCTTCATCAAAAAACGCGATTCTAGAGTAGTCCCTTTTGACATCGCCAAAATCGATGAGGCGATTTTCCGCGCGGCCAAGGCCCAGGGAGGCTCCGACCGCGCCATGTCCCGTCATCTCGCCGATCAGGTTCTCGATATGCTCGAAGCCGAAGGAGACGACACTCCGGACGTGGAACACGTTCAGGACCTGGTGGAAAAGGTGCTCATCGAAGCCGGCCACGCGCGCACGGCCAAGGCCTACATTCTCTATCGCAACGAACGCACCCGCGTGCGCGAAATGAAGACCAGGCTCATGAACACGCTGAAGGACCTTTCCTTCACCGACGCCAAAGAGCTTGACCTCAAGCGCGAAAACGCCAACATCGACGGCGACACGCCCATGGGCACCATGCTGCGCTACGGCAGCGAGGCGGCCAAGGCCTTCTACAAGAACTATCTGCTCTCGCCCGAGTACAGCCGCGCCCACGAGGAAGGCGACATCCACATTCACGACCTCGACTTCCTCTCCCTCACCACCACCTGCTGCCAGATCGACATCAAGAAGCTCTTCAACGGCGGATTCAACACCGGTCACGGCTTCCTGCGCGAACCCAACAGCATCCAGTGCGCCAGCGCGCTGGCCTGCATCGCCATTCAGTCCAACCAGAACGACCAGCACGGCGGCCAGAGCATTCCCAACTTTGAATACGGCCTCGCCCCCGGCGTGGCCCGCAGCTTCATCAAAAATATCGATCTCGCCCTCGACATGCGCGACGCGCCGGAAGATTTCCGCGACGAGGTGAAAACCGCCCTGCGCGCCAAAGCCTTCCCCACCGGCGAATACGCGTCCTTCCGCTCCATTCTCAATGAGGAAGGGCTGGCCTTCGTCAAGCAGCAGCTCATGACCCGCCTGTCCGAAAAAGAAGCGGCCCACGTCATCGACAAGGCCATGACCAAGACCGACAAGGACACCTATCAGGCCATGGAAGGACTGATCCACAACCTGAACACCATGCACAGCCGCGCCGGCGCGCAGGTGCCCTTCAGCTCCATCAACTACGGCACGGACACCACGCCCGAAGGCCGCATGGTCATCAAGAACACCCTGCTCGCCGAAGACGCCGGTCTGGGCAACGGCGAAACGCCCATTTTCCCCATTCACATCTTCAAGGTCCGCGACGGATACAGCTTCAACCCCGAAGACCCCAACTACGATCTGTTCAAGCTGGCCTGCCGCGTTTCCGCGAAGCGTCTGTTCCCGAACTTTTCCTTCATGGACGCGCCGTTCAACGCCCCCTATCTCAAAGGCGACGACCCCAACCATGAAGTCGCCTACATGGGCTGCCGCACCCGCGTCATGGCCAACCGCTACGACCCCGAGCGCGAAACCACCTTCGGCCGCGGCAACCTGTCGTTCACGTCCATAAACCTGCCGCGCCTCGGCCTCAAGCATCGCGGCGACGTGGAAGGCTTCTTTGAAGAATTCAACGAGAAAATCGATCTCGTGTTCGGTCAGCTCCTCGAACGTCTGGAAATCCAGAGCCACAAACGCTGCCGCAACTATCCCTTCCTCATGGGACAGGGCATCTGGCTGGATTCCGACGAGCTGGCTCCCGGCGACGAAGTGGGCGAAGTGCTCAAGCACGGCACCCTGACCACGGGCTTCATCGGCCTCGCCGAATGCCTGAAAGCCCTCATCGGCGTCCATCACGGCGAGTCCGAAGAGGCGCAGGAACTCGGGCTGCGCATCGTGCGCACGCTGCGCGAACGTTCCGACGCCAAGGGCGAGGCCACCGGCCTGAACTTCACCGTCATCGCCACTCCCGCCGAAGGTCTGGCCGGACGCTTCGTCAAGTACGATCGCAAGCTGTTCGGCAACATCCCGGGCATCACCGACAGGGACTACTACACCAACTCCTTCCATATTCCGGTGTATTTCCCCATCAACGCCTTCAACAAAATCAGACTGGAGGCCCCGTACCACGCCCTCACCAACGGCGGCCACATCAGCTATGTGGAAGTGGACGGCGACCCGCTCAACAACCTTCAGGCTTTTGAAGACATCGTCAAGGCCATGAAGGAAATGGGCATCGGCTACGGTTCCATCAACCATCCCGTCGACCGCGATCCCGTGTGCGGCTACACCGGCATCATCGGCGACGTCTGCCCTCGTTGCGGCAGACACGACGGCGAAGGCATTCCTCTTTCCGTTCTGAAACAAATCAAGGGCTACATCCACGACAGCCGCACCAGCGACGAACGTAGCGAAGCCCCTGACAAAATTGCGAATATCAAACTTTAAGGAGCGTTCTCATGGTTCATTGCAAGTCCGATGTGGCTGCCACCACCGATCAGATTCTCGTCGGGTCCAATGTCAAGTTCGAGCGTATCCGCCGCATCACCGGCTACCTCGTCGGCACCCTCGATCGTTTCAATGACGCCAAGGCCGCGGAAGAGCGCGACCGCGTGAAACATTGCAGCATGGACAGCTGGAAGTAATCTCTCGCGCCGATTAGAGATGAAAAGCGGGAGCGTATCCGAATGGGGATTCGCTCCCGCTTTTTCGTTCCTCCGCCCCAAGACTCAGGCGCGTCCCACAACCTGACGGCGTCCTGACCGACCGCTTCCTCATCCTCTCGACGAGTCTCACACAAGTCTCGCCGCCACGCTTTTCCCCCTCTCCCGGCTCCGAGCCCACATCCGTCGCCTCTCTCAACAGCGCACCACCTTTCTTTTCCCGATTTTATCCCTCTCCCGCGGCGTTTGCGTCTGTTTTTCCTCTCTTTCAAGGAAAGAGCCGCAAAAAGAAAAAACACGGCTCAAATCCTCTGCGCACGGCTTCCTCCCATCAAGGCGTCCCCCCTCTCTTGACGGGATTTTTGCCTGGTTAAACGAAAAGCCCACCGTCTTTTCAGACGGTGGGCCAATGCCACATTCAGAATTTATCGTTCCACGGGGCCGTTCAGCTCATCCAGCACCGGCGACCAGCCGGATTCTCTTGTGGCCGCCATATTCAAGATGCGCTGATTGCGAGAACCGCGGAATCGCAATTCCAAGGACTTCTCTTCCTCGACGAAAGGTCCGTCCACAAGCAGATCAAGCAGTTCCAGAAGCTCCTGGCACCCCTCTTTACGCAACAGCTGTTCCAGCGTGTAGCCGCTGAACGCCATGAGATGATACCCGCGACGCTTCAGCTCAGCGGCCAAAGGCACCAGGGCCTGGGCCTGCTCAAACGGCTCTCCGCCGCTGAAGGTGATGCCATGAACGAGCGGATCGCCCTGAACGCGCGACAGAATGTCTTCCGCCGACACCAGCGTTCCTCCCTCAAAGTCCCAGGTCTGGGGATTCTGACAGCCTTTGCAATGCGTGTGGCAGCCCTGAAGAAAAAGCACGAAACGAAGCCCCGGCCCATCGACGATGGATTCCTCGATGATGCCCGCCACGCGAAGAGTGATGTTCTTCAGCGCGTCCATGCTATTCCTTGTTGGGTTCGGGAATCACGGCGGGTTCCGCGTCCTCGGCTATTTTGCCTTCGGTGTCCGCGACGCGACCTTGCATCCAGAACACCATATCTACGTCGTCCCCTTCCTTGGGAACATAGCCCTTGGAGCATATCCGTTCCGGAGCGTAGATGATGGCGTACACGGGCTTTTCAGGATTCCCGAAGCCGATGCCGAAACGATATATCTTCATCTGCGCCTTTTCAGGGCCGAACATGAAGCTGTCCACCTCGAAAATGTTGGCGCGGCACTGATATTCGCAATAATGATCCGTAACGTCGATAAGCGTCTTGCCCTTGAGAGGAATCTTGAGCGCGGGCACGTCGAGTCTGGTTTTGTCAGGATTCTGCTTCATCCATTCCAGCGCGTGCTTTTCATAGGCCGGCCCTTCGGTCACGGTCAGTTCGTCCAGCAGCGCGCGGCGGATGCCGTAGCAGAGGCCGGAAAGAAGAAATTCACAGGTTTTGCCCTCCACGTCGCCCTCGGCATCGCGGAAAAACAGCGGATCGTAGAACCAGAGCGGAAGAAAGCCCTCCGGCTCGGCCATGATTTCCCCCGCGTGCCCGCCTTTCCAAGCATGGGTCTTTCTGATGGTGAGCGTATTGGAAAAACCTTCCATAAAAGGAGACACCGCCACGGGGGCCAGTTTGCCTTCCGGTTTGCCAGCCACGAGCACCGACGCGCGCAAAAGCGAATCGCTTGGCCAGGCCATGAGCATGCGCTCCACGTTTTCGTCCTTCATTTCCCAGGCGGGACGGCTGCCGCCGAATTCAAGCGTCGTGGTGACGACGCCGGGAACGTCTTTCGTACCAACTCCAAGGGCGAACCACTGGTCCCCCATGCTTTCAGTATGCTGCATATGATTTTCCATTGCTGATAAAATTCCGCCGCGGCTTCCGTTTCCGCAAGGCGGCGTCTCGGGGAGAATAGCACAGAGGACGCCGCCAGAACAATAGGCGATTTATCCCTAAAAAAAATGCCGAAGGCAGTATGCCCGCGGCATTTTACGTGTTTCCAGAGGAAAACCTACAAAGAGGACGCGCGAAGATCTATAGCCTTCTGCACGGCCTCTCTGGAAGCCATTTCACTTTCAAGCGTGACGGGCACGTCCGTGTAGTAAATAGCTCCTGCGGAAATGTCATACTTGGCCTGCTCATCGCGGGAATGACGGAGCGGAGGAACCACGTCATACACCCACGGAAGGAATTCGCCCAAAAAAAGCCAGGTGGCCACGCTGAGCGCAATAAACTTCAACCATGCGGCCTTTCTGCTGGAAGAGGAGAGAGAAGTCATTTCGAATCCAACGTCCGCACCGCCCGAAGGCGGTGCGGGTAAAGTTCAAAGAATCACAGTTAGATGCTGGCGGTGATTTCCGGGAACACCTTGTAGAACATGATCCAGGCCATCAGGAGGGTCAGAGCCAGGTTGAAGGACTGACCGCAGACGTACAGGATGATGGGCTTGCCGCCCTTGAAGTAACCGGCGAGTTCCTTGAAGTTGGTGGCAAGACCGATGGAGATAAAGGCCAGAGAGAAGAACCAGCCGCGCAGAGGCACGGTGATCTTGTTGGTGCCGTTGGAGATCAGGGCGTTGCCGAGATCGGCGCCGAGGTTACCGGCGACAGTGGACAGCACGATGGAAGCCGCGAGGAAGCCGATGACGAACTTGGGGAAGCGGTTCCAGATTTCCATGGGACCGACCTTCGTGCCTTCTTCATGGGCTTCAACCTTGGTGGCGAAGTAAATGGCCACGCAGAAGGCGCTCACGCCGATGAGGACGTTCTGGATCATCTTGATGGTAGCGGCGACCTGCAGAGCCTTGGGGCCGATGAAGGCGCCAGCGGCGGCCACGGAACCGGTGGCGTCGATGGTGCCGCCGATCCAGGCGCCGCCGAGGACTTCAGGCATGCCCACAGCCTTGATGAAGGCGGGCATGGCGATCATCATGATGGCGGTGAACACCATGGAGAGACCGACGGAGAGGGTCAGTTCTTCCTTCTTGGCGCGGCAGGCGGCGGCCACGGCGATGGCGGCGGAGGTGCCGCACACGGACATGTCGGCCGAGATGGTGATGTTAAGAGTCTTGGAAGGCATCTTCAGAACGGTCTGGCCGAAGATGTAGGTGGAAATCAGCACGATGGGGGTAACCACCCAGGCCACGAAGATGCCGGGGATGCCGATGGCGAGAATCTTGTTGAACAGCACTTCGGCGCCGAGGAGCACCAGACCGGCCTTGATGAAGTATTCAACCTGCACGGCGGGCTTTATCCACTTAGGCGTGCCGATGGTGTTGGCCACGACCATGCCGACGATGATGGACCAAATTTCGGCGTTAAGGCCGTACGTCGCCGTAGGCTTGTAGCCGCCGAGGAAGTTGGCAAAGATGCACAGCACGTACACGCCGAGGAAGCCGATGAAATACTGCACGACGTTGGCGCCCATGACGCCCATGCCGACGGCGGTGATCACGCCCAGGCTGATGCCCAGAATGATGAGGCCGGGAATAAGATTGCTGTTGGAACCGACCTTGGCCTTGGCCTTGGCGGCGGCGCTGTCGGCCTTCTGCCAGGCGGCGATAGCGGTTTCAGCGGCCTTGTTCAGCTCAGCGTCCTGGAAAGAAGCGGCGGAAGCGGCGTCCTGAGCGGCCTTGGCGGCGGTAAGGGCTTCGCCGGCGGCCTTGGCGGCGGCGTCAGCGGCGGGCTTGGCCGATTCGTCCATGTGGGTCACAAAGGAATCCAGAGGATTGCCAGACCACTTGGCGGGCGTCTTGAGGTAGCTGATGATGGTTTTGGCGGCGGGCAGCTTGTTGCCGGCCACGCCCTTCTTGGCGGCCTGAGCCTGAATCAGCTCAATGGTCTTGATAGGCTTGGCCTTCTCAGCGGCGATGACGGCATCGTATTTGCTGAGCTGGGCTTCGATGTCGGCGCGGCCGTTCATCATGATGAGGCCGGAGATGATCAGGATAAAGAATCCGATCCAGATCGCCCAATAGTCTTCCTTCAGCCAAAGATCTGACCATTTCGCGCGACCATCGTCAACGACAATGTTTTCATTAGCCATAAAAAGTCCCCTGCTTAAAAAATTAAAAACAAACTCTCCTCAAGCCTATTTGTACCTTCAATAACAAACTCATGTTCTATTGACAAGTATTTGTCCTCCGCCTTCCCTTTTCGCTAGGGAACAGGATCACGCTTTTTCATCTAGCCGGGATAAAAAGCAAAACCGGCGACGAAAGCCTTTCTCGGGTCTTCGCGCCGGTCTCGCACATCCTCGGGAAAACGCGTTTTCCCTCAAGAAAATCTTTACGCCGTCTCGGAAGAAGTCTTCTGAGAGGCCTCCTGCAACAGATTCCAGTACTCGTCGGAAACGTCATAGCCGAATTCGCACGCCTTCTCCGCGTACTCCTTGGCCTTATCCACCTCGCCAAGCTCAAAGCAGGCCAGGGAAAGATTGTTCCAGGCCGGACCGAACGCAGGCTCCTGCTGAATGACCATGCGGCTCATTTCCGCGCTTTTTTCGTATTCGCCCTTCATGTACAAAGCGGAAGCGAACGTCGCGCGCGCCTGCACGTACTTGGGATCCCAGGTAAGAGCCTTAGTGAGCGCGGCAATGGCCTCGTCCACTTCACCCTTCTGCAGATGCACGAAACCAATGTTGGCCCAGGCGATGGGGAACTTGGCGCGGCATTCCGCGGCTTCCTTGTTGTACTGCATGCAGCCGTCAAGATCGCCGCGACGCAGGCAGAGGCCGCCGAGCTGCACAAAGGCCTCGGCCATGTGCGCGGACTGACGAACCGCGTTCAGAAAACACTCTTCCGCCTCCGCGTAGTCGCCGAGAGAAAGCATGGCCACTCCAAGATTGTAATGGTGGATGGCGCACTTGGGATCTTTCTCAATAGCGTCCTGAAGATCGTGAATATATTCATGAATATCGGTATAACGGTCTTTCATTGGATATGACCTTCCTTCTTTAGAAGTTCCTGATACCAAGCGGCGAATTCATACGCCCCAAGAAATTTGTCCTGCTTGTTCACCACGCCGATGGCGGCTTCCATGGCCCCCTGAATGAACGCCTCGCTGGGGTCGGATTCGCCGACAAGCTGCGCCTCACATTTTTTGGCGCGCATAAATTCCTTCATGAGCTGCTGAGCCGTCCGCTTGGTGACGTCGGTGCGGATTTCCACCGGATCGTTGGGCTCAGGAAAAGGATCCCACTTGTCGTACCCTATACGGTCGATGAACTTGCGGCGACGGGGAGGAATTTTTTCATAAAGATCGCGCTTGAGCTTTTCCTCGTCGGCGCTGAGCTGGCGCGGCTTTTCGTTGCGCAGGAGCGAAGCGATGGACATGGCTACTCCTTCGGGACAGGGCCGACGCCGAGATAGGCGTCGTCGTATTTCGTGATAAGCGCCATGGACACGGGAACGTAGACGCGGTGCAGTTCACGGAACCGTGAACCTATGGCCGCGCCGATGCGGCGGCTCATGTCGGCCAGACGATCCTGAATGCGGTCAAGAGCCACGGTGGGGTAGGCCTGTCCTTTTTTGAAATGACACTCCCCGCAAACATGGGCCTTGCCGTGAATGGACGTGGGAATGCCGTACAGCCTGCAGGTGATGGGGCGATGTTCGTAAAGCAGGCAGGTGTCGTCAAGCCCCAGCAGCGGGCAGCGCACGCGCTCCTTGGCCGCTTCCAGCATGATTTCCTCATCAGACATGCCCTGCCGGGCCTGCTGGAAGTAATGACGCTTCAAACGGGTGAGCTGACGGTCGACGTCGCCGGCGGCCTGAAGCACGGCGGAACGGCGGATGCCGAAATCAAATTCCTTGTTGAACGCCCGGTTCAGCGCCATGGCCTCCACAAGAGAAAGATCAAAGGCCGCATGGCAGCAGCTGCTGCAGCCCGAGGCGCAGGCCACCTCTTCAGGAAACTGGTTCTTCACTCGCTCGAAAAGCTGATCGGTCTGCGCGGCAAGTTGCGCGTACTCCTGAAAAATAGCGTCCAATTCCGGGTTGGTCATTATAGTTCCCACTGAAAAACGGTTAAAAAACCGCCGGATGAGCAAAGCCCATCCGGCGGCAACAGGCTCACATGGGCCGCCGCAAAGCGGCGGTTCAGTCAGCTTCGCGGATGACTTCGATCATCCGCCGGCCTTGCGCGAAAAACGCGTCAGGCCCGGACGGCTGCGCCGCCCTCGCCGAGGAAAGCCTTCGGCGTTAGTCTTCTTCGATGGTGATGGCGTCGTGTTCGCAAACGCCGGTGCAGGATTCGCAGCCAAGGCATTCTTCAGCGTTCACGGGATCGCTCTTGCCGTCGTGCATTTCCCACACGGAAACGGGGCAGATGTCCACGCACTGGCCGCAGCCGACGCACTTGTCCGCATCAAAAGTAATCTTGTAGCCCATAACAGCCTCCAATGTTCGGCCGA
>CALUUX010000017.1 GCA_944324085.1 uncultured Mailhella sp. | reverse complement strand
ATGGGGGCAGAAAGCAAAGCTGGCTTTAACTGCGTTAAAAAAAAAAAAAAAAGAACTTGTTATGGTCTTCAGTCTATCAAGCGTCCTTTTTCCCACTCCCGTTTGGGTACGAAGCAGTTCTTTGAGAACGAGGCGTTCTTCAATAGAAGCAGGGGCGTTTTGAAGGCGCAGACGAATATCTTTTTCCTTCTCGGTCGCTAGTTTCTTGCGATACATGACAAGCCGCGCGGCGTTTGGCCGTTGCGGCGTAACCACGCGGGGAATGCGATAACGCATGAATTCTTCAATAAGAGCTATTGCGCCGTATTCCGTTGTGAACTGCAGTTCTTCAGCATAGAGAGGGATAACCTCATAAAACGTAACTTGTTCGCCGTTATGCAGGCGGCATTGCCCTTCTCGGTCGTTCATGCCGGTCAGAAGGGCGGCGCAAAGTAGCGTATTTTCGGCAAAAGGACGACCTTGAGCAAAGCTGAAGGTGTGTCCCCATGCGTTATAGCTGTGCTCCGCCTCAGGATGGGAAGCAATGGCTAGCAGCAGATGAACGGGCCATGCGTAAGTCTCATCAAAAGACTGAACATTCCAATCCACAGGCAGACGCATGAGATATTCAGCACGGGGAGGAAGGTCGCTGTCTTGGGGAACGTTCATAGGCAGGGCTCCGGCCCCAGAGGTAAGAAGCAGGGTCTCGTCTCCAGGTGCGGGAGAGTTTTCCGAAGCAAAAAATTTACCTATGGTTTTTCGGCTCGGGGGCGTGACGTGTAGAATATCAACAGATCGGCCTGTTGAAAGATTCGCCTGTCCGATTCCGGTGAGGTCGCCAAAATGTTTCCTCACATGAGCCATGAGAAGAGCGCGGTCTGTGCCGTCATATACGTCTGTCCGGTCGAACGTTGTGTTTACGTTGCAGGGCATAGTGTCTCTCGGTTTGTTTTTTTGTCAGTCAAGCGAATGCTTGCAAGAGCGTTGACGGCGCGTCTTTCTCAAGGTTGCTTTAGACGCCTTTGTCCAGAGCATTTTCCAGGTCCAGCATGGGATTGGCGTTGGAGAAAAACGTGTTCTTCCCATATCAGAAAGGTTAAAAAAAAGATACCCTGCCATGACAGGGTATCTTTTTAGAAAAACGAAGGATTCACGACACGTCGCGCACACGTCGTCTGCGCGGAAGTCGTGAGCCATTCAGCAGATTAGAAGTAACGCTTCAGCAGGCCAGCGAAACCGGCGCCGTGACGCGCTTCGTCTTTGGCCATTTCATGAACGGTGTCGTGAATGGCGTCATAGCCCTTGGCCTTGGCCTTGCGAGCGGTTTCCATCTTACCGGCGCAGGCGCCAGCTTCAGCTTCAGCGCGCATCTTCACATTAGTCTTGGTGCAGGGCACGAGCACTTCGCCGAGCAGTTCAGCGAACTTAGCGGCGTGTTCGGCCTCTTCAAAGGCATAACGCTTGAAGGCGTCGGCGATTTCCGGATAGCCTTCACGTTCGGCCTGACGGCTCATGGCAAGGTACATGCCCACTTCCGTGCATTCGCCGGTAAAGTTGGCGCGCAGTTCTTCCATGATGTCGGCATCTTCAACCTTGCCGTCTCCGACATGGTGTTCGGTCACGAATCCGCCATTGCCTTCTTCCACGCGGAATTTGGAGCCGGGCGCGCCGCACTGGGGGCAGACAAAATCTTCGGGAAGGCTTTCAGCTTCAACAGTATAGCCGCAGATAGGGCAGACAAACTTTTTCATGGAATTATTCTCCTGATATCGTGTTGAAGAACCAATAGATTCCGCAACTACTTGTTTAGTGATCAGCAAACGACTTCGAAAACGGGGCGGAAAGAAAGGATTCTTCCGCCCCGCTTTGTCAGTTTACTTGGAAAGTTCGGTCAGCTCGTCGAAGCGTTCCTGATACTGCTTGGCCAGGGTGGCGCGCATTTCCTTGGCGAGTTCGGGCTTTGCCTTTTCGAGCTGGGCATAGCGGTTTTCGCCGAGCAGGAATTCATCGAGAGTTCCGTCGGGAGCTTTCTTGTAGTCAAGGATGAAGGGATTCTTTCCTTCTTCCTTGAGAGTGGGGTTGTAGCGGTACAGAGGCCAGTAACCGGTCTGTACGGCGAGCTTGGCTTCTTCGAGGCTGCGGCCCATGCCCTTGCGGATGCCCTGGTTGATGCAGGGCGCGTAGGCGATGATGAGCGAAGGTCCATGATAGGCTTCGGCTTCCTTGAAGGCCTTGAGCACCTGGTTCATGTCGGCGCCCATGCTCACGCTGGCGACATACACATATTCATAGGTCATGGCCATGCGACCGAGTTCCTTCTTGCGGACGGGCTTGCCGCCGGCAGCGAACTTGGCGATGGAGCCGAGCGGAGTAGCCTTGGAGGCCTGACCGCCGGTGTTGGAGTACACTTCGGTGTCGATGACGAGGATGTTGATATCGACGCCGGAAGCGATGACGTGATCAAGACCGCCGTAACCGATATCGTAACCCCAGCCGTCGCCGCCGAACACCCAGAAGGACTTCTTGGTGAAGAGATCCTGCATGGTCCACAGCTTTTCAAGCGCGGGGTTGCCGTCGACGTCGGTGAGCTCGTCGAGCACAGCTTCGCCGTATTCACGGGACAGCTTAGCGTCGTTCATGTTGTCGAGCCAGTTCTGAAGAGCGGTCTTCAGTTCTTCACTGATGCCGGGCACTTCGAGGGCTTCGCGGCAGGCGAGGGCCAGGCCTTCGCGACGCTGCTTGTAGGCGTCGTGCATGCCGAGTCCATATTCAGCGGCGTCTTCAAACAGAGAGTTGCCCCAAGCCGGACCAAAGCCGTCCTTGTTCTGGCAGTAAGGCGTGGTGGGAGCGGAGCCGCCCCAGATGGAGGTGCAACCCGTGGCGTTGGCGATAACCATGCGTTCGCCGAACAGCTGGGTGAGCAGCTTGACATAGGGGGTTTCGCCGCAACCGGCTCAAGCACCGGAGAATTCCAGCAGAGGCTGGCAGAGCTGAGAACCCTTGAGGGTTCCGCGGTCGACCAGATCGTCCTTGATGGAAATGTTTTCTTCGGCGAACTTGAGGTTGGCCACCTGGGCGTCCAGCTGGGTTTCCAAGGGCTTCATGACCAGAGCCTTTTCCTTGGCGGGGCAGACGTTGGCGCAGGAACCGCAGCCAAGGCAGTCCTGAGCGTACACCTGGATGCGGAACTTGAGTCCCTTGAGTTCCTTGCCCATGGCGTCGATGGTGACGAAGCTTTCCGGCGCGCCTTCCAGTTCGTCTTCCGTGGCGAGCACAGGACGGATGGCGGCATGGGGGCAGGCCATGGAGCAACGGGTGCACTGGATGCACTTGGTGGAATCCCATTCGGGCACGAACACGGCCACGCCGCGCTTTTCACAGGCGGTAGTGCCGAGGGGCACGATGCCGGTGGGATCAAAGGCGGACACGGGCAGAGTGTCGCCCTTCTGAGCGAGGATGGGACGAACAACGTTGGCGATGTAGGGATCGGTGTCGTGATAGATGGAAGGAGTGTCGGCGGCATCGGCCCAGGATTCGGGGTACTTGATCTCGGTGAGAGCTTCAAGAGCCTTATCCACGGCGGCGATGTTCATGTTGACGACCTTGTCGCCCTTCTTGCCGTAGGTCTTTTTGATGGCAGCCTTGATGTAGTTGATGGCGTCATCGATGGGCAGCACGTTGGCAAGCTTGAAGAAGGCGGTCTGGGTAACCATGTTGATACGGTTGCCGAGCCCCACTTCCGCAGCAACCTTGCCGGCGTCCACGTTGTAGAACTTGAGGTGCTTTTTGGCGATGGTACGCTTCATCTGACCGGGAAGTTCGCGATCCATATCTTCCACGGTGGTCCAGCTGGAGTTCAGCAGGAAGGTGCCGCCGTCCTTGATGCCTTCGAGCACGTCATACATATGGACGTAGGAGTCCTTGTGGCAGGCAATGAAGTCGGCGCGGTTCACCAGATAGGAGGACTTGAGGTAGGACTTGCCAAAACGCAGGTGGGAAACGGTGAAGCCGCCGGACTTCTTGGAGTCGTAGGCGAAGTAGCCCTGAGCGTACATGTCGGTGTTGTCACCGATAATCTTGATGGCGTCCTTGTTGGCGCCGACGGTACCGTCGGAGCCGAGGCCGAAGAATTTGCACTGCACGGTGCCGGCGGGCACAGTGTCAATGTCGGCACCCACTTCGAGAGACAGGTTGGTCACGTCGTCTTCGATGCCCACAGTGAAGTGGTTCTTGGGAGAGGCGACCAGCATGTTGTCAAACACGGCCTTGGCCATGGCGGGAGTGAATTCCTTGGAGCCGAGGCCGTAACGGCCGGCGAGCAGCTTGGGGAAGACGCGGATCTGATCGCCGTGTTCCACAAAGGCGGTGCAGACATCTTCGTACAGAGGTTCGCCGAGAGAACCGGGTTCCTTGGTGCGGTCGAGCACGGTCACGGTCTGGACGGTGGCGGGCATGACATTCAGCATGAGCTGGGCGCTGAAAGGACGGAACAGGCGAACCTTGACGATACCGACATGCTCTCCCTGAGCGTTCAGATAGTCGACCACTTCTTCCATGACGTCGCAGGAAGAGCCCATCGCCACGACGACGCGGTCCGCTTCAGGATCGCCGTAATAGTCGAAGGGCTTGTAGTTACGGCCGGTGATGGAGGCGACGCGCTTCATGGCGTCGATCACAATGGCCGGAACTTCATTGTAGTAGGGGTTGCAGGCTTCGCGGTTCTGGAAGTAGATGTCAGGGTTCTGAGCGGTGCCGCGCTGATGCGGATGTTCGGGATTCATGGCGTTGTCGCGGAATTCCTGAACCTTATCCCAGTTCACGACCTTGCGGATGTCTTCGTAATCGATGACTTCGATCTTGCGGATTTCGTGAGAGGTACGGAAGCCGTCAAAGAAATGGCAGAAGGGAACGCTGGAGTCGATGGCGGAAAGATGGGCCACCAGAGCGAGATCCATGGCTTCCTGGGGGTTGTTGGAGCAGAGGAAGGCAAAACCGGTCTGGCGGGCGGCCATCACGTCCTGATGGTCACCAAAGATGGACAGGGCATGAGAGGCCAGAGCGCGGGCGGAAACATGGAAGACGGCGGGAAGAAGTTCACCGGCAATCTTATACATGTTGGGGATCATGAGCAGCAGGCCCTGAGACGCCGTGAAGGTGGTGGTCAGCGCGCCGGAAACGAGAGAGCCGTGCACGGCGCCGGCGGCGCCAGCTTCGGACTGCATTTCACGGATGGCGACCGTCTGCCCCATCAGGTTTTTCTGTCCCTTGGCGGACCATTCGTCGGCCAGTTCGCCCATGACGGACGAGGGCGTAATGGGGTAGATGGCGGCAACGTCGCTCAGGGCGTAGGCAACGTGCGCGGCGGCGGTATTGCCGTCCATAGTCTTCATGTGTTTAGCCATAAATCCTCCTCATAGGATGCCCGCCATGTGGCGGAAAAATGCCCGCGTGAAACGCGGAAGCGAGACACCAAAGTAGGTCGGCCGCAACAGAATGAGGGCTGCAAGATCAACCGCCCCGGGGCCGAACGGAAGAAACCTAATACTGTTTGATTAAACAATCAACTGTTTTCCCTTTGTCAAGATATCAAAAAACTCATTTTCCGTAAAGATGGGAAAGGGGGAGGAGGAGCTAGGAAAATAAATTATCATTTACCGGCGCCGGGAAAACGGAGAGTATGAGGAAGACGCCTGTCGTAGGTGGGAAATTTTTGCGGGGCCTTCCCGCGGGAGGGGGAAATATGGAATACACAGATTCCGTTGACCGGTTCAATCGAATTTTGGTGCGGGCCCATCGCATCATTCAGAAAGAGCTGCTCAAGCAGGGCGTGGACGATCTGGTGCCGTCCCATGGCGCGGTGCTGGAATATCTGAGCCAGGCGGGAATGCCTCAGCCGGTAACGGAACTCGTCGTCGCGTTGAAAAGACCGAAGTCCTCCATTACCAAGGCGACGGATTGCCTGGAGCATGGGGGATACGTTTTTAAAAAGCCCAATCCCGGCGACGGACGCAGTTATCTTGTCGGGCTTACTCCCTCCGGGCGGGATGTTTTGGAGCACTTTCGCGC
>CALUUX010000016.1 GCA_944324085.1 uncultured Mailhella sp. | reverse complement strand
GGGCGCCGTGGGCGTGGGCGTTTCCTGCGTGATCATCGGCATCATCATCGGTTCCGTATCCCTCACCGGCCTCGGACTTACTTTTGGGTTCCAGGTGCTCAAATATGTGGGTGAAGGGCAGCTTTATCTCGGTGGCGTGTTCGTCATGGTCATGAGCACCATTCTCGGCATGGGCGTGCCCGGCGTGGCGGCCTACGTCATCGTGGCGGCCGTGGCCGTGCCCGTCCTTACGGGCGTGGGCGTGGAGCCTATGTCGGCGCACATGTTCTGCCTGTTCTACGCCTGTCTCTCCAACATAACGCCGCCGGTAGCCATGTCGTCCTATGTGGCGGCTGGCATCGCCAATTCCAACGAGACCAAAACTTCGCTTATCGCGGTGCGTCTGGGGCTGTCCGGTTTCATTTTGCCGTTCTTCTTCCTCAATAATCCGCTTCTGCTTTACAGTTCTTCCAATCCCGGTTTCGCCACGGTGTGGGCGTTCATCACGGCCAGTTTCGGCGTGTGCGCGCTGGCCGTGGGGCTGGAACGCTGGCTTTTCGGTCCGTGCACGCTGTTGCAGAGTCTTATGTTCATCGCCGGCGCGGTGCTCACCATTGATCCGGGACTGTCCACCGACGCCATCGGCATTGCCGTTATTCTTGCGGCTGTTGCGCTCAACAGGCGATCCACGGCGAGGGAGCGTTCTGCCGCGGCCGTCTGATATGATTTTCATCCCTCCTTGCCGCAAGGGCAGGAGGGCAACTTTCAAAGGTTCAGGAGTGATTATGTACGGTAAAGTCCTTCTTTCCATGATGGCTGCCGTGTCCATGGTCTTCGGAGCCATGGAAGCTCGGGCCGCCGATCACGCGCCCGTGACCATCAGCATCCCCACCGCCGCCACCACCAGCACGCTGTATCCCATCGGCGCGGCTCTCGGCAATCTGTGGAGCACCAAGCTCCCTTATGTGAAGGCGAGCGTGCAGTCTTCCAAGGGCGGCGTGCAGAACCTTCAGCTGCTCAGCATGAAGGACGCGCAGGTTTCTTTTGCCATCACCAGCATCACCTATCAGGCCATGAAAGGGCTGGACAAGTTCAAGGGGCATGAGTATCCCGACGTGCGCATTATCGCCGGACTGTACTACAACCCCAATCAGGTGATCGCCCGCGCCGACAGCAACGTGTCTTCGCTGAAGGACTTCAAGGGTAAGGTCTTCGCGCCCGGCGTGGCCGGCGGCACCACCATCGGCGAAACGCAGGTGCACTTCAAGGCCGCGGGACTCAAATATCCCGGCGACATCAAGCCCCAGTACGTCGGCCCTACCGAAGCCGGTGACCTGATGCGCAACAAGCAGCTCGACGGCACCTGGATTATGGCCGGCCTGCCCAACGCCGGCGTGTCCGAAATGTGCGCCACCGCCGACGGTCGCCTTGTGAGCATCGACGACGCCACCTTTGAGAATCTCAGCAAGGAATATCCCTGGTACGCCAAGTTCCAGATTCCCGCGGGAACCTATCCCGATCAGGACAAGGCCGTGCAGACCACGGCCGTGAAGATGATTCTCATCACCGACGCTTCTCTGCCGGAAGACGTGGTGTACGATCTCACCAAGTGCTTCTGGGAAAATCAGGACGTGGTGAGAAAGTCCCACGCCGTGATGAAGGACATCACGCTTGAAGGCGCGGTCACCGATCTTGCCGGCATTCCGCTGCATCCCGGCGCGGCCAAATATTATAAGGAAGTTGGCGTGCTGAAGTAATTCGTCATGCAGACGAACCTCTTCTGACAGTCGTGGGCCGTCCTTTCCGCGCGATGCGGATCGGGCGGCCTTCATTTCTCGCGGCCACTTGCGGCGCGCGCGTTGTTGGGACTTTACAAAGCGTGAGAATCTTTCTACAAGAAGGTTTCTCCCGCGTCCGGGGCAGTTTCGGCGCCGATTTTTTCATGAACTTTTCTCTGTCTGACAGGGGAAGGATTCCTGTACGCCCGACAGCCGGTTATCCGGCAGGATTTTCCGCTCAGACGGGATTAACGTCAAACATGGGCGCCCCGCGCCTGTGAGGTTATGCCATGGCTAAGAACAATAAAGTTATCCTTGCGTACTCCGGCGGTCTCGACACCTCCGTCATCCTCAAGTGGCTCATCGTTGAACGTGGCTATGAAGTCATCACCGTCACCGCCGACCTCGGTCAGGAGGACGATCTTGACGGCGTGGAGCCCAAGGCCCTCAAGACCGGCGCCACCAAGGCGTACGTTGAGGATCTGCGCGACGAGTTCGCAAGTGATTATATTTATCCCATGCTGCGTTCCGGCGCGACCTATGAAGGCCGCTACCTCATGGGAACGTCCATCGCGCGTCCGCTCATTTCCAAGCGTCTTGTGGAAATCGCCCGTAAGGAAGGCGCGGGAGCCATTGCTCACGGCGCGACCGGCAAAGGCAACGATCAGGTGCGCTTCGAACTGTCCATCAACGCGCTCGCCCCTGACATTCAGGTGATCGCTCCTTGGCGCGAATGGGATCTCATGAGCCGCACCGCGCTCACCGCCTTTGCGGAAAAGCACGGCATTCCGGTCAACGCGTCCAACAAGCACTACAGCATGGACCGCAACATGCTGCATTGCTCCTTTGAAGGCAGCGAACTGGAAGATCCATGGGAAGAACCCGGCCCGAACAGCTACGTTATGGCCGTGCCCGTGGAACAGGCTCCCAATGAACCGGAATACATCACCATCGGTTTTGAGAAGGGCGACGCCGTTACGCTGAATGGGGAACGTCTCACTCCTCGTGAAATGGTGATGAGCCTGAACAAGATCGCTGGCAAGCATGGCATCGGTCGTCTGGACATGGTGGAAAACCGCTTTGTGGGCATGAAGAGCCGCGGCGTGTACGAAACCCCCGGCGGCACCGTGCTGCATATCGCTCATCAGGATCTGGAAGGCATCTGCCTTGATCGCGAAGCTCTTGCCACTCGCGAAACCATTATCCCCCGTTACGCCGCCGCCGTGTATAATGGCTTCTGGTTTTCGCCTGAACGCGAAGCCATGCAGGCTCTCATTGATCAGATGCAGCGCGGCGTGACCGGCGAAGTGCGTCTGAAGCTCTACAAAGGCAACGCCTGGCCCGTGGGACGCTATTCTCCCCACAGCCTGTACTGCCAGGATCTGGCCACGTTCGAAGAATGCGCCACCTATGATCACAAGGACGCCGCGGGCTTCATTCGTCTGCAGAGCCTGCGCATCCGCGGTTACGCCGATCGCGTGAGCCGTTTTCTGAAGTAGTTTGACGCAGGCCGGGGGTTCTCCTCCGGCCTGTTTTCTGAGATTGCGAAACGTGTCCGGTCCGTGAAGGTGACGGACGCGTTTCCTGCGTCCGGGAGAACGGCTGAGGCTGCTTTTCCCTCGCTTTTTCGCGCCGTTCGCGCGCAAGGCGGAAATCTTGTGGTTCCGTCTTTCGCGGGACGCACAACATTCTGGAGTTACCATGTCCGACAAGCCTTGGGGCGGTCGCTTCAAAGAAAGCACCAGCCTTGCCGTGGAAGCCTATACGGAGTCCATTTCTTTTGACAGCGCGCTCTACGCGCAGGATATCGCCGGTTCCAAAGCCCATGCCCGCATGCTGGGCGAGCAGGGCGTTATTACCCGTGAGGAAGCCGCGAGGCTTATCGAAGGACTGGATCAGGTAAAGCGGGAAATCGAAGAAGGCTCCTTCCCCTGGAAGCAGGAACTGGAAGACGTGCACATGAACATCGAAACCCGTCTCACCCAGATCGTGGGAGAAGTGGGCAAGAAGCTGCACACCGGCCGCAGTCGCAATGATCAGGTCTGCCTCGATTTCCGTCTTTTTGTGTCCGATCAGCTGCGTGAATGGATCCGTCTTTCCCGCGCGCTGATCGCGATGTTCGTCCGCCGCGCCGACGAGAACCGTTCCGTTCTTCTGCCCGGATGCACCCACATGCAGCCCGCGCAGCCCGTAAGTCTTGCGCAGCATCTTCTGGCCTACGCCTGGATGCTCAAGCGTGACGTGGAACGCATGGTCGACTGTGAACGCCGCGTGCGCGTCAGTCCTCTGGGGGCGGCCGCGCTGGCCGGAACCACCTATCCGCTCAATCCCGCCATGGTGGCCGAAGAGCTCGGCATGTACGGCATTTTCGACAACAGCATGGACGCCGTGGCTGATCGCGACTTCGCCCTCGAAGCTCTGTTCTGCGGAAGCACCTGCATGGCGCATCTTTCCCGCTTCTGCGAGGAAATCATCTGGTGGGCCAATCCGCTGTTCGGGTATATCACGCTTTCCGACAAACATTCCACCGGTTCTTCCATTATGCCGCAGAAGAAGAATCCCGACGTGGCGGAAATCATGCGCGGCAAGACCGGCCGCGTGTACGGCAATCTTGTCAGTCTCATGACCATCATGAAAGGGATTCCGCTCACGTACAACCGGGATCTTCAGGAAGACAAGATACCCTTCCTCGATACGGACAAGACGGTGCGTCATTCGTTGTCTCTTATGGCCGATATGCTGGAAGGCATCACGTTCCATCCGGAACGCATGCGCAAGGCGCTTGCCGCGGGCTTCCTTAATGCCACGGAACTGGCTGACTATCTTGTGACCAAGGGTATGCCTTTCCGCGAGGCTCATCACGTGTCCGGCCGGGCCGTGGCCATGGCGGAAGATCTCGGCATCGGGCTCGAGGACCTGACGCTTGAGCAGCTGCGTTCGCTGAGCGACCTCATCGACGAGGACGTTTTCACCGCTCTCGACTATGATACGGCCGTGGCCCGTCGCAACGTTCCCGGCGGAACGGGACCGGAATCCGTGAAGCGTCAGCTCGAGAACATCAGGCGCTGGCTTGACGGCGGTGACAAGTAACCATGCCCCGCAGAAAGCGTTCTCCCGCTACGCCGAAAGAAACCAGAGACTGGTTGAAGAAGGCTGTTCATTCCGCGCCCCGACCGCTGCCCCCGGGCTTCTTTCCGAGAATTCTGGAACAGTCCGCGCATGAAGGCTTCGCGCGCGAGGAGCTGCTCAATACGCTGGATGAGTGGTTGAATTACGGTTATTGCCGCATCATTGATCCCATAGCGCAGGATATCGAGATCACGCCTGAAGGCGAGAAATTCTTTTACTAGTCGGGATCCTGCTTTTCCAGTGACTTTTTCTGCCCGGATCGCCGCGCGTGATGTGGAGGTCCGGGCAGATTCATTTCCGACATCGTTTTTACTGTTTCAAGTCCCGACGGGATGTTCCGCCGGGACTTTTTGTTTTCCAAGGCCTGGCGGGAGTGACAATGAGTTTGGAACGGAACGAAGGTCTGATTCGCCGTCAGGGCGCGCCTTGAAGAAGAGGTCGGGCCGATCGTTTTTACGCGGCGTCGCGCGGATTATCATGGCGTTTGGTTTTTTCCAAGGGCACCATGCGGGGAACGGGGGGACAAATCGTGACGGTTCTGGTGCTGGGAATTGGCAATATCCTGAAGGGCGATGACGGCCTCGGCGTGCACGCCTTGCGACTTCTGGAGGAAGAGGGGCTGGAAGGCGCGGACTTGCTGGAAGTTGGCACGTCTCTGGTTGACGCGTTTTCCGTCGTGGAAAACTATGACCACGTCGTCGCGTTGGACGCCGTCGCGGCCGGAGGGGCTCCTGCAGCCTTGTACTGGCTTCCGAGGGAACATTTTGTCAGAGCGAGGGCTGGGCGGATGACGCTGCATGACGAAGATTTGCTTGACGCTCTTGATCTTGCCGAGTTGCGGGGCAGGCATCCCGTTCTTCATGTGGCCGGCATGGAGCCCTGCCAGTGGAACGACTGGCGCATAGGGCTTTCGGCTCCCGTTCAGCAGGCGTTGCCGGATTATGTCGCCATGGTTCGGTGTCGGGTGCGCCGGCTGATCGGGGATCGAGAAGAAGGTCGACCCTGTTTGTTCGCGTCAAAGGACGTCTTCCTCGCTCATGGGAAAAGTTAGGAAAGCGTCATAATAGGAACGTCGTGGCCAGCCCAAGAAAGATAAAGAATCCGCCGGAGTCGGTAAGCGCGGTGAGGAAGATGCTGGAAGCCTGAGCCGGGTCTCGTCCGAGCGCGCGCAGAACGAGCGGAATGGCGCCTCCCGCCATGGCGCCGAGCAGCATGTCGAGCAGCAGCGCGATGCCCATTACCGTGGCGAGCATGCTGTTGTGGCTCAGAAGCATGACGCCGATATAGGCGAGCGCGGCCATGAATATTCCCGTGCCGAGTCCGATTTTGCTTTCGCGGAACACGGCTCCCCAGGAACGGCGGGCGTCAAAACTTTCCGTGGCGAGCTGGCGGATCATGACGGCCAGAGCCTGTTGTCCCGTATTGCCCGCCTGGTTGGCCACCATGGGCATGAGAACGGCCAACAGCGCCATTTGCGCGATGGAGCCCTCAAACATGGACACGATGAAGGCTGAGAGCGACGACGTGCACATGTTGATCACGAGCCACGGAAGACGAATGCGGACCGACCGGGTCCACGGCGTGTCCACATTTTCATCCTGACCCGCGCCCACCATGCCGAGCATGTCGGAACTGGCTTCATCTTGGATGATGTCAAGAACGTCGTCGTGCGTGACCACGCCCATGAGGTGTTCCTCTCGATCGACGACAGGCAGACAGAGGAAGTTGTAGTGACCGAGCAGACGCGCGACTTCCGCCTTGTCGGTGTCATACTGCACGGAAATCACGTCTTGCTTGTTGACCATGTTCGCCACCAGAGTGCCCGGTCGCGCCAGCATGAGATCGCGCAGGGAAATGACGCCTTCCAGCGTTTCCTGACTGTCCACCACGTAGACATAGTAGGGCATTTCCTTTTCTTCCAGTTCGCTGCGAATGAGCTGGATGGCTTCGTCCACCGTGGAGCTCGCCGAGACCATGATGATGTCGGTGTTCATGACGCCCGCGGCGGTGTCCGGATCGAAGCTCAGGAGCATGCGCAGCTCTTCGGCGTCGTCGGCGGGCAGGTTGCTGAGAAGTATGTCGCGG
>CALUUX010000015.1 GCA_944324085.1 uncultured Mailhella sp. | reverse complement strand
AAGGCGAACCGCAGTTCCGGCGCGGGATTCCGCGGCGTGGGCATGAAGGAGGGGCTTTCCATCCTTGCGGAAGTGCGGGAAAGTCGGAATATTCCCGTGCTGACGGACATTCATACCGCCGAACAGGCCGCTCCCGTGGCGGAGGTGGCGGATTACTTGCAGACTCCGGCGTTTCTCTGCCGTCAGACGGATCTCATTCTTGCGGCGGCTTCCACTATGAAGCCGGTGAATATCAAGAAAGGGCAGTTTTTGGCGCCGTGGGAGATGGAGAATGTGCTCAAAAAGGCCCGTTCTACGGGCAACGATCGCATTTCTTTGTGCGAACGCGGCACGACGTTCGGTTACGTCAATCTGGTGGTGGATATGCGGGGCCTTGAAATTATGAAGAAATTTGCGCCCGTGGTGTTCGACGCCACGCATTCGGTGCAGCTTCCCGGCGCGCAGGGGTCGTGCAGCGGCGGTCAGCGGGAGTTTGTGCCCACGCTGGCGCGCGCGGCGACCGCCGTGGGCGTGGCGGGCATCTTCATGGAAGTGCATCCCGATCCGGACAAGGCTCCCTGCGACGGTCCGAACATGTTGGCCGTCAGGGATCTTCCCGCGTTTCTTTCTCTTATCAAAGCGTTCGACGCCGTTGCCAAGGAGGCTCGTTCATGAGCGTCATTGCCGTCATTCCTTCCCGTTACGCGTCCACGCGTCTGTCGGGCAAGCCGCTGGTGGACATTTGTGGCAAACCCATGGTGCGGCATGTGTATGAGCGGGTGCGTCAGGTTCCTCTGCTTGATGAAGTGCTGGTGGCCACGGATGACGAGCGCATCATGGAGGCCGTGACCGCGTTCGGCGGAACGGCGGTCATGACCAGTCCTGACTGCGCCTCCGGCTCCGACAGGCTTATCGAGGTGGCAAAAGCCCACCCGGCGGACGTCTATGTCAACGTTCAGGGGGATGAGCCGCTGGTGGAGCCTGCCTCCATTGAAAAGCTGACGCGCGCCATGCTGGACGATCCTTCGCTTCAGATGGGAACGCTCTGCTATCCCATCAGCGCGGAGCAGGCGGAAAATCCCAATCTGGTGAAGGTGGTCCGGGCGCATAACGGCAACGCGCTGTACTTCAGCCGCAGTCCGATTCCGTTCCCCCGTTCCGGGGGCATCGAGCCTTCGTATTACGGCCATCTCGGCATGTACGCCTATCGACGCGATTTTCTGCTGCATTTCGGCGATCTTCCGTATTCCCCCTTGGAAAATACGGAAAAGCTGGAGCAGCTTCGCGCGCTTCAGGCGGGCATTGCCATCCGCGTGCTTGAGGTGGAAGCTATGGGGCCAGGCGTGGACACGCCGGAAGATCTGGACGCCGTTCGTCGCATTCTTGCGGAAAAGGCCGGTCGATAACATGATGAAATATCTTGATGAAGCGAGACAGGTTCTGCGGGACGAGGCCCAGGCCATCACGATTTTGGCCGACAGTCTTGGAGAAAGTTTTGAGCGCACGGTGGATTGTCTTCTCGGCATCAAAGGTCGCATAGCCGTCACGGGCATGGGCAAAAGCGGACATGTGGCGCGTAAAATCGCGGCTACGCTGGCGTCCACCGGGTCTCCCGCGTACTTTATTCATCCCGCGGAAGCCAGTCACGGCGATCTCGGCATGATGACGCCGGACGACGCCGTCATCGCCATTTCCAATTCCGGCAATACGGCGGAACTGACGGACATTATTCTTTACGCTTCGGAAAACAATATGCCGCTGATCGCGATCACCAGAAACGCCGACAGCTTTCTCGGCAAGCATTGCGATTATCTTTTGCAGCAGCCTCAGCTTCACGAAGCCTGCCCGCTGGATTGCGCTCCCACCACGAGCACCACGGTGCAGATGGCTCTTGGCGACGCGCTCGCCATGTGTCTGCTCACGGTGCGCGGGTTCAGCAAGGAGGACTTCCGTCGCTTCCATCCGGGAGGGTCGCTCGGCCATAAGCTTTCCCTTGTGCGCGATCTCATGCATACGGGCGACGCCATGCCCTTGTTGCGGCTGGACGCGCCCATGATGAACGTGCTCGCCGAAATGACGCGCAAAGGGTTCGGTTGCGTGGGCGTCATGGACGGCGAAACGCTGGTGGGCATCATTACCGACGGCGATTTGCGCCGTCACATGGGACCGAACATTCTGGAGAGCACGGCCGAAGAACTCATGACCAGAAATCCCGTCTGCGTCGACGCCGACGCGTTGAGCGCCAAGGCGCAGGGCGTCATGGAACAGCGCAAGATCACTTGTGTCTTTGTGGTGGATGACGCGCGCAGACCGCTCGGCATTCTGAGCATGCACGATATTCTGTAGCGAGTTCGCCGCGAAGAGAGCGGCGTGAAGGCGGAGTGCCTTCCAGAAACGAGCGTCTTTGACGTGGTCCCTGGTAAAGGAAGGACGATCCGGCGTTTGGCCGCATGGCTATGCCGCGATGAACGTTGTTTTGTCCGGCGCATCTCGCACAAAAGGCTCCGAATCCCTGATAGAGAGGGATCGGAGCCTTTTGTGCGCTTAGAGAACTCGTCGTACCTTTCGTCCGTTGAGGAAGAGGCGACGGCCGGTTCGCGTTATGCCCTGGCCGCGCGCGCCTGTTTCTCAAGTTCCGCGAGATCGTAGGGCGTGGACTGATAGACAAAGTAGTTGAGCCAGTTGGCGTAGAGCAGGTGAGCGTGCGCGCGCCACGTCATGCGCGGGGGCTGGCTGGGATCGTCATTGGGATAGTAGTTTTCCGGAATTTCCGGATGGATGCCCGCGGCGAGATCGCGGGTATATTCTTTATGCAGCGTGTCGGCGTCGTATTCGGAGTGACCGGTGATGAAAATCTGTTTGCCGTTATCGGTGGATATGGCGTACAGCCCGGCTACGGGAGAAGAGGCGAGGATTTTGAGGGCGGGTTCTTTTTCCACGTCGGCCCTGTCCACGGTGGTGTTGCGCGAATGGGGAACCATGAACACGTCGTCAAAGCCGCGGAACAGAATGGAACCCGCATGATCCACATGATGCGGATAAATGCCGGAAATTTTTTGAGGCAGAAGCCGTTTTTGTATGCCGTAATGGTAGTAGAGGCCAGCTTGCGCGCCCCAGCAGATGTGAAAGGTGCTGTGAACATGGGTTTTGCTCCACTCCATGATATCGCACAGCTCGTTCCAGTATTCCACTTCTTCGAAGGGCATGAGCTCCACGGGCGCGCCGGTGATGATCATGCCGTCGTAGTAGTTCTGTCGCACTTCCTCAAAGGTTTTATAGAAGGAAAGCAGGTGGCTGCGTGGGGTGTTCTTGGATTCGTGGCTGGAAGTGTGAATAAGTTCAAGTTCCACTTGAAGGGGAGTGTTGCCCAGCAGGCGGGAAAGCTGCGTTTCCGTCGCTATTTTGGTAGGCATGAGATTGAGCAGAAGTATCTTCAGCGGACGGATATCCTGCGTGACGGCTCTTGTTTCTGTAATGACGAAAATGTTTTCGTTGTTGAGCGTTTTGACGGCAGGCAGTTCATTGGGAATTTTTATGGGCATGGCATCCTCCCGGATGGCGGACGGAAAGTTCGGAGAGGCGACGGCCGGAACCGGCAAGAAGGGCCTTCCGAGACGCGTCGGAAGGCCCTTGGAAATCAGCGGTTGGCGGCCAGAGCCTGATCGATGTCGGCAATGAGATCGTCAGCGTTCTCTATGCCGCAGGAGAAACGCACAAGCTCGGGCAGAATGCCGCAGTTGCGCAGTTCTTCGTCATTCATCTGGCGGTGAGTCGCGCTGGCAGGGTGCAGGCAGCAGGTGCGGGCGTCGGCCACATGGGTTTCAATGGCGGCGATGCGCAGATGCTTCATGAAGTTTTCCGCAGCCTTGCGACCGCCCTTCACGCCGAAGCTCACCACGCCGCAGGAGCCGTTGGGAAGATACTTCTGGGCGAGTTCATAGTATTTGTCACCAGGAAGGCCGGGATAGCGCACCCAGTCCACCATGTCGCTCTGGCTGAGATATTTGGCCACGGCCAGACCGTTTTCGCAGTGACGGGCCATACGCACATGCAGGCTTTCCAGACCGAGGTTCAGCAGAAAAGCGTTCTGCGGAGCCTGAATGGCGCCGAAGTCGCGCATGAGCTGAGCGGTTGCTTTGGTGATGTACGCCGCGCCGTTGCCGAACTTGGTGACGTAGGTGATGCCGTGATAGCTTTCATCGGGGGTGCAGAGGCCGGGGAACTTTTCGGCGTGGGCCATCCAGTCGAATTTGCCGGAATCCACGATGCAGCCGCCCACGGCCGCGCCGTGACCGTCCATGTACTTGGTGGTGGAGTGCACCACGATATCCGCGCCCCATTCGATGGGACGGCAGTTCACGGGCGTGGCGAAGGTGTTGTCGATGATGAGCGGCACGCCGTGGGCATGCGCGGCCTTGGCGAAGCGTTCAATGTCGAGAACCACAAGGGCGGGGTTGGCGATGGTTTCGCCGAAGACGGCCTTGGTGTTGGGACGGAAGGCGGCTTCCAGCTCTTCATCGGTGCAGTCGGGGGAAACGAAGGTGAAGTCGATACCCATGCGCTTCATGGTAACGGCGACCAGATTGTAGGTGCCGCCGTAAATGGTGGAAGAAGCCACCACATGGTCGCCCGCGCTGGCGAGATTGAACACGCTGAAGAACGACGCCGCCTGACCGGAAGAGGTAAGCATGGCGGCGGTGCCGCCTTCCAGAGCGGCTATCTTGGCGGCCACGAAGTCGTTGGTGGGGTTCTGAAGCCGGGTGTAGAAATAGCCGCTGGCTTCGAGGTCAAAGAGTTTTCCCATGTCCTCGCTGGTGTCGTACTTGAACGTGGTGCTCTGGATGATGGGAATCTGACGAGGTTCGCCGTTGCCGGGAGTGTAACCGCCCTGCACGCAGGTGGTTTCGATATGCTTGCTCATGCGATTATCCTTTTGATGCGTTGACGTCGATTTTGCGTTGTGCCTGCCGGAACGCCCGGTTTTTTCAGGAAAAGGGGGAATCCGTCAAGGTATGGTGGACAAAAATGAAAAAGCCCGCGCTTATCGCACGGGCTTCTTGCCAGTATTGCTCAGACATGAAGAAAGACCGGTGCGACTGATGTTTCGCCCCCGCGCATGCGTCCATTAAAAAATTCGAGGAAGTATGCCATATCATGCCTGCCTTTTGATATAACTCTATATCTGGAAATCCTTATATAGAGACCTTGCAAAAATGTCAAGCGTCGAAGGATGACCCTGCGGATTTTCTTTGAAGCTCGGAGGAAGCCTTGCGCCCCATGTTTGCGGAGCGTCGTCTCCGAAAGGGATTTTAAGAAAACGCGGAAGGCTTCCACAAATTTTTATGCGAGTTTTTTCTGTCGCGGGCGCGGTCTGCTTTGAAGAAAGGGGAAATAATTCACGCCGCGCGTCCGAGGAGAACAGGTTTCTGACGCGCGGCGTGGGCATTTTTTGGTGAACGATGGGACGCCGGACGGCTTGCCGTTTGGCGAGAGCCGGGAAAAAGGTCGGGAAGTTTTTTGTTCTAGGGGTCGGGCTCAGGCAAGGGGGAGATATTCGGCGTCGCTTACGGGTTCGAGCCATTCATTGGAAGCGTTGTCTCCGGGGACTTCAACGGCCAGGTGAGCGAACCAGCTGTCTTTGGCTGCTCCGTGCCAGTGCTTCACCCCTGCGGGAATAATGACGACGTCTCCGGGATGAAGTTCGCGGGCGGCCTTTCCCCATTCCTGATACCAGCCGCGTCCGGCGGTGCATAACAAAATCTGGCCGCCGTTTTTCGTGGCGTGATGAATATGCCAGTTATTGCGGCATCCCGGTTCAAAGGTCACGTTGCCGATGGCCACGCCTTCCGTGGAAAGCATGTTCAGATAGCTGTTGCCCGTAAAATATTTGGCGTAGGCGGCGTTGGCTTCGCCGCGGGGAAAAAGATCCTGAAAATCGTTCATGATGCGCTCCTTGGGTAGGATTCTGTCTGAAGGGCGTCTTCTGTCTCCAGATGGGGGAGAGTCGATCCGCGGAGATCGCGCACGGCGCGTCTGATCCGCTGCCGTTTTAGAAAACGTGCCTCTTCACAAGAGATCGGAGGGAAACGGCTTCGGGAGCATCGGACGGCGTAACGAAGATCGTTTGCCTGACGCCGCGTTTTTGCTGTCCCGGGAGTTCCCTTGCGTGACGATAGCCTCGCGGAAACGGACAAGATAGAGCGTATTCTCGCTATTTCTTGCCTGATGCTATCTCGCCTTGACGGTGAAGAGAGTTATATGGGGAAACTGGCGAGGTTAGAGTTTTTTCCCTGTGTCGCGACGGTAGAAGGAAAAACTCGTCACGGTAAGCAGCGTCGCGACGGCGAGAATGACGGCCGCCGTAAGAAAAATGCCCGCCATGCCGGAAGCGTCGTAGACATGACCGCCGAACGCGGCCGCGGAGCCTATGGAAAACTGAATGGCCGCCACGGAAAGACCTCCCGCGATTTCCGCCTTGTCGGCCAGGGTGAGCGCAATCCACGCCGTCCAGCCCACGCAGAGCATGCCGAAGAAGAACCCCCAGAGAAGAAGAAGCGGCAGACTGACGGGCACGACGTCGCGGAAGAAAAAGAGAATGACGGCCATGGCGGCCAGAGAGGCGTGCATGCCTATCATGGTGAAACGGAAGTTTCGGTTCAGAAGAACGCCGGCGGTAAAGGTGCCGATCGTGTTGGCCGCGCCGTAGGCCAGCAGCATGACGGAAAGAGAAGTTGGAGTCAGCGCGAGTCCGTGTTCCAGGTAGGGGCGCAGATAGGTGAAGAGCGAGTGATAGCCGCCGTATCCGAATATGGTGGCCGCTATGCCCGTGGCCGCCCAGCGCACGCTCAGCAGGGAGCGCATGCCGCGAAAGTCGTTTCCGGGACGTGGGGGGAGGGAAGGAAGCGCGAGATACTGCCAGATGAGGGAGAGAAGACCGGGAACGGCCGAGAGCAGGAATACGTTGCGCCATCCGAAGAGTTCTTCGAGCAGGCTTGCAAGCGGCAGAGCGACGATGGTTGCCACGGACACCCCGGAATAAAGCACGCTCAGCGCGCGGGGAATATCCTTCTGAGGCACGAGCTGGATGGTGACGGCGGAAGCCATGGACCAGAATCCGCCTACGCACACGCCGAGCAGCCCGCGACCGAGGAGCAGCATGGCGTAGTTGGAGGCGAAGGCGACCGTAAGATTGGACACGAGCAAGAGCGCGGAGAGAAGGAGAAGAATGCGTCGCCTGTCCGTGTGCCGGGTCATGGGGGCGAGGAGAAGGCTGGTGAGCATGGCGAGCGCGCCCACGGAGGTGACGGTCTGTCCCGCCATGCCTTCGGAAATGGAAAGTCCGTCGGCTATGGGAGTGAGCAGACTGACCGGAATGAATTCCGCGGAAATAAGGCAGGTCACGCCCATGAACAGGGAGAACACGGCGGACCAGCGAGCCTTGGCCGAAGGGGAGAAAGAAATCGTGGATTCCATGACGCCTCGTGGAGCGATAAGAAAGAAGAGGGGCCCGGCGTGCGAAAAGGCGCGTCTGAAGAACCGGGTCGGGAAAACGATGGGGACGCGCGTGTAAGAAAAGGCTGGTGGAGACCGCGTCGACGTTTTCGGGCGGACAAATGTCGGCAGGGGGAGTCGCCTCACGGCGTCGCGACGTCTGGCGGGCGCGGACGGCCATCCATCATGTCGAAGTTGGTTATAAGAAGAGAACGGTATCCATAGCAAATACTTATATTGAATCATAAATGATGCTTTACAGGCATAAAATATTCCGATAGAAAATGCGTTGAGAGCTTGTTGCGGCTGGCAAGCTGGCGGAACGCTAGCCAACGTCATGAAATAAGGAGATGGACATGGAGCTGAGAGTGCTGCGTTATTTTCTGGCCGTGGCCCAGGAAGAGAGCGTGTCGCGGGCGGCGGAGCTTTTGCACATTACGCAGCCTACATTGTCCAGGCAACTTATGGATCTTGAGGAGGAACTGGGGAAAAAGCTTTTTCTTCGCGGGGGGCGGCGCATGACGTTGACGGAAGAAGGCGTGTTTTTACGAAAAAGAGCTCAGGAGATCCTATCGCTTGTCGATCGGACGACGGAAGAATTTCATGCCGAGGAAGAAGACGTGAGCGGAGACGTCCGCATCGGGGGCGGCGAGACGAGAGGCATGGGGTTCATCGCCGGAGCCGTCAGAAAATTGCGGGTTTCGCATCCGCATGTGTATTATCATCTTTTCAGCGGAAACGCCGCCGACGTCATGGAAAGGCTCGACAACGGCCTTGTGGATTTCGGCGTCTTCATCGAGCCGGCGGATCTTTCCCGGTATGAATATATACGCCTGCCGGTTATGGATCGCTGGGGCGTTCTCATGCGCGGGGACAGTCCTCTCGCGGCAAAAGACGCGCTGCGTCCGGAAGACGTGACGGGCCTGCCGTTGCTCTGCTCTCGGCAATCGCTCGTGGCCAATGAGATTTCCGGCTGGCTGGGAGAAAGCTTTGACAGGCTCAACATCGTGGCGACCTACAATCTGTTGTACAACGCGTCGCTGCTGGTGGAACAAGGCGTGGGATATGCGCTTTGTCTCGACGGCATCATCCGGTGCGGGGAGGGGCCGTTGTGTTTTCGGCCGCTGGAGCCGGGCCTGGAGGTGGGGATCGCCGTGGCTTGGAAAAAATACCAGGCGTTTTCCCGGGCCGCGGAAAAATTTCTTGACGTGCTTCAGACCGAGATGACGGACTTTGTCAATCGTACCCGCGGGGGCTCTGCCGGACGTTTTCTTCGCTGACGTGGTTGAAGGCTTCTGACGTCGGGCGCAAAAAAGGGATCGTTCCAGAGAACGATCCCTTCGTGGGCGATGTCGTCGAAACTACACGGTAATCAGTTCATAGTCGGCGTGGCCGAGTCCGATGGCTTCCGCATGCTGAATCTGGCTGCGCCAGTCCGTCGTGGGATGGATGCTGGTGAAATGGTCGTGCTGACTGTGATCGCACTGACCGAGCACGCTGGAGGCGATGACGGGAGCGGCGTTGACGGCGTCGATGCAGGCCTTGTCCAGAGCCACGGGATCAAAGCTGGCGAACATGCCGATATCCGGCACCACAGCGGCGTCGTTTTCGCCGTGGCAGTCGCAGCAGGGAGACACCTGGTTGACGATGCTGATATGGAAGTTCGGACGCCCCTGAACCACGGCCTTGGTATATTCGGCCATGCGGCGGTTGAGAATGCCGCTGTCGGCGTCGGTGTCGTTGGAAATGGCGTCGAAGTTGCAGGTGGCGATGCAGCGGCCGCAACCCACGCAGATGTCGTGGTTGATGAAAGCCTTGTGATCTTCGCCGTAGGAAATGGCCGACTGGCCGCAGAAGCGGGAGCAGGTGCGGCAGCCGCGGCATTTTTCAGGATCGACCTTGGGTTTGCCCAGGCTGTGCATGGCCATTTTGCCCGCGCGGCTTCCGCAGCCCATGCCAATGTTCTTTATGGTGCCGCCGAAGCCCGTCATTTCGTGCCCCTTGAAATGGGTGAGGGAAATGAAGATGTCGGCGTCCATGATGGCGCGTCCGATGATGGCCTTGTTGAATTCCGTGCAGCCTTCCAGCGGCACTTCCACGTCGTCGGTGCCTTTCAGACCATCGGCGATGATGATCTGGCAGCCGGTGCTCAGAGGCGAGAATCCGTTTTCATAGGCGGCGTCGAGATGCTCCAGCGCGTGCTTGCGGCGACCGACGTAGAGCGTGTTGCAATCGGTGAGAAAGGGGCGTCCGCCGAGAGCCTTCACTCGATCGGCCACGGCGCGGGCGAAGTTGGGGCGGAGGAAGGAAAGGTTGCCCGGTTCGCCGAAGTGCATCTTGATGGCGACGAATTTGTTTTCAAAGTCGATGTTTTCGATGCCGGCGGCGCGAATGAGCTTATCGAGTTTGTCCAGCAGACTGACGCCTACCTTGCAGCGCATGTCGGTGAAATAAACTTTTGATGCGGCCATAGGGATTCCTCCTGGTGCGATGGGGAGATCTAGGGGTTGTTGTACACGGACGCTCTGTCGAAAAAACCGGACAGCGAGTCCTGAAGCGACAGAACGGGAGCGGGATAGCCTGGCATGGCCGCTTCCGCCTGTCGGAGCATGGCGTTTTTTATATTCTCGGGCATGGCCTCGGCGTCGGATCGGAGCAGATGCAGCTCTGTTCTGTCCGGGGAGACGAGGCGCAGTCGAAAGTCGACCCGCGGCATGCCGCCCTGACGCAGGACCTGTCGAACAGCGTTTTCTCCAGCGGCCACGGCGGCGAGCGTTTCTCTGGTGGGGCGCGCGCCGTAAGGCAGGCGTGTGAGCAGGCAGGGTCGAGCTTTCTGCCAGGGCAGACTCATGCCGGTGCTTTCGGCAAGCGAGTGTATATCGTTCTTGGTCAGTCCCGCAAGTGCGAGGGGGGAAACGACGCCGAGTTCTCGCACGGCGCGCAGGCCCGGACGATAGCCCTGCGAGTCGGAAGCGTTGGTTCCGTCGCACAGCGGAAGATCGCACGCCGCGGACAGCGCGGTGAACATGGCGCGCTTGCATTCGTAGCAGCGGTCTTTTTCTCCGCGGCTTACGGAGGGAAGCGTCAGCGGATCGACGGGAATTTCGCGGAATTCAAGGCCGAGCTCCGTCGCCCATGCGCGCGCGAACGCGCTTTCTTCCGGCGGAACGTGAGGACCTGACACATGCAGCAGCAGCGGGGAGAATCCCTGAAGGCGCGCGGCGTGGGCCAGAAAACGGCTGTCGAGCCCGCCGGAATAGGCAAGGGCGAAGCGGCCGTTTCGAGCCGTTTCGGTCATGATTTTCCGCAGCTTGTCGAGGGAAGCGTTTTCCATGGACAGTCCTGGTCGGTCATATTAGTCGTTATCCGGGGAACCGCAGGCGAAGATGGCGCCGTTGGGGGCGTCTTCAAACTCGCGGCTGCCGTACACGATGGCCTTTTTTTCGACCTTCATGGCGGGCCAGGGGCCGAATTCCGCGCCGAGAGCCTTCAGCAGAGCCATGGCCGTGGGAGTGACGGTTTCTCCATGACCGGGGAACGGTCGGACGGGAACGCCTTCCATGAGTTCCAGAACGGCGGGAGCCGGCACGGGGATGATGCCGTGAGCGCAATGGACGAAGCCGTCGGCCATGGGCAGAGGGCTGACGACGAATCGAGAAGGCGAAAGCCGATGGAACAGTTCGCAGCTTACGCAGATGTCGAGAATGCTGTCCAGCGCGCCCACTTCGTGAAAACGCACGTCCTTCGACGGGCGGCCGTGCACCGCGCCCTCGGCTTCGGCCAGCAGCGTGAAGGCGCGAGACGCGAAGGTCTTGCCTTCTTCGCTCATGCCTCCGGCCGCGATGATGGCGAGAATGTCGGCCAGCGTGCGGTGCTCGTGCTGATGGGGCAGCGAGACCTGCGCGTGCCAGCCGCCGATGTGATTGACTTCCTTACGAATAAGCTGCACGGAGCCCGACAGTTCGGGCATAACGGCGGCGAGAGTCGTTTCCAGTTCTTCGGGCGACGCGTCGGTCATGCGGAGCAGACCGGCGAGAAATATGTCGCCGGAGAGACCGGAGAGGGCGCGTATGGTCAACACCGGAGCGGACGCGTTGTTGTCTTCGGGATGATGATGTTCGTGCGTATGGGAATGGTCGTGATTGTTCATAGATTGTTTACCACGCGCGCCGCGGCGCAGGCCGCGCCGTAGCCGTTATCAATATTCATGACGGCGATGCCGGGGGCGCAGCTTGACAACATGCTCGAAAGAGCCGCGCGTCCGCCCTTGGCCACGCCGTAGCCCACGGATGTGGGAACGCCGAAGACGGGCAGAGGCGTCAGACCGCCCATGACGCTGGCGAGAGCGGCGTCCAGCCCGGCCACCACGATGACGGCCTGAAAACGGTTGATTTCGTCAAGCCGCTCCGCGATTCTCCACAGCCCCGCCACGCCGCAGTCTTCGAACACGGCGTGACCTATGCCGAGATACTCCAGGGTGCGCGCGGCTTCCCACGCCACAGAACCGTCGGACGTCCCGGCGGACACGATGGCCACGCGACCGCTGCCGCGCGGGGGAAGCGTGTCTCCGAAGGCCGTGCGCGACAGGGGATGATAGTCGTATCGTCCTTGCAGTTCGGGGGGCATTTGTCCGAACACTTCGGGCGTCAGCCTTGTGAACAGAATGGGCCGACCGGAGCCTTTGCCGAATTGTTCCAGAAGTTCCCGGACGGCCTCAACGGGTTTGCCTTCACAGAAGACCGCTTCCGGCAGGCCGATGCGCGAAGCTCGGGCATGGTCGAAAAGAATGCCGTGATTCATAATGGTTCCTCTTGCAACGGAGATATCGTTCCCGAACGTTTTTCGCAAGTCCGTCAGCTCGGCCGGAGCATGGACATGGCATGGTATATATATCTGGAAAAGGCGGCGGGGGAGATACGATGCTCTCAATTTATTGCTCAATCCTGCCGATTGCCACACAAAGGAACAATCGTCTTGGCCCAGAACGTCGGAGAGAAACGGTGAGACAGGATTGGGCAAGAACATGAGAGAATCGTATCTGTTGTTTTAGGAAAACGTCTTTATGCTGGAGAAAGGATCGGAAAATTTTATCCACGAGTCCGACGGAAACAAGGAGTTTATCATGAGCGTTTCTCGACGTAATTTTCTTAAAGCCGGAGCGGTGGCGGTCGGAACGCTGGCGACGGGGATCTCGCTGCCTCAGCGGGGCATGGCCGAAGGGAAGCGGGCAAAGGTTTACGCCACGAAGTCTCTGGACAGCGCGTCTCTGCGCAGGATGTATGAGCTGGTGCGCGGCGACATTACGGGCAGAGTGGCCATCAAGCTCCATACCGGAGAACCGGACGGGCCGAACATTTTGCCGCGCGACTGGGTGCGCGATCTTCAGGCCGTCATTCCCCAGAGCTCCATTGTGGAGTGCAACGTGTTGTATTCCAGCCCGAGACAGACGACCGAAGGGCACAGAGAAGTGATCCGTCATAATGGGTGGACCTTCTGCCCCGTGGACATCATGGACGCCGACGGAGACGCTTCCCTGCCCGTGACCGGAGGCCGTTGGTTGAAGGAGCTTGCCGTGGGGTCGCACCTTCTCAACTACGATTCCATGCTGGTGCTGACGCATTTCAAGGGACACACCTTGGGCGGTTTCGGCGGCTCTCTGAAAAATATTTCCATAGGTTGCGCTTCGGGAAGCGTGGGTAAGCAGCAGCTTCATCGTCTGACTCCCGACGGCGGCTGGCCCGGCGGCGCGCCGTTCATGGAGCGCATGGTGGAAGGCGGCAAGGCCATAGTGGATCATTTTCAGGGACGCATGGCCTATATCAACGTGTTGCGCAATATGTCGGTAAGCTGCGACTGTGAGGGCGTGGCTGCGGAGCCCGTGCGTCTGCCGGATCTGGGCATTCTTGCGTCGACAGATATTCAGGCCGTGGACAGAGCGTCCGTCGATATGATTTACGCGCTTCCTCCGAACGTTCGCGCTCCCATGGTGGAACGCATAGAAAGCCGTGAAGGGCTGAGACAACTTTCCTACATGAAGGAAATGGGACTCGGCAGCAGTCAATATGAGCTGATATGGGTTTAAGTCGAGGTCGACGCTTGGAGAGCCGCGTTGATGACGGGAAGGGTTGCAATGGCCTTTCCCGTTTTTTGTCTTTAACGAAAAAACGGAACGTTATGTCAAACGTTCCGTTTTTGAAATCTGGTGCCGAAGAAGAGACTCGAACTCTTACTCCCGAACGGGAACTAGACCCTGAACCTAGCGTGTCTACCAATTTCACCACTTCGGCGCAGAAATGTTCTTAGTCGATTCGCTGAGGTTTGGCAAGTCTTTTTTTCGATTTTGAAAAATTTTCAGGCCGTAGCTTTCCAGCACCGCACCAGATGACGGTCATCGACGGGCGAAAGCGGCGGGGATTGCCGGCATTGTTCGGTCGCGTGAGGGCAGCGCGGTCGGAAGGAGCAGCCTTCGGGCAGTTCCGAAGGCAGCGGAACCATGCCTGGTATGGAAGGAAGCCGCCTTTTGTCGTGGTTGCCTACCAGCGGGGCGCAGGCCATGAGACCGCGGGAGTAGGGGTGCAGAGGAGCGTGAAAGAAAGCGTCGACCGGGGCCTGTTCCATCAGTTCCCCCGCGTACATGACGGCCACGTCGTCGGCGGCTTCGGCCACCACGCCGAGATCATGGGTGATGAGCAGCACGCCCATATCGCGTTCGCGGGCGAGTTTGCCGAGAAGGCGGAGAATCTGGCCTTGTATGGTGATGTCGAGCGCGGTGGTCGGTTCGTCTGCCAGAAGAAGCTTGGGCGAACAGGCCAGCGCCATGGCGATCATGACTCTCTGACGCATGCCGCCGGAAAATTGATGAGGATAGTCGTTGAGCCTGCGTCTGGGATCGGGGATGCCTACAAGCTCCATGAGTTCCGCGGCGCGTTCTTCCGCTGCCCTTCGGTGAAGTCCCTGATGGATTTCAAGAGGTTCCGACAGTTGCTTTCCTATGCGGAGCACGGGGTTCAGCGAAGTCATGGGCTCCTGAAATATCATAGAGATGTCGCGTCCTCGTTTTGCGCGCATGGCCTTTTCGTCCAGCGTCAGCAGGTCTTCTCCGTCAAAGAGCAAAGAACCCGCCGTCACGCGACCGGGGCTCGGGAGCAGTCGCATGATGGAAAAGGCCGTCATGCTTTTGCCTGAGCCGGATTCGCCGACAAGACAGAGCGTGCGCCCCCTGTGCAGAGGAAAACTGATGTCGCGCACGACGGGAACGGAACCAAACGACACGGTAAGATGCTGAACGTCAAGCAGGGGAAACATGATGGCGGTCGATGACAGAGGTGACGGAAAACCCGCAAAACTTCGGGCGAAAAAAACGACGCGTCGACTATGACATACCTTGAACGGAGGGGCAAGTGAGCCTTCGCATGATTTGACAAGCCTGCCACGGAAGTTTAACTTGTTGAAACCGCATTTCGTATCGGGACATGCCGAGTGCGACAGGCCGGCGACGTCGGAGTGAAGCCTCTGACGGGGAACGTTTAAGCGGCGTCGATAATTCAAGGCGTTCCGAAACGAAAGACTGAACCTCAGCAGTATTTTTAAGGACGTTTTTTATGAGCATACCTCTTCGTTCTCTTCCCGTGGGTCGTAAGGCGCGCATTGCCTCAGTTAAGGCCGATGGAGAACTGGGCCGTCGCATTCGCGACATGGGACTGGTGCCCGGAGCCGAAGTGGAAGTGATAGGCCGCGCGCCTCTGCGCGATCCTGTAGCCCTCCGCCTGCCGGGCTTTACCCTGAGCCTGCGCAACAATGAAGCTGATTTTATTTTGGTGGAGATGGTGGACTGATGTCGTATTTTCATCATTCCGAGGAAGCGCAGCCGCGCAGCGCGTTGCCGACCTTGGCGCTCGCCGGAAACCCTAATTCTGGAAAAACGACGTCGTTCAACGCTCTGACGGGCGCGCGTCAGCATGTGGGCAACTATCCCGGGATTACCGTGGAGCAGAAGGAAGGCATAGCCCACTGCGATGGAGAATCCATACGCATCATCGACCTTCCCGGCGCGTATTCCCTTACCGCGTATACGCAGGAAGAGAGGGTGGCGCGACGCGTTATCGGCAGGGAAAAACCGCTGGCCGTTATGGCATTGCTCAACGCGGGAGCGTTGGAGCGCAATCTGTACCTTGCCGTGCAGCTCATGGAAATGGGCGTGCCCGTTTCCATCGGGCTGAATATGATGGATGAGGCGCGAGCCATGGGCATGAGCATCGACGTGGACGCTCTTTCCGCCCGTCTTGGCGTGCCCGTCGTGGAAACCGTCGCCCGCACCGGAGAGGGGCTTCAGGAATATCTTCGAAAGACGCTGGCCTTCAGCCGCAAGTTTGAAGGTCAGCCCTGGCATCCCTTGCGCATTTCCTACGGGCCGGACCTGGATCCCGTGCTGGAACATCTGACCGAGTCTCTGGATGAGGAAGGCGTGGGGTGCGCGCCGTATCCTACCCGGTGGCTGGCGCTGAAGCTTCTGGAAAACGATGAGGAAATTCTTTCCGAGCTCAGTCACGACAAACCGGACGTCATGGCGCATGTGAAGGAACATATCGACGAAGTGGAAGCCCATTTGAAGGCCACGCTCGGCACCAGCGCCGAAGCTATCATCGCCGACTACCGGTATGGATATATCAGTTCTCTGCTGCGCGGCGTGCTTACGCGTCGAGACGATATCGCCCAGCGCATGGATCTTTCCGACAGAGCGGACCATATCCTTACGCATCAGTTCCTCGGCCCGATCATCATGCTGATCATCATGTACCTCATGTACAGGATCACGTTCACGCTTGGCGAGATTCCCATGCAGTGGGTGGAAGGGCTGTTCGCCTGGCTGCGCGACGTTGTGGACAGCAATATGGCGGATGGCGTGCTGAAGTCCATGATCACATCGGGCATTATTGACGGCGTGGGCGGCGTGATGTGCTTTGTGCCGCTTATCTTGCTGATATTCATGCAGATAGCTATTCTTGAAGACTCTGGATACATGGCGCGCATGGCGTACATGCTGGACAGAATTTTCCGTATTTTCGGCCTGCACGGCGCGTCGGTGGTGCCTTACATCCTCGGCGGCGGCATAGCCGGAGGATGCGCCGTGCCCGGCATTATGGCCGCGCGCACGCTGCGCAGTCCCCGCGAAAAACTGGCGACGCTGCTTACGGTTCCATTCATGGCCTGCGGAGCCAAGTTGCCGGTGTTCATTGTGTTTTCCGGCGTGTTTTTCCCGGGCAATGAGGCGTTGGTCATGTTCGGCCTTACGCTGACAGGCTGGGTCGTGGCCATGCTGGCCGCGCGCGTGTTGCGTTCTTCCGTGATTAAAGGACCGGCGACGCCGTTCGTCATGGAACTGCCGCCGTATCGCATGCCCACGTTGCAGGGCATGCTTATTCACGCGGGGGAGCGCACTTGGGAATATCTGAAGAAGGCCGGAACCGTCATTCTTGCCATATCCATCGTGGTGTGGGCGGCCATGACCTATCCCGGACTGCCCGAAGACAAGGTGCAGGCGCATGAAGTGACGCTGGCGGAACTTCAGAGCCGACTTGACGCTTCGGCTCCGGACTCCGAGCTTCGTCGGACGCTGGAACAGGCTATACAGACGGAGAACGGACGATTCAGCGAAGAAACCTTGCGTCATACCGTGGCCGGACGTATCGGCGACGCTATGGAGCCTGTGACCCGTTACGCGGGATTCAGCTGGGAAGCCAATATTTCTCTGCTGGGAGGACTTGCCGCCAAGGAAGTCATCGTGACCACGCTGGGCACGGCTTATTCTTTGTATGACACGGAAGAAGATTCCGGCACGCTGGCGCAGTTTATCGCCAAAGATAAAAATTGGAACATTCCTTCCGTGGTGTCGTTCCTGTTGTTTGTGCTTCTGTACGCGCCCTGCTTCGTGAGTCTTGTGACCATCCGTATGGAAACAGGCTCTGTGAAATGGGCCCTGTTCAGCTTTGTGTTCAATACCTGCGTCGCCACAATTGTGGCCACCACGGCGTATCAGATTCTTTCGCGCTGGTAAGCGTCGCGTCGGCATGACGAAAAAAGCGTCCGCCCGGTTTTTGGGGGACGCTTTTTTTGTAGGCGTTTCATCGACTGAAGACGTCAATAATCAGTAAGAGAGGCGCCAACCTGAGAATTCAGGCCGGCGCCTCGGAGGCGCGCCTAAGCGATAACCTGTGTTGAGCCGCCCGCGTTACGGGAGCTTTTGACTCGGCGCATTTTTAGAGGCTGCTGATGGCGTCGGCCATATCGTCGAGCCAGGGGCTCTTGACGGCTTCGATCGCACCCTGGTCGCAGGCGCGGGCGATGGCCGGATCAATGGGCAGACGCGCGATGTGCTTGATGTCGTACTGCTTGGCGATTTCTTCCACGTGGCTATCGCCGAAAATGGAATGACGCTTTCCGCAGTCGGGACATTCAAAATAGGACATGTTTTCCACGATGCCGATGACCGGGATTTCCAGGCCGTCGAGACGAGCCATGTTTACGGCCTTTTCCACGATCATGGAAACCAGCTCCTGCGGCGACGTGACGATGACGATGCCGTCGATGGGCAGGGACTGATAGACCGTGAGCGGCACGTCACCGGTTCCCGGAGGCATGTCGACGAACATGTAGTCCACGTTGTTCCAGATGACTTCCGACCAGAACTGCGTGACCACGTTGGCGATGATGGGACCGCGCCACACCACGGGATCGGTGTCGTGTTCCAGCAGAAGGTTCATGGAGGCGATGTCCACGCCGGTGGCGGAGCGGACGGGGTTCAGGCCCAGCTGAGTGCCGCACATACGCTGAGTCCGTCCGAACAGGCGGGGAATGGAGGGCCCGGTAATATCGGCGTCAAGCACGGCGGCGTGGGCACCTCTGCTCTGCATCTTGGAGGCGGGCAGTCCCGTGACCAGGGATTTGCCGACGCCGCCCTTGCCGCTGACGACGCCGATGACCTTCTTGATGGTGGAGAACTTGTGAGGCTTCACCTTCATGTCGACGGGCTCGGTGCGTTCCGCGCAGTCCTGGCCGCAGCTGCCGCACTGATGATCGCAATCGCTCATAATAAGACTTCCTTTGTTGTTCCGGCGGACGGTGCGCCGGATAATGTACGTCCTTTTCCTATAGTTCTTTCCCGGAGCTCTGACAAGTCGGAAACGGATTTGTCGCCGCGGCGATTTCGTGGAACGGGATTTTTCTTGACGCGTTTTTTTCAGGAAGGCTACTGTCTATGGCGACGGAACGCCGTTTCGTTAATTTTGGTTACGGAGAGAGACATGACGCGATTTGAATTTTATGACGCCGCCGGCAACGCGCATCCTTTTGACACGTACGAGGAGGCGGAGGCGTTCGCCCTCGGTTGCGGGTATATCTTCGTCACCAGCCGTCGCCTCATGGAGGGAGCGGAATCTCGAATTTCCTATTTCCTGGCGGCTTCGGACGTGCCGGAAGGCGTCACGGGCGAAGACGCGCTTTTTCCCCTGCTGCTGGCGAAGTATCCGGAATGGAAGGAGCCGCGCATCATGCCCGTGATGATCGTGGACGCGTAGTCCAGCCAGGCGTTTATCTCCCTGGGGAGGACTCGAAGCGTCACGCTTTTTTGCGCATGGCGGCCCGCACGGCCTGAACCTTGGCAGCGATGTCCGGCGCGCCCACGAGTTCGGAAACAAGGGCGCAGCATGTTGCGCCTCGCCGCACTACCTGAACGATGTTGTGCTCCTTGATGCCTCCTATGGCCACGAAGGGATGATGGATGTGTTCGACCACCCATTCAAGATAGGAGAATCCCACGGGAGCGCACACGTCTTCCTTGGTTTGCGTGGCGAAGATGGGGCCCACGCCTATGTAGTCCGCGCCGGCTTCCACGGCGGCCAGAGCCTGTTCCGGGCTGTGCGTGGACAGACCGATGATTTTGTCCGGACCGAGAAGGCGACGCGCTTCGCGCACGGGCAGATCGTCCTGGCCCAGATGAACGCCGTCGGCGTCCACCAGCATGGCGATATCCACATGATCGTTGACGATGAAGCACGCGCCGGCTTCCAGCGTGAGTCGGCGAAGCAGGCGACATTCTTCCAGCATGACGCCGGCGTGGGCGTGTTTTTCCCTGTACTGCAGAATCTTCACGCCCGCGGAAAGCAGCGCGCGGGCCTGTTGTTCCACGCTTCGTCCGAGGGCGAGCCGGGAATCGGTGAGGGCGTAGATATCGGTTTCTCCGGGAAGTATGCGAGGCATGACGGCTCCTTGAGGCGTGTTGACGTTGTTGGCGCCGCCTGGACGAGGGCGGCGTCGGTGAAGCGGACGGCGTTAGCGCAGGTCGCCGACGGAGCCCGTGAGCAGCCACTCCAGGGCGGCGTCGGCCTGCATGGCGGCGCACTGCGTGACCCGAGGCGCGAGAGGCGGATGTCGGTCGATATCGGTTTTCATGTCTCCGACGACGATCATGCCGCCGACGCGTCGTCGGCGCATGGCGTATCCGCCGAATCCGCCCATGCCGGAACCGCAGATGACGGTTTTTCCCGCGGCCAGGGCCAGAGAAGCGAAGAGAGCCTTGGTTTGCGCGTCGTCCATGGCTTCAATCCACAGATCGGCCTCCTGAAGCAGCGCGGGCGCGTTGCCTTGATCCAGCCAGAGCTTTCGGGCGTCCACGCGGATATCCGGGTTCAGCGCGCGTAGCTGCATGGCCAGAGCGTCCACCTTGGCCATGCCCAGGTGCTCGGGAAAATAGTGCTGGCGGTTGAGGTTGGAAATTTCCACGCGGTCTCCGTCGATGAGGATGAGACATCCCACGCCGGAACGGGCCAGCATCATGGCCGCGTTGGAGCCCAGGCCGCCCGCTCCGGCAATGCCCACGCGGGCGGCTTCAAGACGCCGTTTCTGTTCGTCGGTGAAAGAGGAAAGAACGCCGTCGAGCATGGTTAGAAATCGCAGGCTTCCCAGTCCTTGGCCACGGCCTGATAGCCGAGGGCGGCAAGGTCGCGGGTCATTTCCCGCACGGAGCGGTGATCGGAAATGTCGAATTGTCCGGAGTTTTCCGCGTCCACCACGCGTCCGCCCACGGCCGTAGACACGCCCGCGGAAACGCGGGTGACGCCGATGGGCACGACATGGTTGCGCATGTTTGCGTTTTCCCGGCTCGACACGGTAATGCCGCAGCGCGGCAGGAAGCAGCGCAGCGCGGCGATGTACTGAACGAACTGGCGGTCGCCCACGCCGTGCTTCACCTCAAAACTGCCCTCGTGCGGGCACATGCGGGGCACGGAGAGACCGATGTCTACGCCGGGGAAATGCTTTTGCAGCCACCAGGCGTGCAGACCGGTGCAGAACGCGTCGTGAATGAATTCGTCAAGGCCTATGAGCGCGCCTATGCCCACGCTGTGCATGCCGGCTTTGGCGGCTCGAGCGGGCGTGTTGAGACGCCACAGAAAATCGTGTTTGGGGCCGGCGGGATGCAGCCATTCGTACAGGTCGCGATTGTACGTTTCCTGGAACATGGTCATGCTGTCCACGCCGTTGCGTATGAGCAGACGATATTCGTCCAGCGTGAGGGAATAGACTTCCACGCCCACGGAAGCGAAACGCGGTTTGATGCGCGCCGCGACGTCCGCGATGTACTGGGGGGAAGCGATGTGTCGGGCGTCGCCGGTGAGCAGAAGAATGTGGCTTATGCCGGCGTCGGCGAGAGCGAAGGCTTCCGCGGCGGCTTCATCCACCGAGAGGTGACGGCGTTTCTGATGGTTGTCGGCGTTGAAGCCGCAGTAACGGCAGTGATTGGTGCAGATGTCCGAAATGTACAGAGGCGAAAAGAGGTTGACCGAACGCCCGAAGAAACGGAGCGTGATCTCCCGCGATCTTTGGGCCATTTCTTCCAGAAAAGGCGCGGCGACGGGGGAAAGCAGGGCCATGAAGTCTTCGGGGCGCAGGACGTCTTTTTCCAGCGCGGCCAGAACGTCGCGTTCCGTGATGGAAGAGGCCAGAGCTGCGCGGCGTTCGCGGGGCCATTCGGCCAGACATTCGTCGAAATGCGCCTCCCCCGGCGCGAAGGTATCAGCCAGAACAGGAGTATCCATAGGTACATGCCTTTATCATGCGGTGTCGGAGAGTGTCGAGAAGTAACGCGGTCGAGCTCTCCTTTTTCCCTTTGTTCGCGCGGCGCGGAATTCAGGGAAATGAGCGGCGGCGAACGGAAATCGCCGCGGACGTGACGCGCGCGGCGTTGGACGTCCGTCGTCAAGGATTCAGAGGACGTCGGCGCGGGATCCGTTTTGCGTCGGGACCGACGCTGTGGGACGGAAAGCGTGCCGAAGCGTTCAGCGAAGGAAGCCCGTCAGCGGCGAGGAGGCCACGGCTCCGCCGCTTCGGACGGCGCCGGCTCCGGCGAGAAAAGCGGCTCGTCCCGCTTCCACGGCGCGACGGAAGGCCATGGCCATAGCCACGGGATCGTCGGAAGAAGCGATGCCGGTATTGACCAGGCAGGCCGCCGCGCCCATTTCCATGGCTTCGCAGGCCTGAGAAGGACGACCTATGCCGGCGTCCACCACGATGGGCAGATCGATCTCTTCAATGAGAATGCCGATCATCTCCTTGGTGCGGAGGCCGCGGTTGGTGCCGATGGGGGAACCCAGAGGCATGACGGCGGCGGCGCCGGCGTCCACGCAGGCGCGGGCCACATAGAGGTCGGGATTGATGTAGGGCAGTACGGTAAAGCCTTCCTTGGCCAGGATCTCGGTGGCTTTGGCGGTTTCGTATCCGTCGGGCAGAAGGTGGCGCGTGTCGGAAATGACCTCGATTTTTATCCAGTCGCCGCAGCCCGCGGCCCGGGCAAGACGGGCGAGACGCACGGCTTCTTCGGCGTTGCGCGCGCCGGAGGTGTTGGGAAGAAGGCGCATGCGGGAAGGAATGTGTCCCATGACGCCGGTGCCGTTTTTGTCCACGCGGCGCATGGCCACGGTAATGACCTGCGACGCGCTGGCTTCGCAAACTGCCGGAATAAGGGCGTCGTCGCTGTATTTTCCGGTGCCGATGAAGAGGCGGCTGTCAAGTTCCACGCCGCCGATGACAAGACTGTCGGACTGCTGCATATTAACCTCCCCCCACAAAGTGCAGGAGCTCCAGGCTGTCGCCCGGGTTGAGACGCACGGCAGCGAAGTTGTCTTTTGCAACGATGTCTCGATTGAGTTCGGCGACCACGACGCCGGGGTCGAGCCCTCGTCCGATGATGAAGTCGAGCAGGGTAAGGCCTTCGGTGATTTCTTCCGTTTCGCCGTTGACGGTGATGCGCATGGGGAAACCTCGCTGGAATAAAAAACGTCCGCTAAAGGGGCGGACGTGAGGTTTCTTCAAGGAAACCAAGCTTCCCTTCGGCAGTGCTGGCTGCATCAGGTTCCAAGGGTCAGAGGCATGATCCTCTTTCTCAGCCGTAAGGCTCCCCTAGCTGGCGGACAAAAAATTGTTAATCCCGGCGATGAGTTTTGGCAAGAAAAAAGTGAAGCGGAGGCCGCAGGCAGGATTGATGCGCGTATCGCGAGCGCAGGCACCAGTACAGCGGCACCATCCACAGATAAAGCGCGAAGGGAATGATGGCCGGACCCTGCTGGAGGGTGAGGCCGCACATGGAAAACGCGACGCTCCACGGCAGAACGGCGGAAAGCAGCACCACGCTGTTTTCCAGATACATGGCCATTTCCCGCCGATTAGGCTGGGCGTGGGCGCAGAGCTGGCGAGTGAGAATGATGGAGAGCGTCTGATTGCAGGAAAGGCCGGTGGCGAGCACGCCGACCAGCGTTGCGGTCCTGAAGGCTCCGATGCGCCGGGCGAGTCGTTCCACCATGTGCTCGAAGCTGTCCAGCAGACCGGATTTTTCAAACAGCGCGGAGTAGGAGGATGATATGGCCACGATGGCGGCCACGTTCGCCATGGAGACGATGCCCCCGCCGTTCAGCATGGCCAGTTCGTCCAGAGGAGCGCGGTATCCCAGAACCATGGCGGACGCCAGACGGATCGGCGAGCAATCCTGAAAGAGAAATCCCGCGAGGCAGGCCAGCGCGACGCTCGCGGCCATGGCGATTTTTACGTCGACGCGAAGCACTCCGAGAACAAGAACGGCGAGGGCCGGAAGAAGAACCCAGACGTTGAAGCGGAAGTTGGCGCGCAGGGCGTCCGTGGCTCCTTCGGGCATGACGTGTTCCGGACCGAGGAGCGAAAGCAGCGCGTAACCAAGACAGGCGAGCAGAAAAGGAGCGGCGCCGCTCCTCAGCGTTCTTTTGAAATTGCCGTAGATGTCGGTATGCGTCAGCGCGCAGATAAGCGCGGCGCTGGAGGACATGGGAGAACAGCGATCCCCCACATAGACGCCGCTCAGGATGGCGCCTCCCACGAGCACTTCGTTGAACCCCGCGGTATGCGCCATGAGCATGCACACCACGCCGAGCGTGCTCACGGTGCCGAACGCCGTTCCTATGAGGGTGCTCAGCGCGGCGCAGAGCAGAAAACTCCAGAGCACGAAAAAGGTGGGATTGATAAGGGAAAGGGCCCAGTCGATGAGCATGGGAATGGTGCCGCTCAGCCGCCACACCCCCGTCAGCATGCCGATGAGCGTGAAAATGGTGAGAATGTTGGAGATACGCTTCACACCGCGGGCGAGCAGTCTGATCACCTCGGGAAAGGGAATGCCCACGCTCCGGGCGTAGCCGCTGAAGCATAACATGCCGAAACCGAGAGCCCAGAGCAGGGATCGGCCGGCGGCGATGCAGGCGACAAGGCCGCCGACAAAGAGGCCGAGCGTGACGATCTGGCCGCGCGAAACGCGGTCCGCGGAGGAAGATGAGGGCATGGCGATATTCCGGAAAAAAACGACGGGAGATTCAGGCGAAGTCGTCAGGCAGGGCCACCACGGAAAGACCGTTTTCGTCGGCGAGACGGAGCGCGGCTTCCCTGTCGAAGAACAGCGTTTTTCCGGCCTGAATGGCCAGAACGGCGTAATGATGCTCCACCAGATTGCGCACGGTGGCGAGGCCCACGGAAGGCAGATCCACGCGTTCGTCCTGTCCGGGTTTCACCATTTTGATGGCCACGCAGCCCGCGCCGCCGAGTTCGGCCCCGCGCCGGATGGCGGCGTCGGTGCCTTCCAGGCATTCTACGGCCATGACCATGCCTTCGCGCACCACGAGACACTGTCCGATGTCGAACGAACCCATGGCGCGGGCGATGGGCCAGCCGTAGCGGATGTCTTTCCATTCTTCTTCGGTAGGCGTCCGGCGCGTGAGGGGTCCGCCGGGAGCGCGCAGCCCCGGCGCAAGATCGGCGGAAGCGACGACGCGCAGGCCGTCTTTCTCCAGGTCGGCCATAATGGCGCGCAACAGGGCGTCGTCGCCTTTTTTCTTCAAGGAGAAGAGGAGCTTTGCGGCGCGCCAGTCCGGTCGGAACTCGAGAGCCTTCGGCTTGCTGATGGATCCGGCCATGCACACGCGCGAAACGCCGTGCTCCTTGAAAAAGCTGATCATGCGGCCGAGCTGACCCAGATGAAGCAGTTCGAACACGTCGGCGCACTCGGCTGTGGAAGGGTCGGTATGTCCCTGAAAGCCGCAGACGACCACGCCGAGCCCCGCGGCGCGGGCTTCCTGAGCCACGAGGCGGGGAAACTGACCTCCGCCCGCGATGATGCCGATATTCTCTGCCATGAAAACTCCGAAATAAAAAATCGGGAGCAGTATAAAACGATACGTTCCGCTCTGCAACCGTGCGGATTGCCCTTGTCGTCAAGGCTTGTCGCGTCGTTCGTCGTAAAAACGGCGTCAGACGGACGCGCTTGCGCATATCGGAGCTTGCTCTTCGCTCATTATCCTTGTATAAATGGGCGTTCCAAAGATGCGCCCGAAACCTGTCCACTTTTTTTCATGAGAGGACGGCGTCTTCGGGCTTGTTGCGGCCGTTTTTGAAAAAGGTCGCTCATGACGGGTCGGCGACGTCGACCATAAAGGGTTTGCCATGAATATCGCACATAAGATTATCAGCTCCCACCTCGTGGAAGGGGAGATGGTCCCCGGAAAGGAAATCGGGCTTCACGTGGATCAGACGCTTACGCAGGACGCAACCGGCACCATGGCCTGGCTTCAGTTTGAGGCTCTCGGCCTGCCTTCCGTCCGTACCGAGCTTTCGGTGAGCTATGTGGATCACAATACGTTGCAGATGGGATTCCGCAATCCTGACGACCATCGTTTCCTGCGTACGTGCGCGCAGCGTTTCGGCGCGGTGTATTCGGCTCCCGGTTCCGGCATCTGCCACCAGCTTCATCTGGAAAATTTTGCCCGGCCCGGCCGTGTGCTCCTCGGTTCCGACAGCCATACGCCCAACGCGGGCGGCATGGGCTGTCTGGCCATGGGCGCGGGCGGCCTTTCCGTGGCTCTGGCCATGGCCGGGGAGCCGTACAGCATCCCCATGCCCAAGGTGGTGAAGGTTTGGCTGGTCGGTCGCCTGACCGGCTGGGCTCAGGCCAAGGACGTCATTTTGCACATGCTTTCCCGTTTGAGCGTCAAGGGCGGCGTGGGACGCGTGTTTGAATATTGCGGTCCCGGCGTGAGCACGCTTTCCGTGCCCGAACGCGCCACCATCACCAATATGGGCGCGGAACTTGGCGCCACGGCGTCCATCTTCCCCTCCGACGAGCGCACCCGCGAATTCCTGAAGCGCATGGGGCGCGAGCAGGACTGGGAACCGCTTTACGCCGACGAAGGCTCTCAGTACGATGAAGAGATGGAAGTGGATCTTTCTTCCATCGTGCCGCTCGTGGCGTGCCCCCACATGCCCGATAAGGTTGTGCCCGTGGCGGAACTGGACGGCCTGCGCGTGGATCAGGTGGCCATGGGATCCTGCACCAACTCGTCCTACGCCGATCTGCATCTGGTGGCGGAAACCCTGCGCGGCCGCAAGGTGTGTCCTGAAACGGACACCTGCATGGCCCCCGGTTCCCGTCAGGTGCTCTCCATGCTTACGGAGGAAGGCTCGCTTACGTCCCTTCTGGAAAGCGGCGTGCGTCTTCTGGAATGCGCCTGCGGTCCGTGCATCGGCATGGGCAGCTCGCCGGTGTCCGGCGGCGTGTCCGTGCGCACGTTCAATCGCAATTTTGAAGGCCGCAGCGGCACTCGCGACGCGCGCGTGTATCTGGTCAGCCCCGTCACGGCGGCTCAGTGCGCGCTCAACGGTCGCTTCACCGATCCGGCGACCTGGGGAGAGGCTCCCGCGCATCCCGATTTTCCGGAGCACGTTCCGAGCGGACGCCATCATTTTCTCTTCCCCGCGGAAAGCGAGGAAGAACGCGCGAACGTGGAAATCCTGCGCGGCCCCAATATCGTGGCGCTGGAGACCTTTGAGGCTCTGCCTGATGAACTTTCCGGCGAAGTCACCCTCAAGGTGGGCGACGGCATCACCACTGACCACATCATGCCCGCGGGCGCGGAGATCACCGCGCTGCGCTCCAACGTGCCCGCCATCGCCCGGTATGTGTTCAGCCGCACCGACGAAGGTTTCGTGGCCCGGCAGGACAAAGTGAAGGCGGAGGGAAAGGCCGGCGTCATCGTGGCCGGGGAAAACTACGGCCAGGGGTCCAGCCGCGAACACGCCGCGTTGGCTCCCCGTCATCTGGGCGTGCGTGCCGTGCTGGCGAAGTCTTTCGCGCGCATACACAGGGCCAATCTCATCAACTTCGGCATTCTTCCCCTTATTTTTGTGGATGGGGCCGATTATGATCGTCTCGCTCTCGGCGTTCCCGTCACGCTGGACGCCTCGTCCATGACGGCCGGAGGCGAGGCTGTGCTGAAGGCGGAAGGCTTGGGCGACATTCGCGTGCGCAACGATCTTTCCGAAAAGGAATGGTCCGTGCTCAGAGCCGGCGGTCTTCTCAACGCCGTGCGCGCCCGTCGCGCGGGATAACGGAACAGAGCGGGCCGCCCGCGGCGCCGTGAACATCAATATATAAGCAATCAAGGAGTCGTCATGCTCGACGGCATCAGAGCCAACGCCCAGTCGTGGGGCGTAAAACTGGCTTTCGGCATTATTATAGTGGTTTTCGTTTTCTGGGGCATTGGTTCTTACACCGGTCCCAAGGGACTTGTGGCTTCCGTCAACGGAAAGAACATCACCGAAGTGGAGTTTCAGCGCGCCTACGCCATGATGGAAGACAATGTGCGTCGGTCCATTCCGAACGTCACTTCGGAAATGCTGGAGAGCTTTCAGCTTGAACAGCGCGTGCTTCAGTCGCTCGTGCAGGAAAAGCTCATGGAAGACGAAGCGGAACGCGCCGGTCTTACCGTCAGCCCGTATGAACTGCGCGCCGTGCTCGAACAGCTTCCGTATTTTCAGAAGGACGGCAAGTTCGACGCGGACGTCTATAAGGATGTGCTGAGCAAGAATCGCCTCACGCCCCGTCAGTTCGAAGCCGATCAGATGAAGTCCATGCTTCCCGCGAAACTTCAGCGTCTGGTAACCGCCGGAGCCTATGTCGATCCCGCCGCGGTGAAGGCCATTTTCGACTACGCCGCCGAACGTCGTCGCGTGGATTATATTCTGTTCCCCGCGTCCGTGTACATGGCCAAGGCTGCGCCTTCCGACGAAGAGGTCGCCAAGACCTATGAATCGCAAAGCTCCAGTTTTACGGTTCCCCCCAGCGTGAACGTGGAGTTCGTTCGTCTCGACCCCGCGGCGATGGGCGATCCTTCCTCCATTACGGAAGAACAGCTGCGCGCCGCCTATGACGCCCGTCTGGCTCAGTACACGGAAGAAGAAAAAATTCATGCCCGTCATATTCTTGTTCGCGTGCCCGCCAACGCGCCTGAAGCCGATGTGAAGAAGGCCGAAGAGCAGATCAAGGCTCTGGAAACCCGTGTCCGCAACGGCGAGGACTTCGCTGAAGTGGCGAAAAGCGGTCAGGACGGCACGGCGGGACAGGGCGGCGATCTCGGCTGGTTCACCGCCGGACAGATGGTGCCCGAGTTTTCCAAGGCCGCTTTTGCCCTGAAGGACGGCGAAGTGTCCGCCCCCGTCCGCACGCAGTTCGGCTTCCATCTTATCAAGAAGGAAGGCCATCAGGCCGCCGTGACGCATAGCTTTGACGAGGTGAAGGATGCCCTTCGCGCCGATCTCGCCACGGAAGCCGCCGGCCACGGTCTGGAAGAAAAGGCCGACGCCGTGCTGGCGCAGGCTCTTGCCGGAAAGAGCATGAACGATGCCGCCGCTGCGGCCGGTTCCAAGGCCGTGAAGGCCGAGAGCACCGGACTTATTTCGGTCGAGGAGCTGGCGCAGAAGCTTGATATCCGCGATTCCGACGTGCAGACCATTCTTGCTTCGGCGTCCGGAACCGTGCTTGATTCCGCGGTTCCTTCCGGAAATTCTCTGCTGGTGATCAAGGTAGCGGAAAGCAAGCCGCAGAGCGTGAAATCGCTGGAAGAAGTGCGTCCGCTGATCGTGGAGTTCCTTACCAAGCAGAAGGCTTCAGAAATGGCCATGGATGAGGCCCGCAAGGCCCGCGCCGCCTTCCAGAACGGCAAGCCCGCCGCGGGAACGGAAATCAAAACGTCCGAATTGTTCGGTCGTGACGGCAATATCGCCGATCTTATCGCCGATCCCGCGCTCGCGCAGGCGGCTTTTGAAGTTCCTGAAGTCAGCGACGTGTGGCTCAACTCGCCGTATCGCGTGCAGGACGGCGCGGTGCTCGTTCGTCTGTCCGCCATTGAGGCTCCCTCCGAAGAAGAGTGGAAGGCCGCGGAGCAGGATATGCAGAACCGCCTTATCCTCGACAGAGCGAACATGATCTTCCAGACCTACATCGCCCAGCTCGGCGCGCAGGCCAAGATAAAGATGTACAATTCGCCTTTGCTTGCCAAAACCTCTAAGTAGTCAGAGGGCCGGAACGGAAACGTTCCGGCCCTTTTCACATGGCCTTCCTCAAACAGCGCGGACGCTCCTTCTGACCCGCTCCTCTGACGCGGGAACAAGCGCGCGATCGGGAAATGAGGGATAATCATTGGTTATCAGAGGAAAGAGAGTCAGTCTTTGGGACGCCTCTCTTGACATTATTTCTGTTTTGGAAGTAACGTAATTCTGCTTATGCCTCTGCGGTGTGAGCTTTGGTTTCGTGTAAAGACCAGGAGGAGGTCACCCTATGAAAAAGCTGCTGACGTTCGGCTCCGCCGCTCTGATAGTCGCCGCTTTGGCTCTGCCGGCCGGCGCCGCGCAGTTCGCACATATCCCTGCCGGGCCCAT
>CALUUX010000014.1 GCA_944324085.1 uncultured Mailhella sp. | reverse complement strand
AAGGAGCGTGATGGGAATGATGTTTCTGCGCATGATGAAAAAAAAAACGCGCCGAGGCGCGGAAAAAGGTGAAAAGAAAACGCCGCGGCCTTGCGCGACGAAAGGAAGGGCCGCGGCCGACGCCCGTCGGAGCGAGGGCCGCGGGGAGCGTCGTCATTGTTCCAGACAGGCGTCCAGAGCGGCGCAGATGGCGGCCTTGTCCATGTGCTGGCCGATGAAGACCAGTTTCTGCATGCGGTCGCCGTAGGTGTCGTCCCATTCGGCGTCGAGCTGCTTGTCCACGCGGCGTTCGGCGGCCTGACGCTTGGCCGGCGCGGCGGCCACCCATTCGCCGTAGGGCGAGGCGGTCATCTGCCGGCCGGCCTGCTCGTACAGATAGGCGGTGTCGGGCTCGTCGCGGAACCAGATGAGGCCTTTGCAGCGGATCACGCTGGCGGGCCAGGCGTCGTTGACGAAGTCCTCGAACTTCTTCTGATCGAAGGGCGCGCGGCGGAAGTACACGAAGGTGGAAATGCCGTATTCCTCGCCGTGTTCGTGATCGCCGTGATGATGGTGGTGATGATGATGCCCGTGATGGCCGTCTTCGTCGTGATCATGATCGTGGTCATGGTCATGATCGTGATGATGGTGCCCGTCTTCGTCGTGGTCATGATCGTGATGGTGATGGTGGCCGTCATGGTCATGATGATCGTGACGATCGTCATGGCTTTCGCGCTCGTCCTCGTCTTCGGGGGCGTCGGCTTCCAGGGCCTGCACCCAGCCGATGGAGGCGCAGGCGCGGTCGAAGTCGAAGCGGCCCGTGTCGAGAATGTCCTTCACGTTCACCTTGCCGTAGTTGGTCTCGATGATGTTGGCTTCGGGCTGGAGCTTGTGGATCACGGTTCTGAGCAGGCCGAGCTGATCTTCGGACAGGCCTTCCACCTTGTTGAGCACGATGGTGGTGCAGAATTCGATCTGCTGGATGACGAGGCTGGCCACGTCTTCTTCCTCGAGGTCTTCGTCCACCAGACGCCGCCCGCCGAGAAATTCGTCCACCATGCGCTGGGCGTCCACCACGGTGACGATGCCGTCCAGACGGCAGATTTTGGGCAGGGATTCGTCGCCGAGGCAGAGTGTCTGGGCGATGGGAAGCGGTTCGCAGATGCCGCTGGCCTCGATGAGAATGTAATCGAAGCGGCCGGATTCAATGAGGTTGAGCACCTGCTGAAGCAGATCGACCTTGAGCGAGCAGCAGATGCAGCCGTTGGAAAGGGGCACGAGGCTGTCGTCCAGTTCCACGTTGCCGCCCTTGGCGATGAGGCTGGCGTCGATGTTCACTTCGCCGATGTCGTTGACGATGACGGCGACCTTGTAGCCTTCCTGGTTGGAAAGCACGTGATTGAGCAGCGTGGTCTTGCCCGCGCCGAGATAGCCGGACAGCACGGTGATGGGGACTATTTTTCTCTTTTTCATGATGACCTTCCTGAGAGCGCGGAGACGCGTTGGCGTCGGGCGCGATTTCGGGCGCGATTTCGGGGAAAACGCCGGTCGGCGCGCGTCCGTTTTTGGGGCGTTCCGCCGCGAACGAGCGGACGCGGCACGTTCAAGATAGGACAAAATCGCGCGGCGTCAACCTTGCGGAGAAAGAACGCCCCCGTGGACCGCGATCCGCGCCGCGGGGCGTCGTTCCGAGGGAGGCGTCTTGCCAGAGGCGTGAGATTTTCGTAAGACACTGTTTTCCGCCAAGGAGGATACCATGCAGTTTGTTTTCATTCCGGAGCGCGTGTGCTCCAAGATGTTCATGATAGAAGTGGACGAAAAGACCAGAACCATCACCGGATTCGATTTCAAGGGCGGCTGCCCGGGCAATCTTCGCGGCATCGGCCGTCTGATACGCGGCATGCGCATTGACGACGTGATCGACCGTTTTGAGAACATGCCCATCTGCCCCACGTCCAAGGTGACGTCCTGCCCGGAACAGCTGCGCCGCGCGCTCATCGAGCTGCGCGCCAAGCTGGACACCGGTTTGACGCCGGAACGTCCTCGTTTCGGTCTGGAGTCCTTCGCGTCCGTGCAGAAGTAGGCCTGACGCACGGTTTCTTGTGTCGTTCTCATGAAAAAGCGTTCCCTGGAAGCGAGGGAACGCTTTTTCTTTTAAGGTTGCCTCGAGGGCGACGGATCGCGGCGGAAAACGCGGGGCGTCGAGGTCGGATCGGGGCGCGCTCAGCCCTCGGCCCGGCGCAGGTAGTCTCTGAGGGCGGGCATGAGGGTCTGGGCGTCGCGGTAGCCAAGCCAGTACCATTCGCCGAGTTTTTCCAGATCCTTTTCCATGCGGCCTATGTTCATGAAGCGCGACGGGCTGATGACGAACGCGCGGCCTTCGCGCCGCAGATCGTCGATTTCGTCGCACAGGCGGTTGTAGTCGGCGTTGCTGGAGGCCAGGGCGTCCGAGAGGGCCTGCCACTTCGGCCCGTAGAACAGGCGCGCCAGCGCGCGTCCGGCGTTGGGGTCGCGGCGGTAGGCGTCGGGCCTGGTCTTCACGATGACCACGGCGCGGAAGCCGTTGTCCAGGGCCCAGCGGAAGGGAATCTTGCAGGCGCAGCCGCCGTCGAGGTACGGCGCGCCGTCGATGCGCACCATTTGCGAGACGTAGGGCATGGTGGAAGAGGCCCGCGTGGCCAGCATGATGTCGGAACAGCGTCCTTTTTCGAAATACTCCGCCTTGCCGGTGAGGCAGTTGGTGGCCACGGCGACGAAACGCCGTTCCGGCCGGAGAAAGCGTTCCATGTCCAGGGGGTCCAGCGTCTTGGAAAGTTCGCCGAACATGAAGTCGAAGCCGAAAGGCGTGCGGTTGCGCAGAAAAGCCCTCACGCCGAAATACCGGGGATCGTGCCGGTAGCGGAGCGGACTGCGCGCCGAACGGCCTATCTGTCCGGAAACGTAGCTTATGCCGTTGAGCGCGCCCGCGGACACGCCCACCGTGCACGCGAAATTGACGTCGGCTTCCATGAGGGCGTCCATCACGCCCACGCTGTAGGTGCCGCGCAGCGCGCCGCCTTCCAGCACGAGGCAGCCCGGCGTGACGTTGTTTGATGCCAGCCCCCGCGGCAGGCGGTCGAGGCCGGAATAGATGCGGTGACTCATGATGCGCCTCCTTGGGCGTTTTCGTTTCCGCGGCGTCCGGGCGGGCGCGTGGTCGGCGAAGGGCGCGGGCGGGAGAGAACGCTCATTTAAGCATGCTCCAATATCGGGGCGTTGTCGAGTCGCCGTCGAAACGTTTTTGGCCCAATCCCGTCGGGGCGACGCAAAAACGGTTCGACGCGTTCTTTTTAAGGAGAGAAGGGCCCGCCGCCCATGATCAGGCAGGGCGGCGTATCTTCCGCGTTTCCGGGAACTTCCCGAAAATGTGAAAAAAATAGTTTGCTTTTCCGAGAGGTTATTTTGCCTTTCCTTACTTGACAAGACAAGAAAAAGCAGTCCAGTATTATTCTACGATTTACGTCCCCCTCGTCCGAGAGGCGGCCGATCGGGCCGCGGGACGGACAAGGGGCGTCGTGGCCGCCGCAGGCGGAATCGAGCGACTGGGGGAGGTCCGCTTCGTGCGGATCAGCATGGTTTCAGCCCATATAAGGATGAAGAATATGAAACTGACCGGTTCGGAAATTTTTTGTGAAGTGCTGGTGGAGCAGGGCGTGGACACGCTGTTCGGCTACCCCGGCGGCGCTGTGTTGAATCTGTACGACGCATTGTATAAATACCAGGATCGTATCCGTCATATCATTACCGCCCACGAACAGGGCGCCGCGCATGCGGCCGATGGCTACGCCCGTGCTACCGGCCGCACCGGCGTCGTTCTTGTAACCAGCGGTCCCGGAGCGACCAACCTGGTTACCGGCATTGCCACCGCCTACATGGACAGCGTGCCCATGGTGGCCATTACCGGCAACGTGCCCACGCCCCTCATGGGACAGGACAGCTTCCAGGAAGTGTACATCGCCGGCATCACCATGCCCATCACCAAGCACAACTTCGTGGTGGACAGAGTGGAAGATCTGGCCGACATCCTGCGCGAAGCCTTCCGCATCGCCCAGACCGGCCACAAGGGCCCTGTGCTGGTGGACATTCCCAAGGACATCACCGCCGCGGTGACGGACTTCGCGCCCGCCGCGCCCGTGCGCGACAGCTACACCACCAGGATCGACATGGACGCCATCGACAAGGCCGCCGAAATCATCAATAACGCCAAGCGTCCGGCCATTTACTACGGCGGCGGCGTCATCGCTTCCGGCGCGAGCGCGGAACTCGCCGCGCTCATGAAGAAAACTTGCATGCCCGGCGCGTACACCCTCATGGCCGCGGGCGTGGTGGACAGCGAAGATCCGCTCAGCCTGGGCATGGTGGGCATGCACGGCTGCCGCACCAGCAATTTCGCCCTCGATTACGCCGACGTCATGGTGGCCGTGGGCACCCGTTTCAGCGATCGCGTGGCCCTCTCGCCCGACGCGTTCGGCCGCCGCGCCAAGCTCATCCAGATCGACATCGATCCCAGCGAAGTGAACAAGAACGTCGGCGTGGACGTCAGCCTCGTGGGCGACGTGAAGGACGTCATCTGCGCGCTGCTGCCCAAGGTGCATCAGACCTGCCGCGACGAATGGCTGGCCCAGATCGCCGAATGGAAGCAGGAAGACTATCACCCCGAAGACAGCGATACCGCGCTCAAGCCGCATCAGGTGATCCGCAAGATCAACGAAATCGCCGGCGCCGACGCCATCTACGTCACCGACGTGGGTCAGCATCAGATGTGGGCGGCGCAGTATCTGCATCACGTCAAGCCCCGGCACTTCATCACGAGCGGCGGTCTCGGCACCATGGGCTTCGGCTACGGCGCGTCCATCGGCGCCAAGCTGGCCAGACCCGAAAAAACCGTGGTTCATTTCACCGGCGACGGCTCCTTCCACATGAACATGAACGAAGCCTGCACCGCGGTGAGCTTCGGGCTTCCCGTCATCACCGTGATTCTCGACAACTGCGTGCTCGGCATGGTGCGCCAGTGGCAGACCAATTTCTACGACAAGCGCTATTCCTGCACCGACCTCAATCGCCGCACCGATTACGTGAAGGTTATCGAGGGCTTCGGCGGCAAGGGCTTCCACTGCGAAACGCTGGCCGATGTGGAAAACGCCATGAAGGAAGCCGTCAAGAGCGACTGCCCCGTGTGGATCCACTGCCGCATCGACAAGGATGAAAAGGTGCTTCCCATGATTCCCGGCGGCTGCACCTGCGACTCCATCATCATGGAATAGAGAAGGGGGACAAAATGACGAAACATGTGATTTCCATTGTGGTGGATAACAACGCCAACGTCATGGCCCGCGTGTCCTCCCTGTTCGCCCGCCGCCGCTTCAACATGACCAGCGTCACGGCCGCCCAGACCAGCGATCCTTCCGTGTCCATCATCACCATCGTCACGGAAGGCGACGCTCATATCCTCGATCAGATCGTGAAGCAGACCCTCAAGCTGGAAGAAGTGAAGTCCGTCACGCTGCTTCCCCCCAATGAGAGCCTGCTGAGCGAAACCCTTATGCTGCGCATCGCCTTCGACGCGGCGACGATTTCCCCCATTAAAGATATCGTTGAGGTTTACCGGGCGCGAATTATTGACCTTACCTCCAGTAGCATGGTAATACAACTCACCGGAAAGCCCTCGAAGATTGAAGGCTTCCTTGAGGTCATGTCGCCCTATCAGATCCTTGAAATGTGCCGGTCCGGCATTATCGGCATGTCCAGAGGGTCGCAGAGTGATTGGTGGAAAAGCAGCAGGGCGTAACCTTCGCTGCTCGTATGAATTATAGTCTTTGAAACGGAGAAGTTATCATGATCAAGAAGTACTATGACGCAGACTGCAATCTTGGTATGCTCGACGGCAAGACGGTCGCCATCATCGGTTACGGCAGCCAGGGCCACGCCCATGCCCAGAACCTGCATGAAAGCGGCGTGAACGTTGTCGTCGGCCTGCGCAAGGGCAGCTCCAGCTGGGCCAAGGCTGAAGCCGCCGGTCTGAAGGTCATGGAAGTGGAACCCGCCGCCGAAGCCGGCGACATCGTGATGATGCTGGTGCCCGACGAAGTCGCCGCCGACATCTACAACAGCCAGGTCGCTCCTCACATGAAGGAAGGCGACGTGCTCTGCTTCGCCCACGGCTTCAACATTCACTTCGGCTTCGTGAAGCCCGCTTCCAACATCGACGTGATCATGATCGCCCCCAAGGGCCCCGGCCACACCGTGCGCAGCCAGTATCTGGAAGGCAAGGGCGTGCCCAGCCTCATCGCCATCGCCCAGGACTACAGCGGCCGCGCCAAGGATTACGCCCTGGCCTACGCCGCGGGCATCGGCGCCGGCCGCGCCGGCATCCTTGAAACCACCTACCGCGAAGAAACCGAAACCGACCTCTTCGGCGAACAGGCCGTGCTCTGCGGCGGCGTGACCGAACTCATGAAGGCCGGCTTCGAAACCCTCGTGGAGGCCGGATACGCCCCCGAAATGGCGTACTTCGAAACCATCCATGAAATGAAGCTCATCGTTGACCTCATCAACAACGGCGGCTTCGGCTTCATGCGTTATTCCATCTCCAACACCGCCGAGTACGGCGATTACCGCACCGGCAAGCGTCTCATCACCGAAGAGACCCGCAAGGAAATGAAGAAGGTCCTCAGAGAAATCCAGGACGGCACCTTCGCTTCCGAGTTCATGCAGGAATTCTCCGCCGGCCGCAAGGGCAAGTTCCTCGCCACCCGCCGCATGGAATCCGAGCATCAGCTGGAAAAGGTCGGCGCCGAACTGCGCCAGATGATGAGCTGGCTCAAGAAGTAGCATCGGCTTGAAAAGGTCGCCGGGCAGTCCCCGCTGTCCGGCGATTTTCTGTCTTTTTTTCGGGGGAACGGAGGAGAGAAGGTCTCATGAAGCTTCGCAGTGCGAATGTCACGCAGGGCGTGGAACGCGCGCCCAATCGCAGTTTGTTCTATGCCATGGGCTACACCCGGGAAGAACTTGATCGTCCGCTTGTGGGCGTCGTCAGCGCGTACAGCGAGATTGTGCCCGGTCACGCCCATCTGGACAAGATCGCCGAGGCCGTCAAGGCCGGCGTTCGCATGGCGGGCGGCACCCCCATACTCATTCCCGCCATCGGCGTGTGCGACGGCATCGCCATGGGGCACGTGGGCATGAAGTATTCGCTGGCCAGCCGCGAGCTTATCGCCGACAGCGTGGAAACCATGGCCATGGCCCATCAGCTGGACGCCCTGGTGCTCGTGCCCAACTGCGACAAGATCGTGCCCGGCATGCTCATGGGCGCGCTGCGTCTGAACATTCCGTCCGTGGTGTGCAGCGGCGGCCCCATGATGGCCGGCGCGTACAACGGCGAAGAAGTGAGCCTTTCCAAGATGTTTGAGGCCGTGGGCGCGCGCAAGGCCGGCCTTATCGACGACGCCCAGCTCGACGAATGCGAAACCGGCGTCTGCCCCGGCTGCGGAAGCTGCGCGGGCATGTACACCGCCAACTCCATGAACTGCCTGTGCGAAGCCGTGGGCATAGCGCTGCCCGGCAACGGCACCATTCCCGCCGTGCACGCCCGCCGCATGCAGCTGGCCAAGCACGCCGGCATGGCCGTGATGGAACTGCTGAAGCGCGACATCAAGCCCCGCGACATCGTCAACGAAAAGTCCATCCGCAACGCGCTCGCCTGCGACATGGCTCTCGGTTGCAGCACCAACACCGTGCTGCATCTGCTCGCCATCGCCCATGAGGCCGGCGTTTCCCTCGATCTGTCTCTGTTCAACGAAGTGAGCGCGCAGGTGCCCAACCTGTGCCATCTCGCGCCCGCCGGACCCACGCACATGCAGGATCTGTACGCCGCGGGCGGCATCGCCGCCGTGCAGGCCGAACTGGCCAAGGGCGGCTACATCGACACCAGCCTCATCACCGCCACCGGCAAGACCGTGGCCGAAAACATCAAGGGCGCGGTCATCAAGGACACCGGCGCGGTGCGTCCTCTTTCCGATCCTTACAGCCCCACGGGCGGCCTTCAGATACTCTGGGGCAACATCGCTCCCGACGGCTGCGTGGTGAAGCGCAGCGCGGTGGCGCCCGAAATGCTGCGGCACAGCGGTCCGGCCCGCGTGTTCGACAGTGAGGACGACGCCATCAAGGCCATTTATGACGGCGACATTCACGCGGGCGACGTGGTGGTCATCCGCTACGAAGGTCCCAAGGGCGGCCCGGGCATGCGCGAGATGCTCAATCCCACCAGCGCGCTCGCCGGCATGAAGCTGGACACCACCGTGGCCCTCATCACCGACGGCCGCTTCAGCGGCGCGAGCCGCGGGGCGTCCATCGGCCATGTGTCCCCCGAAGCCGCCGACGGCGGGCCCATCGGGCTCATCCGCGAAGGCGACGTCATCAACATCGACATTCCCAACGCCAGCATCAACGTGGACGTGAGCGAAGAAGAACTCGCGCGCAGAAAGGCGGCGTTTGTGCCCCGCGAACCCAATATCAAGACCGGCTGGCTTTCCCGCTACGCCCGTCTCGTGAGCAGCGCCAATACCGGCGCCGTGTTGAAATAGCGATTGAATGAGGAGGAATGTCGGCAGGCGTCCGACATCCCTGACGCAGGCTTTTCCGATTCCGCCCCGGGCGTTCCGGGGCGGTCCCTCAGTCGGAAGAGCGGGCCGCGCGGTTCGAGCCGTCTGCCTTTCCGACGTTCGGGAAGGCGTCCCTCAGACGGAAGGTCGATCGAACGCGGCCGGAAGCGCGACCGCATGAATTTGCGCGCGGGCGTTCCGCGCGTTTCCCTCCGTTTCATGCGAGTATCATGCGCCGGCGGTCTTTCCGATGCCGTTCCTTTGCGGAGCGCGTTCCCTCGGTCGGAAAGAAAAGCGGCTGGCGACATTCCTCCGTGTTTTTTGCCGGAAGCGGGCGCGTTTTCCGTTCCGGCGTCTCGCCGAACGTCACGACGCGCCGCGAGTCGTTTTTTTACGAAATTCGTGAGAAAACGCTTGACGGAGCGAACGTAATCGGCTAGGTAATTCTTCGCAACGAATGTTGTTTCGTTCCCCGATAGCTCAATAGGCAGAGCGGGTGACTGTTAATCACTAGGTTGGCGGTTCAAGTCCGTCTCGGGGAGCCAAATTTCGGAAGGGCTTACGGCAGATGCCGTAGGCCCTTTTGTCGTTTAACGATCGTTTTTCGGAAAAGGGGCGGTTTTGCGTCGTCGCGCGGCGGGGCAGCCCCTTTGTCGTTTTCCTTCTATAATTTTGCGGAATGACTGGGAGAAAGCATGAATGCAAGGGCGTTGCTTTATTTTGAAATGAACAAGGTCCGCTGACGAGGGCCGATAGTGGAAAAAGGCTCGCGCGGAACGCGGAAAGAACGTTCTTTCCGCATTAAATGCAAAAAATATCTTGCTTAAAAAATAAAAACGACTAGCATGAAAATAATTGCAATAAAAAGTATGCGACCGTTGTTGCGTGCGCGGAACGCGCGGTCTGACCTTTTTTCGGCGTCCAGACGCATGGCTTTCTTTATCTTGAGAAAAAATGCTGACCGGACAGGCGTTTTATGTAACGCCTTGGGAAACCGAAATAATGCGTGAAGACCGTTCTTGCGTCCGGCGCGTTTCATTTCAAAATAGCGCGTTCGACGCGCCGTCAAAGGATACAGTTATGAGCGATTGCGATCATCAGTGCGGCAGCTGCGGCCAGAACTGCGCCGAGCGAACCGAGGCTCCGGTTTCCGCGAAGGCCGCGCTGGCCCCGGCCTCGAGCGTGAAGAAGGTCATCGGCGTGGTCAGCGGCAAGGGCGGAGTGGGCAAATCCCTGGTCACGGGGCTGCTGGCCTCGAAAATGCAGGCGCGCGGCGCGCACGCCGCCGTCATGGACGCGGACGTCACCGGTCCGTCCATTCCGCGGCTCTTCGGTCTGAGCGGGCGGCTCATGGGGGATGAGGAAGGCTTTATTCCCGCGCGCAGCGCGACCGGCGTGGACGTGGTTTCCATGAACCTGATTCTGGAAAAGCCCACGGATCCGGTGGTATGGCGCGGTTCCATCATTTCCGGCGTGGTGCGTCAGTTCTGGAGCGACGTGGTCTGGAAGAACGTGGACTATATGTTTATCGACATGCCTCCCGGAACTGGAGACGTGGCGCTGACGGTGTATCAGGCTCTGCCTGTGGACGCCATCGTCATTGTCACGTCTCCTCAGGAACTGGTGTCCATGATCGTGGAAAAGGCCGTGAACATGGCGCGTCTGGACGGACTGGACATGAATATCCTCGGGCTGGTGGAGAACTTTTCGTATTACGAGTGCCCGCGCTGCGGGGAACGCCAGAGTCTGTTCGGGGAGAGCCGTCTGGAGGAAATCGCCGAACGGCACGGCATTCCCCATGTGGCGAGACTGCCTCTGGATCCGGCCATCGCCCGGGCCTGCGACGCCGGGGCCGTGGAAACCGTGGCCAGCCCGTGGTTGGACGATCTGGCCGACGCCATAGAAGCCCTTTGAAGCTGAAATTCGCTTCGGCGACGGAGCGTTTTTTTATCCAAACGTCCGGGAAAGCCCGGCGCCATCCAGCAAGGAGGAGGACAACGTCATGAAATTTACCCGTATTCTCGCGCTTTCCGTCATGGGTTTCGCGCTTTGCGGCATGCCCGCGCAGGCGGCGGAAAATCTGCGCATTTCCAGCACCATCGGTCCCGTGGACGCGGGCATGCTGCCGCTGCTGGCCGAAACCTTCACCAAGGAGACGGGCATTGAGGTCACCATCGCCAAGGCGGGCACCGGAGCCACGTTGAAGAAGGCGGAATCCGGCTCCTTCGATCTGGTCATGGTGCACGCCCGCAAGCTGGAAGACGCTTTCTGCGCGGCCGGTTTCGGCGTGGATCGTCGCGACGTCATGTACAACGATTTCGTCATTCTCGGCCCGAAGAGCGATCCGGCGGGGATCAAGGGCATGAAGAAGGTTACGGAAGCGGTGAAGAAGATCGCGGCCGCCAAGGTTCCGTTCGTGTCCCGCGGCGACAAGTCCGGCACCCACGTGAAGGAAATGGAAATCTGGGCCGCGGCCGGGGTGCAGCCTTCCGGCGATTGGTATGAAGTGTGGGAAGGGGGAGCCAAGGGCAACAAGGCCACCACGCTCTACGTGAACGAAAAGCAGGCCTACACGCTGATGGATCGCGCCACCTGGCTTACCGTGAAGGATGACGTCTCCGTGGTGCCGCTGATGGAAGCCGATCCGCTCATGCTGAACCTCATCGCCATCATCCGCGTGAATCCTGAGAAGTTCCCGGCCATTCACAAGGACGAAGCCCTGAAGTTCGCCGACTGGGTGGTGGGCGACGAAGCCCAGACCTTGATCCGCGACTTCGGCAAGGACAAGTACGGGCAGCCGCTGTTCTTCCCGAACTCCGATCAGTGGAACGCCAAGCATAAGAAGTAACGGTCGTCCTTTCCGCGGCGCGGGGGCGGCGAGGCGTTTTTAGGGACGGCTCGCCGAACGTCGCGGAAAGGCGCGATTCCGTCGTTTAGACGGAGCGTTGCCGGCTTTTGCGTTTGTCTTTCGTCCCGCACGCGGGAGGCTTCGCGTGCGCGGAGGTCGTCTTGGACGAACGGAAGGGGAAAAGCGCGTTTTTGGGGTTGATGGAGGACGACGCGAGGGGGGCGTGCTGATGAAAATTCCTGTAAAGGTGCGGTATCGTCTGTGGCTGGAATGTGATGACGAATACGTGTTCGGCAACGGCGTCTGCGCGCTGCTTCTGGGCGTGGACGAACTGGGATCGCTGAAAAAGGCCGCGGAGAGTCTGGGCATGCCCTATCGCGGGGCCTGGGGCCGCATTCACAAGGCGGAGGAGGCGTTGGGCGTCGCGCTGCTGGATCGCCCCAGCGACCGGCAGAAAGGCGTCGCGCTCACGGAGGACGGCAGACGTTTCCTGGAGTTTTTTCAGCGTCTGGACAAGGCGTGCGGGCAGCATATTGCCAGCATTCTTGAGGAATTTCCGCTGACGTGTCTTGAGGTGGACGGCGTCGGTCATTGACGGCGCGGCCCAGTCGGGCGTCGCGCGGCTCGTCCGTCGGATGGAGCGGCTCCGCGTCGGGCGTCGTCGTTTGTCTCCCATAGCCGCGGCAAGGCCAGCGCGGAAGTTTTTTCGACCGCGTGGGGGAGCGCGGGCCCGAAGGCGGAAACGCGTTGCGAGCGAAGAGGATTCGGCGGGATTTGCCGAAAAGAAAGGCGTCGACCTGACAAGCAGGGGACGCCTTTTTTGTGTCCGGTCATCCGACGATCGGGGCGGCGCGCAAAGGACGCGCCGTCCTTTTTTGTCGCCGGGATCAGGCGATGCGGCCCGATCCTCCGCCCTGGGCGCATCCGCCGGGGCAGGCCAGCGTTTCGACGAAGGCGTAGGGCGAGCGGCCTTCCAGAGCCTGAGCCGCGAGTTTTTCGGCGGCGGCGCAGGTGAAGCACAGCGCGACGCGGACGACGCCGAGGTCGCCGAGATCCGCTTCCGCTTCGAGCACGTCGTTGTCGCCGGGCATGGCGGGGAAGGGGCGGGGAAGCCCTTCAAGGCGGGTCGGCGCGCGCAGGGCGCGCAGAACGTCGCCCGCGAGTTCTCCGCACTGACCGCCGTAGGGCAGTCGTTCTTCCGTCGAGGGGAAGGGATCGAAGGATTCGGGAGCCGCGTCGTCCGGGCAAAGGCCGCTCAGGTTCATCAGGCGGGCGAGTTCGCGCGCGGAGAGTACGGCATCGAAGTCATGATTGTCGTTGTCCTTCATGGCCGTGCAGGGCGTCACGAGCAGGAGGCGCATTTTTTCTTCGGCGACGCCGTAGCGTTGGGCGAGCTCGCTTTTCTTCAGCGCGGCGGCCAGAATCTGCGGGGCGCGGGCGGCGGAAAGTCTGTCGCGAAGGCCGGGCAGGCGGGACTGCGCGTAGGCGGCCCAGGCGGGGCATGCGGCGGAGAACAGGGGCAGATCGCGTTTTTCGCGAAGCCTTGCGGCGAGTTCTTCGCTCACGGAGGCCGCCAGTGCGGAAGCGACGAAATCAGCGTTGATCACGGCGTCGGCGCCCAGATGCCGCAGGGAGGCGATGAGCCGGCCTTCCAGATCGGCGTCGGCGGAGGAAAACGCGCTTTTCAGGGCGTCGCGGGCGGAAGCCGTGAAGGCCACCGCCGTGAAGAGGTCGGGCGAAGTCAGCATGTCGAGCGCGGCGGAAACGTCGTCGCGTTCGTCGAGGGCCCCCACGGGGCACACGCGGGCGCACTGGCCGCAGCGCACGCAGGCGGATTCCGTCAGTTCGATGACAAGTTCTTCCCGGCCGGAGCTGTCGGCGCGCAGGGCGGCCGGCCCCTGTTTGCGGCACATGGTGACGCAGCGCAGGCAGCGCACGCACTTGTCCATGTCGCGGACGATGCCGTTCAGGGCTTGTTCGGGGCGTTTTTCGCCCTGGGGAACGGGGCATCCGGCGTCGAGGCCCAGCGATTCGCGCAGGCGTTGGAGTTCGCAGTCGCCGCGGCGGGCGCAACGGTCGCAGTCGAGGCGATGTTCGGCGAGCAGCAGTTCCACCTGCATGCGCTGGCGGGCGAGCAGAGCGGGCGTGGAAGTTTCCACGCGCATGCCGTCTTCCATGGGGGTGACGCAGGCGGGGACGACGCAGGCGTTGCCCGAAGGGGGCGTGCATTCCACAAGGCAGACGCGGCAGACCCCGGGCTTGTGGCCCAGAGGCTGGAAGGCGCAGAGAGTGGGGATGAAGAAACCGTTCCTTTGGGCGACGGCGAGGATGGTTTCGCCCGCCTCGAAGGTGACGTTTTTGCCGTTGATGATGGCGTTCATAGAATTCCTCGCGTTAGTCAGCGTTGGGGATGGGCGATGCCGTCAGCACCGTGAACAGACGATAGCAGCGCAGGCAGCGTTCGGCTTCGGCGCGGGCGGCGTCGCAGGAGAGCGCGTCTTCCACTTCCGCGAAGGAGCGGCGATCCTCCACGGGGAGGGCCGGAGCCTGCTGTCTGGGGAAGGAAGGTTCCCAGTCGCGCCAGTCGTCCATGAGGCCGGAGCTTTTCAGCAGCGCGCTCATGCGGAGGCGGGGGGAGAATGCGTCTTTGCCTTCCAGCCTGGCGGCGATGGCGCGGGCGGCCCGTTCGCCCTGACTCATGGCGTTGATGAGGGTGTCCGGTCCGGAAACGCAGTCGCCGCCGGCGAAGACGCCGTCGAGGGAGGTGGCGAAGTTTTCGTCCACGGCGATGACGCCGTTGCGTCCCTTGGTCACGCCTTCGGCGTCCGGAATGTCTTCGGCGCGCACGCGCTGGCCGATGGCGGCGATGAGGTGCTGGCAGGGCAGGGTCCATTCGGAGCCTTCGATGGG
>CALUUX010000013.1 GCA_944324085.1 uncultured Mailhella sp. | reverse complement strand
GCGTGGACTACTCCGGTCGTTCCGTTATTTGCGTCGGTCCTTCGCTCAAGCTCCATCAGTGCGGCCTGCCCAAGAAGATGGCTCTGGAACTGTTCAAGCCCTTCATCTATTCCGAACTGGAAAAGAGAGGCTACGCTTCCACCATCAAGAGCGCGAAAAAGATGGTGGAACGCGAGGAACTGGTGGTGTGGGACATTCTGGCCGAAGTGGTGCGCGAATATCCCGTGCTGCTGAACCGCGCTCCTACGTTGCACCGTCTGGGCATTCAGGCCTTCGAACCTCTCCTCGTGGAAGGCAAGGCCATTCGTTTGCATCCGCTCGTGTGTACGGCTTACAACGCCGACTTCGACGGCGACCAGATGGCCGTGCACATCCCGCTTTCCGTGGAAGCGCAGATCGAATGCCGCGTGCTGCTCATGAGCACCAACAACATTCTTTCTCCGGCTAACGGCAGTCCTGTCATCATTCCTTCGCAGGATATGGTTCTCGGCCTGTACTACATGACCGTGGACCGCTCCTTCTGCAAGGGCGAAGGCATGGTTTTCTGTGGTCCCTGGGAAGTGGAAGCCGCTTACGACGCCAAGCAGCTTGACCTGCATGCCCGCATCCGCGTGCGCATGGAAGACGGCAAGACCGTGGATACTACCTGCGGCCGCGTGCTGGTGTGGGAACGTCTGCCCCACGTGCTGCCTTTTGAAGAAGTCAACAAGGTGCTCACCAAGAAGGCCATCGGCAAGCTCGTGGGCATCGCCTACAAGGCCGCGGGCATCAAGAACACCGTTATCCTGTGCGACCAGCTGAAGAATATCGGTTACGAGTTCTCCACCCGCGCCGGCATTTCCATCGGCCTCAAGGACATGACCATTCCTTCTCGCAAGAAGGCCATCATTGCCGCGTCTCAGGCCGAAGTGGACGACATCGAGCAGCAGTACCGCAACGGTATCATCACCCGTACTGAAAAGTACAACAAGGTGGTTGACGTGTGGTCGCAGACCTCCACCACCATTTCCAAGGAAATGATGAAGGAGATCTCCGTCGATCATGTCGTGGATCCCAAGACGGGACGCGAAGCCGACGACACCAGCTTCAACCCTATCTTCATGATGTCCAATTCCGGCGCTCGAGGCAACGCGGATCAGATGAGACAGCTCGGCGGCATGCGCGGCCTGATGGCCAAGCCTTCCGGCGCCATCATCGAAACGCCTATTACGGCGAGCTTCCGCGAAGGCCTGACCGTGCTGCAGTACTTCACCTCCACGCACGGCGCTCGTAAGGGTCTGGCCGATACCGCTCTGAAGACCGCTAACTCCGGTTACCTCACCCGCCGTCTGGTGGACGTGGTTCAGGACGTCATCGTGTCTCAGGAAGACTGCAACACCGTGGACGGCATCGAAATGACCGCGCTGCGCGAAGGCAACGAAATCAAGCTGCCTCTGCGCGACCGCATCATCGGCCGCGTGCTGCTGTACCCCGTCACGCATCCCACCACCAAGGAGCTTCTGTTCCCCGCCAACACCCTGGTGGACGAAAAGGTGGCCAATGTGCTGGACGAAGCCGGCGTTGGCACCGTGACCATCCGTTCCGCGCTTACCTGTCAGGCCGAACGGGGCGTGTGCGCGCTGTGCTACGGTCGCGACCTGGCCCGCGGACATCTGGTGAACGTGGGCGAAACCGTGGGCATCATCGCGGCGCAGTCCATCGGCGAACCTGGCACGCAGCTGACCATGCGTACCTTCCACATCGGCGGTACGGCGTCGGCTCAGGTGGCCAAGTCCAGCTTCGACGCCCAGAATTCCGGTCGCATCAGCCTGACTCGCGTGAAGTCCGTCATCAATCGCGACGGCGTCGCCATGGTCATCGGTAAGAGCGGCCAGCTCACCATTGTGGACGATCAGGGCCGTGAAGCCGAAAAGTACATCCTGCCCAACGGCGCGCGCCTCTACGTCTCCGACGGCGAGGAAGTGGTGAAGGGCAAGATGCTGGCCGAATGGGATCCGTTCAACGAACCCTTCATCACCGAAGTGGACGGCTTCATCCGGTTCAAGGACATCATCGAAGGCAAGACCGTGCAGGAAAAGATGGACGAGGCCACTCGTCAGTCCACCCGCACCATCATGGAATACCGCACCACGAGCTTCCGTCCCGCCATTGACATTACGGCGGAAGACGGAACCATCAAGTCCCGCACGTCGGCGCAGGGAACCGGCTCCATTCCGGCCACCTACACCATGCCTGTGGGAGCCCTTATCATGGTGAAGGACGGCGAGGCCGTGCAGGCCGGCGACATCATCGCCCGTAAGCCTCGTGAAACCTCCAAGACCAAGGATATCGTGGGTGGTCTTCCTCGCGTGGCCGAACTCTTCGAAGCTCGCAAGCCCAAGGAAATGGCCGTGGTGTCGGAAATCTCCGGCATCGTGGAATACGCGGGCGAGTCCAAGGGCAAGAGAAAGCTCATCGTGCGGCCTGAAGTGGGCGAAGCCAAGGAATACCTCATCCCCAAGGGCAAGCACATTACGGCTTCCGACGGCGACTACGTGGAGGCCGGCGAACCCGTGACCGAAGGTCATCCCGAGCTTCATGACATCCTGCATACCCGCGGCGAAAAGTATCTGGCCCGTTACCTCGTGGATGAAATCCAGGAAGTGTACCGGTTCCAGGGCGTGGGCATCGACGATAAGCACATCGAAGTCATCGTCCGCCAGATGCTGAAGAAGGTCACCATTCTCGATCCGGGTCAGACTACGTTCCTCGTGGGCGAACAGGTCGACAAGGTGGAATTCAAGGAAGAAAACGACAAGGCCATTGCCGAGGGACGTCAGCCCGCCGTGGCCGAGCCCTTGGTGCTGGGCATCACGCAGGCCTCTTTGAGTTCCCTGTCGTGGGTGGCCGCCGCCTCCTTCCAGGAAACCACCAAGGTGCTCACCGAGGCTTCTCTCAAGGGCAAGCACGATTATCTGCGCGGCCTCAAGGAAAACGTTATCGTCGGTCGTCTCATTCCTGCGGGCACGGGCTATCGCGAATACGTCAACCAGAATATTGAGGTTCCGGAGCAGAAGGAACGTCCCGACAAGTTCCTGGAAGATCTTGAGGAGCGTCCCATTATCGCTCCCGATATCGAAACCGGCATCAATAACGCCATAAACGACTAACGCGACGCGGGGCTTCCCCCGCATCGACGCGCATGGAAGGCCGACGCTTTCCCCTCTCAGAGGCGGAAAGCATCGGCCTTGACGTTTAATCGTCTGATGAAGGAAGGCGAGGGAATAAGGAGCTGCTGACCGCGGGGGCGGGGCTGATTTGTTTTTGGGTCGTTATGGTCTTGTAAGGGCGCAGACCTGCGGATTCGCAAAGCGTAGAGGCGGTACGGCCTGGCATGGCGCGACGGGAGATCCGGGCGCGACGCGGATTCTGTCTGGGGAGGTCTAAGGAGCGGTTGCGAGAGGCGGACAGATCCCACCGAGGTGGAAAGCGTTTCTGCGCGTTTGGGTAGAAGGAACGCTTTGCTTGAACGTTGACGCGTCTGGAGGCGAGTGACGAAACAGGCGTCGCCTTCGAAACGGCGTTTCGAAGGCGACGCCTTTATGCGCAGAGGCGCGTTGGCTCGGCGCGCTGGTCGCTGGCGAACTTATATCTTGATGAATCCCAGAGCCGCGCCCACGGAAGAGACGAGAACCACGAGCAGCAGCAGGGGGGCCAGCCAGGAGATGCAGATGCGGAAGATTTTCTCGCCGTGGAACGCGGAAGAGAGCTTCACTTCGGCGATAAGGTTGTCGATGCCCACGATGCGCCCGATGAGCAGGCAGGTGAGCATGGCCGCCAGCGGGCAGAGAATGAGGCTGGCGAGGAAGTCCATCATGTCGAGGATGCTGAGTCCGGCGATGGAAATGAAGTCCCATACGCCGAAGCCGAGGGAGCAGGGAACGCCCAGAGCGATGGCTTCGAACGTCATGAATACGGCGCTCTTGGTGCGTGACCAGTGCAGTTCGTCGGTGAGCGTGGAGACGCAGGTTTCCATAATGGAAATGCTGGAAGTGAGGGCGGCGAAAAAGACCATGAGGAAGAACACCGCGCCGATGACGCCGCCGAAGCCCATGCTTTCGAAGATCTTGGGAATGGTGATGAACATGAGCGAAGGACCGGCGTTCAACGCTTCGGCGGTGCCCCCGGAAAAGGCGAACACGGCGGGAATGATCATGAAGCCGGCCAGCGTGGCGACGAGCGTGTCCATGAAGCCGATGCTGTAGGTGGCCTGTTCGACGTTGACGTCCTTTTTCATGTAGGAGCCGTAGGTGATGAGAATGCCCATTCCTATGGACAGGGAGAAGAACAGCTGCCCGCAGGCCGCAACCACCGTCATGATGGAGAACTTGGAGAAGTCCGGCACCAGATAATAGTAGATGCCGGCTCCCGCGCCGGGGCGCGTCATGGAGTAGATGGCCACGATGACGGCAAGAATGAGCAGCAGAGGCATCATGACGCGCGAGGCGCGTTCCACGCCGCCTTCCACGCCTTTGAGAATGATGCCGAGAGTGCATCCGAGGAAGAGAAGATTCCAGAACACGGGTTCCCATGTGGAGGAGATGAAGCCGCCGAAGTAGCCGTCGGCGGCCACGGCCCCGACCTGACCCGTGACGTATTCAAACAGATATTTGATGATCCAGCCGCCGATAAGGCAATAGTAGGGCAGAATCAGCATGGGAACGACGGCGTTTACCCATCCGCCGAACACCAGGAAGGGATTGCGCTTCATCTGTCCGAAGGCGCGATAGGCGCCCACGGGACTGAGTCTGGTTTTTCTGCCGAGGCTGGTTTCGGCCACGATGAGCGCGTAGCCGAAGGTAAGCATGAGGATGAGGTAGACCAGCAGAAAGATGCCTCCCCCGTATTTGGCGGCCAGATAGGGGAATCTCCAGATGTTACCAAGGCCTACGGCTGAGCCGGCCACGGCGAGAATGAAACCTATGTGTCCGGAAAAAAGACCGCGCGCGTTGCCTTTGCCTGGATCGGATGATGTCTGCTGGGACATACATGACTCCTGAAAGAAAAAGTGTTCGCAACAGATTATAAGAAGGATGGAAAAATGACAAGCCGGAAATGTCTTTTTGTTCTCCCGACAAGGACGCGAATCGTTGTTTCCTTGGTATGGCTGACGCGTTTCTGGAGCGTTGTTCGCAGAAAAGACGACACCATATCTTCATGAAAACGTCACCGGCGTGCAAAGATCTTTTTTCATATTTCGGAAAAAAGCACTTTGCGGCGTTGCGGGGCAAGTACTTCGACGCATGATAACGTTGACGTCGTCCATGGGGAATCATCGTTTTTTCCGCAACGGTCTGCTAGCGTTTTTTATGCGGTATGCCGGGACGCGACGCTGCGTTGTCCTGCGGCGGAGTTCTTTAACGAGTGTCATCGGAGGTCATCATGGAATCGACGGCGCGCGAACGTCTGAACGCCGAAATGGCGGAGGAGCAGGAACGATTGCGCTATCTGAAGGGATTTTTTCAGGGCGAATCCATGCCGGACATGCTGGATGACGCCATGCACATGGAATCCGTGCGTTTCGCCGGAACGCTGGCGGATCGCAGCGCGAGACGTCTGAGCGCGCTGCGGAAGCTTTCGTCCGGCGGCGCCGTCGAAGAGCGTTTCTGCGAGGACTGCGGCGAACGCATTCCGCTTTCCCGCATCCTCGCCGCGCCGGAATGCGTTCGTTGTCGCGATTGCCAGGCTCTTCGTGACGGGGAGTCCGTGACGCCGAAAGATGCGGAAGACTGATTTATGTCCTGCGATGTCATCCCTCTGTAACACTAATGTCACATGGTTGTGTCATGCTGCTCCGAAATTCAGACAGCTGATAACGGAGTATGAGTATGTCCTTTTTTACAGCCATGCAGCTTCTCGGCGGCGTGGGCATTTTTTTGTATGCCATCAAGCTCATCAGCGAGTCCCTGCAGATGGTGGCCGGAGAACGCCTTCGCAACATCATAGGCATGTTTACGAAAACGCCCATTTTGGGCGTTTTTTTGGGCACGGCCGTCACCATGGTCATCCAGAGCAGCAGCGCGACCACCGTTATGACGGTGAGCTTCGTGGACGCCGGACTCATGACGCTTACGCAGGCCATAGGCGTCATTATGGGAGCCAATATCGGCACCACGGTTACGGGGCAGATTCTGGCCTTTCGGGTCAAGGATCTGGCGTATCTGTTCGTCATTGTGGGCGTGTTGCTGATTTTTGTCTGCTCGTCCAAAAAGATCAAACATCTGGGAGAAGGACTGCTCGGTTTTGGCCTGCTGTTCATCGGCATGCAGACCATGGAACATTCCATGGCTTTTTTGCGCGACAGGCAGGATCTTTTTCTGGCGTTCAGCGATAATCCGCTGCTCGGTCTTGCCGCGGGCACGCTTCTGACGCTGCTTGTTCAGTCCAGTTCCGCCACGGTGGGTCTGACCATAGCTCTGGGCGTGCAGGGGCTGCTTCCTCTGGAAGCGGCCATTCCCATCATTTTCGGCGATAACATCGGCACGACGGTCACGGCGGTGCTGGCGGCTCTGGGCACGGGACGCGCGGCGCGCCAGGCGTGCGCGGCTCATGTTTTGTTCAACGTCATCGGCGTGTGCATCTGGCTTCCGCTCATGCCGCTGTGGATAGGCGTCATCGAGGCGTCGTCTTCTTCCATCGGTCATCAGATAGCCAACGCTCATACCATGTTCAACATTTGTAATACGATATTGTTCCTGCCTTTCGTCAGGCCTTTCGCCGCGCTTATCCGCAAGATCATTCCCGACGCGGACCGCATCGACAGACGAGACGCCGTGTATCTCGATCCTCATCTCATTCAGCGCACCCCGGTGGTGGCGGTGAGCGCGGTGCGGCATGAATGCCGTCACATGGGCGAAATCGTGATGGAACTTCTGGAGCGCACGGAAAAGGTGTTCTTTGAACAGAAAGACGAGGCGAAAGAGGAAGTGCTTCGTCTGGAAGACAAGCTCGACAGGCTGGAAACGGCCATTCGCGGCTACGCCTCGGACATTATGCAGACTGGACTTGACGGCAAGGATGCGGATATGCTGGAGGCATGCGTTGTGAGCGCGGGCGATCTTGAACGCATAGGCGACAAGGGCAAGCGTCTCATTGATTTTTATGAATATCGAAAGAAGAGAGGCGACGACTTTTCTTCTTCGGCCATGGCCGAAGTGCGCGCGCTCTTCTTTGAAACGCGCAGAGCCGTGAGGCTGGCGCTGTCCGTGTTCGACGCCGAGCCGTTCACCGCGAAGGAGAAGGCCGCTCTGGACGCTCTGGCGGATCGGGTTCGCGAGATGGAATCCACGTTGCGGGCGAGGCATGCGTCCCGACTGAGCGCGGGACATTGTTCTCCCGAATCCGGACTTGTGTTCATTGACGTGCTCGGAGCCATAGAGCAGATTGCCTATCGCTCCAGAAAAATAGCCGACCACATGGCCGGACTTCAGAATGTGGAGGCGTAGTCGTGGCCGACCCAAAAGAGCAGACGACGGAACGGCGGAGCGAGGAGCCGAAAAAGATAGACCTCGCGTCTCAGGACTATTATCTGAACAGGGAGTTGAGCTGGCTTGATTTCAACGCCCGCGTGCTTGAGACCGCGCTGGATGAAAGACTTCCTCTCCTGGAGCAGACCAAGTTTCTTTCCATTTTCTATAATAATCTGGATGAATTTTTCATGGTGCGCGTGGCCAAGGTGCTGCGTCAGTACCGTGAGGGCGCGGCCAGCTCCGAAGCGGATCGCATGACGCCTTCGCGCCAGCTCGCCGAGATACGTCGCAAGGCGTCGACGCTGCTGAGCATGGCCAGCGAGCACTGGCAGAAAAAGCTGGTGCCGCTGCTACGGGAAAGAGACGTGCATCTCGTGCACTACGATGAACTCACGGAAAAGCAGCGGCGTTTTCTGCTGGCCTATTTCCGTGACGAGATCTATCCCGTGCTCACGCCGCAGGCCATAGATCCCGGGCATCCGTTTCCGACCATTTCGAACCTCAGCCTGAATTTCATCATCAGACTTCAGGGAAGGGACGGCATACCGCGTTTTGCCAGATTGCGCTGCCCCAGCAACGTGTCCCGTTTTATTTTCATTCCGCGCAACAAGGAGGCCAAGACCTACGCTTCCCTTGGTCTGAAGGCCAATGTGCGCGACGCCGACATCCTTCTTCTTGAAGAACTCATTGAAGAGCACCTCGGCCTGCTGTTCCCCGGTTATGCCGTGGTGGACTCCGGTCTGTTCCGCATTACCCGCAATACGGACGTGGATATTGACGAGGATGAGAGCGACGATCTGCTTGAAGCCGTCCAGGATATGGTGGAGCAACGTCGTTTTGGCGGCGTGGTGCGTCTGGAAACGGCGCGCGGCATGTCCACCGAACTTTCGGAGTTTCTCATTAAGAGGTTGGGACTCAAGCCGTTCCAGGTGTATCGCGTGAAGGGGCCGCTTGCTTTTGCGCAGTTCATGTCTCTGTACGGACTGGACAGGCCCGGTCTCAAGATTCCCGGACACAGTCCCGTCGTTCCTCCGCTGCTTCAGACCGACAGTCTCTTCCGCATCATCCGCAAGCAGGACGTGTTTCTGCATCATCCTTATGACAGTTTTTCTCCGGTTCTGGACTTCGTGCAGACTGCGGCCGAGGATCCCAGCGTCATTTCCATCAAGCAGACGCTTTATCGCGTGGGCAACGATTCCCCCATCGTGCGTTCGCTCATTGAGGCCCGTCGACGCGGCAAACAGGTGACCGCCGTGGTGGAACTGAAGGCGCGATTCGACGAGGAGCGCAACATCACCTGGGCGGAGGAGCTGGAAAGGGAAGGCGTGAACGTGGTGTACGGCTTTGTGGGCATGAAGATTCACGCCAAGCTCTGTCTCGTTGTGCGCCGAGAGGCGGAAGGCGTGGTGAGCTACGCTCACATAGGCACCGGCAACTACAACGCCTCCACCGCCAGAATGTACACGGACATGGGAATTCTGACCTGCCATCCGGATATCTGCGCCGACATGGCCGATCTTTTCAATGTCATGACGGGGTACGCGGAAAAGGACAATTATCGGGAACTGCTGGTTTCGCCCAATTCCATGCGTCGTCGCCTCATCGAGCAGATACAGAACGAGATAGCCGCGTGCGCCCGAGGCGGAGAAGGCGAAATCATCATGAAGTGCAATCAACTCGTGGATAAAAAGATCATCCGCGCGTTGTATATGGCGTCCATGGCCGGCGTGAAGGTGCGCTTGCTGGTGCGCGGCATCTGCTGCCTGATTCCCGGTCTGCCCGGCGTCAGCGAGAACATCACGGTGCGTTCCATTGTGGGTCGTTTTCTGGAGCATGCCCGCGTGTACTGGTTCCGCAACGGCGGAAACGCCTGCATGTTCATGGGCAGCGCGGACATGATGTCGCGCAATCTGGACAGGCGCATTGAGGTGCTCACGCCCGTGCTGGATGAGGGCATACGTCGGCATCTTCTCGACGTGCTTCGCCTCCAGCTTGCCGACAACATGCAGGCGTGGGAACTGCGCGGCAACGGCGAATATGTGAGACTCCGTCCCGGAGAAGGAGAGACGGCGGTCAATTCTCAGGAACTTCTTCTGAAGCGTTGAGTTGAACGGCATGTTTTTCATGCTCAAGGGAGGCAGTTATGGTCAAATCAACGGCTAAGAACGGCAGGACTCGTCGGTCGGGCGGCAGAGGAAGAACCATACGCGGTTCCGGCGCGGAAGCGTCGACGCGCAAGGATCAGGTTGTTTCTGTCGACGAACGAGAGGACGTCGTTGCGGAAGGCGCGGAGATTTGCGCCGTCGAGGAGCCGAGTTTGGACGGGACGTTCGCGCCTTCGGCGAAGACCGCCTGTTCGGAAACGCCCGTTGCGCGTCCGGAGGAGGACGCTTGTCCGTCCGTTGACGCGCAGGACGAAGTGCCGTCCGAAAACGAGGCGTCGTCCGTTTCCGCGGAGCGGGGCCCCTGTGAATTGGACGTGCTTCGCGGAGAGATCTTTTCCGAAGAGTTGGAACAGAACGCCGTGGAGCAGATGTTCCAGTGGATGAAGGAACGCGGCGGTCAAGCGGAGAATGAAGAGACCGAACTTTCCGGGTCGGCGTTGCTTGAGGCGGCGCATCACGGCCGCCATGTGGCGGAACTGTCGCTCGCGCTTTTCGGCGCGCTGTCTGCGAGGCTTGGGCTGAACATGCGCTGGGCCAGACTGCTGGCGCAGGCGGCCCTCTGGCACGATCTTGGATTCGCGGTGGGCGGGCGTCGCCGCCACCACAAGCGCAGCATGGAAATCATCGAGGGGAACGACCGGCTTTCGCTTTCCTTCGGTCTGGAAGAGTCGGATCGTCCCATGGTGGCTCTGCTGGCGCGATATCATCGCCGTGCCTGGCCGAGCGAGAAGCACCGTCGTTTTGCCGCGCTTTCGGAAGAGGATCGCAAAGCTCTTTGCGGAGCGGCCGCGTTGCTCAGGGTCGCCGACGCGCTGGATTTTCGACACAAGGGCGCGGTGGAGGAAGTGCGGGTGTCGCTTCACCGCCGTTCGGCTCGCGTGGTCTGCTTTGGCGCGGAGTCCTGCCGCAAGGAGTGTCGTCGCGCGCTGAAGAAGGGCGACCTCCTCGAAAGCCTGCTTGGCGGACGTCTGGAAGTCCGTCAGGGAAAGGAAGGGGACAGAAATGTCTTCTGAAGGGTTGACCGCGGGCGGGCGCGTCGTCGCTATTTTGGATCTGGGTTCGAATTCGCTGCGCATGATGATCGTGCGCGTCGGTGAAAATCGCGTGACCAGCGTGCTCAATCAGGTGAAGCAGATGGTTCGCCTTGGGGAGGGCGCGTTTGAGGAGCATAAACTCCAGCCGGAACCCATGCGTCGCACGCTCGCCGCGCTGCGCGGATTTGCTGGCATGTGTCGTTCCTACGGCGTGAACGAGATCGTGGCGCTGGCCACGGCGGCCGTGCGCGACGCTTCCAATGGGCAGGAGTTCATGGACGAGATACGCCGCGAAACCGGCATTGAGTTCACGGTGATTTCCGGCAGGGAAGAAGCCCGTCTCATTTGTCGCGGCGTGTCCATGGCACTGGAACCCTTTGCCGGGAAGCGCATGTTCATCGACATTGGCGGCGGCAGCACCGAACTCTCCGTGGCGAACGGATCCGACATTCTGGAGCTGGAATCGCTTAAAGTCGGCGCGGTTCGTCTTGCGGGGCTGTTTCCCGGGACTGGGCCTGTGACGTCCCAGCGTTACGCGGACATGCAGAAGTATGTGCGCGATCACGCCGTGTTGCCGTTCCAGCGCATGGAAGCGCAGGCTCCCGGCGAACTGGTGGGCAGTTCCGGCACCATACAGTGCCTTGCGGAAATGGCCGCGGCCATGGCGCGGGACGCCGGCAAAAAGACGGGAGACACGCCGGAGATGCTCAGTTACGGCGGACTGTGCCGGGTGGTGAAGGCTCTTTGCGAACGCGGCGAAGAGGAACGCATGTCCCTTCCCGGCATGAATCCTCGTCGCGCGGGGATTCTTATTCCCGGCGCGGCCATTTTGCAGACCGTTATGGAAGAGCTGGACTTCGATTCCGTGCGCGTTTCCGGTCGTGGGCTGCGGGACGGCGCGCTGGCCGACTATCTGGAACGGATTTTTCCGGAAAAAGGCCGGCTTTCCGTGCGCGACGAGAGCGTGCTTCGCCTGGCGAGGCTGTGTCGATTTGAAGAAACGCATTCTCGGCATGTGGCGAAGCTGGCGCTCATGCTTTTTGATTCCGCCCGTGAACTCGGCCTCTATCGCGGCCCCGCGCGGTTGCGCGAACTTTTGCATTACGCCGGGCTGTTGCACGACATCGGCATTTTCATTTCCTTCACGAAGCATAACGTGCACAGCCATTACCTCATTCAGAACAGTGAAATGCTCGGCTTTACGCAGAAGGAGGTTTCCTTCATGGCCGCGCTCGCGCTGTTTCACCGGTATGGCTATTCCCGGAAGGATAAGGGATGCGTCGCGTTGACCGACGACTGGCAGGAACATGCCCGCTATCTTTCTCTGTTTCTTTCTCTGGCCGAGGCGTTGGACAAGAGTCATCGTCAGGCCGTCGTATCGGCGTCGTTCGCCCGGCGGGAGAAAGGACTGGCGCTCGTGGTGCGCGCGTCGGCTCCTTGTCCTGTGGAGAAGGAACGGCTGAAGCGGAGCGTCAAGGCGCTGGAGAAATGCTTCGGAAGTACAGAGGTGATTTGGGAAATCGCTTCATAAGCAGAGCAGCCGTCGGTCATGCCGACCGGGCGTTTGTTCCGAAAAGAAAAAGATCAGACCGCCTTCGGTGAATCGGGAGCGGAGAAAAGAAAAGGTCCCGTTTCCTTCTCGGAAGACTAGGAAACGGGGCCTTTTCGCGAGGCAATGCCGCGGACGGATCAGGATTATTCGCCAGTCATGTTTCTATGCAGAAGTTTATGCTCCCTGCCTTTGAGCAGCGTGGCGTAGAGCGTGTCCAGCAGGGGATTTTCGCTGGTCTTCTTTATCTGCATGTTGATGTCCGCTTCGTACAGGGCGTCTCGCCGCGGCCTGAAAAGACTGCCGTGGGACGACACAGGCTGCCCTCCGCCCATGACGCAGCCTCCGGGGCAGGCCATGAATTCCACGAAGTCGTACTGTTTTTCACCGGAGCGGATGGCGTTCAGCACCGTGTCGGCGTTGCGCAGACCGCTGACCGCGGCCGCCCGGATGTTCCGCCCGTCGTGCTGGAAGGTGAATTCCCGGATGCCGTGTTCTTCGCGCACACCCACCCGTTTGAGAGCGTCGATTTGCTGACGGTTGTGTCCGGCGATGAAATTGCGAAGCACGGCTTCAGCTACGCCGCCGCTCGCGCCGAAGATGAGTCCCGCGCCGGACGTGATGCCGAAGGGCATGTCCGCGGCATCCTTTTCCGCGCCGTTCAGCGTCAGGCCGTAGCTTTGTATCATGCCTATGAGTTCTTCGGTGGTAAGCACGAAATCCACGTCCTGTCTGCCGTCAGTGCGGGATTCGGGGCGAAGGATTTCATCTTTTTTGGCCGTGCAGGGCATGATGGCCACGGAAATCAGACGACGGCCCTTTTCATCGGGCTTCTGAACGTCCCAGGCCCGCAATACCGCGCCGAACATCTGCATAGGGGAGCGGCAGGTGGACAGGTTGGGAATGAAATCGGGATGCTTTTTTTCGCAGAAGCGCACCCACGCGGGGCAGCAGCTCGTGAACAGCGGGAGTTTTTCTCCCGAAGCGAGGCGTTCCTGAAGTTCTCGACTTTCCTCGGTGACGGTAAGATCCGCGCCGAAGGCGGTGTCGTACACTTCTTCGAAGCCGAGGCGGTGCATCACCGTGACCAGACGGTTCATCACGTTTTTTCCGGCGGGGAAACCGAATCTGTCGCCTATGGCCGTGCGCACGGCCGGAGCCACCTGCGCGACCACTTTGTTGTTCGGATCGGCCAGCGCGGCCCATACCTGATCCACGGTGCTCTTGATGGAAATGGCGCCCGTGGGGCAGACCACGCGGCATTGACCGCAGCCCACGCAGTCGGTGTCGGCCAGACGCCGGTTGTAGGCCGGCGTGACCAGCGTGGCCACGCCCTTGCCCGCAAAGTCGAGGGCGTCCACGGCCTGAATGTTGTCGCACACGCGCACGCAGTCGCCGCAGAGTATGCACTTGCTGGGCGTGCGGACGATGCAGTTGGAGCTGTTGTCCACCTGATGAGGTTCCTGCGCGCTCTTGAAGCGTATGGAGCGCACGCCCATGCGCTCGGCCAGATTTTGAAGATGGCAGTCGCCGTTCTTGTTGCAGACAGTGCAGTCGCGATCGTGGGAGGCAAGCAGCAGTTCCAGGAGCGTGCGGCGGTATTTGCGCAGTTCCGGGGTGTTGGTCTGAATGTTCATGCCGTCGCGCGGGCGCACCGTGCAGGAGGCGAAGTAGCGGCCTTCGTCGTCCTTGACCGTGCAGAGTCGGCACGCGCCGTACACGGAAAGTTCTGAAACGTAGCAGAGCGTGGGCAGGTCGATGCCCGCTTTGCGTATGACCGTAAGCACATTGGTTTCATCGGTGAATTCGACGCGGATGCCGTCGATGATCATGCTGCCCATGGTTAATCCTTGATGGAAATGGCGCCGAACTTGCAGTTCATCATGCAGGTGCCGCACTTGATGCATGTTTCATGGTTGATGACGAAAGGCTGCTTGATCACGCCGCTGATGGCGTTGACCGGACAGCTGCGCGCGCATCGAGAACAGCCTTTGCAGCGTTTGGGATCAATGTCGAAGAATATCAATTCCTGATAGGGGCCGGGCAGGTATTCCTCAATAACGCGTTCTTCGCCTCCCTGATGTTCCAGCACGGAGAGCACTTGACGGGCTATGCTTTTGCCGAGACCGCAGCGCGCGGTGTGATCAATGAGTTCGCCGAGTTCGGTGAGAAGGGAGAGCTCCTCCTCCGAGGGGAAGGGGAGCGGAGAGTCGGCGAGTATTTGCTGCATCTGCCTTGTGCCTTCCCGGCAGGAAATGCACTTGCCGCAGCATTGATCGCTGGTGAATTTTTCAAGAACGGCCAGAGCCTTCTGAGTTTCCGGTGACTTTTCCATGGTAGGCGTCCGAAAGGAGTGAATGGTGACGGCGGCTGGGGACGAGCCGTAGCCGCTTCGCTGCGATGGGCGGGAACGTTCCGCCGCGAGGCGCGATCGGCGTTTGGGGCCGGTGTTCGGGTCAGTCCGCAGAACTTTGCGGTTTGATAGAAAAAAGATGTAGCCACGGCGGAAGGATTTTGTAAAGCCTGCACCCATTGTTCCAGAGTGGAACAATGGGGTATTTTCCTGGACGTTCCAGATTTTTCAGGCTCGTTTTCCGGGTTGACGCTATGAGTTGCTGCCGATACAGATAGATATCCTCTGTACTGTCTGCCGCGCCCGTTTTTGCGCGAAGGTCTTCAGGAGAGAAAACGTATGGACATCACGGTGGACGCTGTTCTTGCCATGGCTCCGGACGACGCGTCGGTCAAGGCCGCACGAGGCCTTGCCTCGCCCGGCAGGTGGCAGGTTCTCGGATGTGATGAGGCTGCCGCGTGGGGGCTCTGCCAGGGAAGCGGGGCGAAACCCTATCAGGTGCGAGTGGATCTTTCCGGGCCGACATGCGCCTGTTCCTGCCCCAGTCGTAAAATTCCCTGCAAGCATGCGCTTGCGCTTCTTTTGCTCATGGCGCAACGCCGGGAGGCTTTTGCCGGGGGCGATCGTCCGGACTGGGTGAAAGAATGGCTGGAAGGCCGCCGTCAGCGCGCAGAGAAGAAGGAAGAAAGCGGGACGAAGAAAAAGAGTGCGTCGCCCGCGTCCGCCAAAAAAGAGGCCGCGCGCCTGGAACGCATGCGTTCCGGTCTTGAAGAACTGGAGCGATGGATGAACGATCAGGTCCGTCAGGGGCTTTCGACGCTGTCCGGACATTATGAGGAGTGGAACCGACTTGCCGCCCGCATGGTGGACGCGCAGGCTCCGGGGCTTGCCGCCAGACTGCGGGAGATGGCCTCTCTTGTGGACAGAGGGGAGGCATGGCCTGCCGTGGTTCTCGGTCGGATGGGCGAGCTTCAGCTTCTTGCGGAGGCGTTTTTTCGACGGGAACGGCTTTCGTCGGCCGAGTGGGCCGATGTGCGTTCCGCGTTGGGCTACCTTCCCGACAAGGACAGCGTACTGGGCGGCGACGACAGGGCGCATGACGTGTGGAGCGTTATCGGGGTGAGCGTTGCCGAAGAGGATCGCCTGTGGCGTCGACGCGTCTGGCTTTACGGAAGAACAAGCGGGCGTATGGCACTTATTCTGGATTTTTCTCACGGCGTCCGCGCGTTTGAGCCGGCGTTTCTTCCCGGCGATGCCGTGCGCATGACCCTGGCGTTTTATCCCGGAGCCTCTCCGTTGCGGGCCGTTGTCGCGGACGCGCCTGTTTCCGAAACCGTGTCCGAGCCTCTGCCGAGGTTCACCCTGAGCGAGGCGCTGGCCGATATGGCTCGACGCGTAGCGGCCAACCCCTGGCAGCGTCTGCTTCCGCTCTTTTTCGGAGGAGCTCGTCTTATCCGAAGAAACGAGGCATGGCTCCTTCGTGTGGAAGAAGGCGGCACGCTTCCTTTGATCCTGGACGATGGCGAAGCCTGGAAACTGCTGGCGCGCGGCGGGGGACGTCCTCTTGTCGTTTGTGGCGAGTGGGACGGAAATGCGCTTCTTCCGGTAGGCGCGTTCCCTCAGACGGAAGCATGAGCGGGGAGGTGGCATGGATCCCAGAAGTCGTTTGTTCGGTTCTTTTGCGCTGCTCGGCACGGCGCGGCGTTCTCCCTCGTTTTCCGAAGCCGAGTTTCCGTCCGGTTCACTGATCAGAGATATTGCCGACGCCTCGGACGGTTCGCCGGAAGGACACGCCCGCGCGCTGCTTCGCGGCGCAGGCGCGCTGCAATTATGCGACAGAGCCGGGTATCTGCCTGTCACTGACGAGACCTTGTCCGAGATCCCCGGGCTGAGTCCGGAGGAATCCCGCGTCATGCTTCCTGAAGATTCGCCGGTGACGGGTCTTTGCGGGGAAATCTTCCGGAGCGGGCCGTTCCGGCTTCAGTGGGAAGTGTTATCATATCTTCAAAAGAGAGACATGGTCCTTCCTCATTCGCTGCTGACGCAGGCGCTTGCCATGGGCAGGAGCGTACCCGGTCTGCGTCCGCTGCTTTTTCAGTCGGTGGGAGCACGCGGTCTGTGGCTGGCGTCTCTGAATCCCGACTGGCGCATGTTTGCTTCCACTTCGAGCGCAGAGCCGGAACTGGAAACGTGGGAACACGGACGCCCCATGCAGAGGCAGGCTTTTTTTCTGGCGGCGCGGGCGAGCCGGCCGGCATGGGCGCGTGAGATTTTTGAGGCGGATCTGGCATCCATGGACGCATCCGAACGCAACACGCTGCTGAGCCTTTTCGAGCGCGGACTTGACGCTGAGGACGAGGAGCTCCTCGAACGTCTGCTGAAAAAGGATCGCAGCCGTGAGGTGAGAAAAACGGCAGCCTTCCTGCTTTCCCGTCTGTCCGGCAGTCGTTATGTGCAGCGCATGGAAGCACGTCTTGCCTCATGCGTGGAGACGTTTGGCTCCGCTCCCGCCTCATCCCTGATTTCGGGGCTGCGCCGTGTCGCTGCCGCGCTCGGACGGGGCAAAGGTGAGGCGGATTTTGTGACGCCTCCCGAAAGCTATGATCCGTCATGGGCGGAAGACGGCATCAGCGAGAAGTCGCCGTTTTCGCAGTTCGGCCCGCGTGCGGGATGGCTGTATCAGATGGCTGTCGCGGTGCCTCTTTCGTGGTGGTCTGAGCACACGGGCAGAACGCTTGACGAGCTGCTGGAGCTTTCGAAACGTTCGGCGTGGAAAACGCCGCTTCAGACGGCGTGGGGCGACGCTCTGCTCCGTTCGGGCGATGAACAGTGGGCGCGCGCCGTACTGAAGGCTATGAAGGAAGGCAGCGTATGGCCCAGCTCTTCCCACGACAGTCTCGATCGATTCCGTCTTGCGGGCATGCTTGGCGAAAAGGAGCGAGAAAGCGTCTGGGAAGGCATGCTCTCGGCAGACTCTCTGCCCGAGCTTCTTCAGGATATCCATTCCCGGCAGGAACCGGGATACCGCATGTCAGCCTCTCTTGCGATAAAGGCCGTTGTCGCTATGAGGGACAGATTGTCGTCAACCAGAAGCCGGGACTATGTTTTTGCCTCCGTTGTGGAAGAGCTGGCCATGGTGCTGCCGCTCAACGCGCTGGAAAACGCGCAGCGGATGCTGGACGCGCTGCCGGATACTCCACAGACCGAAGGAGTGAGGGAACGTTTTTCCGCTGTCGCCCGGCAACGCCTGTCGCTGGGCGCATATTTCTCCTGACCGTCAACCATCATGAGGTTTTCCATGAATACTGCAGACATCAAGGAAAGAACGTCCGTTCTCCGGCAGCATGCCGAACAGCAGTTCGCCGAGGAGCTGGACGCCCTGAAAATGGTCGACGCGCGACCTCGTCCTGCCAACTGGCAGCTGTCGCCCTGGGCCGTGTGTATCTATCTTATGGGCGGAAATCTGGAAAACGGTTTTAAGGTGACGCCCAAGTATATCGGCAACAGGCGTCTCATGGAAATAGCCGTGGCCACACTGGCCACCGATCGCGCGCTGCTTCTGTACGGCGTGCCGGGCACGGCCAAGTCGTGGGTTTCGGAGCATCTGGCCGCGGCCATCAGCGGCGATTCCACCCTCATCATTCAGGGGACGGCGGGCACAAGCGAGGAACAGATGCGCTATGGCTGGAACTATGCCGAGCTGCTCGCCAAGGGTCCGTCCCGTCAGGCTCTGGTGCAAAGCCCTCTCATGCGCGCCATGGCCGAAGGACGTATCGCCCGAGTGGAAGAACTGACCCGTATTCCGGCTGATGTGCAGGATTCCCTGATTACCATACTTTCGGAAAAATCGTTGCCCATCCCTGAGCTTAATGAGGAAGTGCAGGCCGTGCGCGGATTCAATGTCATAGCCACGGCCAACAACAGAGACAAGGGGGTAAACGAGCTTTCCTCCGCGCTCAAGCGTCGCTTCAATACGGTCGTTCTGCCGGTTCCCGCCACGGAAGAGGAAGAAGTCCGCATTGTTGAGAAACGCGTCAGAGATATGGGGCGGAGTCTGGAGCTTCCTGCGGAACCTCCCGCGCATGCTGAAGTTCTCAGAGTGGTGCGTATTTTCCGTGAGCTGCGCAACGGTAAGACCGAAGACGGCAAGCTCAAGGTCAAGACGCCGTCCGGAACGCTGAGCACTGCGGAAGCCATTTCCGTCATCAACAGCGGCATGGCCCTTGCCGCGCATTTCGGCGACGGTATTCTGAGCGCGGCGGATGTGGCCGCAAGCCTTGTGGGGGCCGTCGTCAAGGATCCGGTGCAGGATCGTGTGATATGGCATGAATACCTTGAAACCGTCATGAAGGAACGGAGTGGCTGGAAGGACCTGTACCGCGCTTGCCGCGATGTGGAATGACCATGGACGACGCTTTGCAGATACGCGTGTTCGGCATACGGCATCACGGCCCTGGCTGCGCCCGCAGTCTTCTCCGGGCCTTTGAGGACTGGCGTCCGGACGCCCTTCTCATTGAAGGGCCTCCCGAGGGCGAAAGCGTCCTGTCTCTGGCCGTCGATGAGGCTATGGTTCCGCCGGTGGCGCTGCTTGTGTATGCGGAAGAAGAGGCGCGGCGGGCGGCTTTTTATCCGTTTGCGGAGTTTTCCCCCGAATGGCGGGCACTGCGGTATGCGCTCCGTCATAACCTTCCGGTGAAGTTCATCGATCTGCCGATTGCGGTACGTTTTGCGCTGGAAGACGACGAGGATACCGGCGGAAAAGACTCCGATGGATCGAACAGCAGGAAAGACAGAGAGCTTTTGGAGGAGAGCAGCGCGTCGCCGTCTGAGGACATATTTTCCGCAGAGGCAGGGACAAAGGCAACGGTCGAAGAGGACGCGGAGAAAGACAGGCATGCGGACTTCGACATGACCGATCCTCTGGACTGGCTGGGAAGAGCCGCAGGTTATGAAAGCGGCGAGAGCTGGTGGAATCACATGGTAGAGGAGCGTCTGGACGGGCTGGAGCTGTTCGACGCCATTCGTGAAGCCATGACGGCCGTTCGCCAGGAGCGAGAGCGTCTTGGCGGAACGCGATTCAGGATGGAGGAGCTGCGCGAGGCGTATATGCGCTCATGTCTTCGTAAGGCGCGTAAGGAGGGGTGGCAGCGCATCGCCGTCGTCTGCGGCGCGTGGCATGTCCCCGCTCTGGAAGCGCGAGTGCCTGCGAAGGATGACAACGCGCTTTTGAAGGGCCTTCCCAAAAGGAAGGTGGCCGTCACCTGGGCGCCGTGGACGTATGCCGGACTGAGTGTGCGCAGCGGTTATGGCGCGGGCGTGGAATCTCCGGCGTGGTACGAACATTTGTGGCGTGGAGCAACGGTGGAGTCCCGCGCCGTGAGCTGGCTGGCATCGGCGGCGCGGCTGTTCCGCGAAGAGGGGCTGGACTGCTCTCCCGCCCATATCATTGAGTCCGCCAGATTGGCCGAAACGCTGGCTGCGCTGCGGAATCTTCCGGGCGCCGGATTGCCGGAACTGTGCGAAGCGCTCCGGACTGTGGTCTGCATGGGTGAAGAGACTCCCATGCGCATGATTGAACGTCGTCTCATTACCGGCGAGAAGCTGGGGCGTATTCCGGAAGGCGCGCCGGCCGTTCCCTTGCAACGGGATATCGAACGGCTTCAGAAAACGTTGAGATTGAAGCCGGAAGTCTTGCAGAAAACGCTGGATCTTGACCTCCGGAAAGAGACGGATCTGGAGCGCAGTCGCATGCTCCATCGCATGCGTCTTTTGGATATTCCCTGGGGGAGAGACAGACGCGAGGGCGGCGGCAAGGGGACGTTCCATGAGTTATGGCAGCTGCAATGGGAACCCGAGCTGATCGTCAATGTCATCAATGCCGGCGCCTGGGGCAGCACGCTGGTCGATGCCGCCGCGAGGCGCACGCTGGATCGGGCGTCGCGTGCGGATCTGCCGGAACTTGCGGAATTGATGGACGGCGCGTTGCTCGCAGATCTCGGCGAGGCCGTGGACGGCCTTGTGCGCGCCTTGCAGGACAGAGCTGCCCTTACCACGGATACGCTTCAGCTTCTCCGTACTCTGCCGGAACTTGTCCGTGTGGTCCGATACGGTGACGTTCGCGGCACGGATACAGGCATGGTGCTTGCGCTTGTGGAGGGCATGGTTCCCCGCGTTGCCGTGGGGCTTCATATGGCATGTTCCGGACTTGATGCCGAGAGTTCATCCGAGCTGGCCGGACCGTTGCGTTCCGCGCATGAAGCCATACGTCTTGCAGGACGAGAGGAGCTGACGCGTATGTGGAATCAGGCGCTGCGCTGCCTGTTGCCGGAAGAGAGCGGCGCGCATGCCGTGATCCGCGGTCTGGCCGCACGATTGCTTTTTGACGACAATGCCCTTGCCCTGGAAGACGTTGCCTCTCAGATGGCGCTTGCGCTGTCTCCCGCCTCAGAGCCGGAGTCGGCGGCAAGCTGGCTTTCCTCTTTTCTTGGCGAGAGTGCCATGGTTCTGCTGCACGACGATTCGCTGTGGGGACTTGTGGATCAGTGGCTGACCGGACTTTCCGACGAGCGGTTCACCGCTGTGCTGCCCATGCTGCGTCGGACGTTTACGGAGTTTTCGGCGCCGGAACGCAGACAGCTGGCCGAGCGTGCCAGTCGCGCGCCGTCTGCCGGTGCGGAACCCTCTGAGACCGTTCTGCATCCGGCATGGGATGAGGAGCGCGCTGCGCTTCCGCTTCCTTTCTTGCGAAACATTCTGGGGCTGACCGGAAACAGTGAAGCCATCATTGCGCGAGGTGCGCATGGATAAAGGATTTGAAAAGGAACGTCTGCGGCGCTGGGTGCTTGCTCTGGGAGATGAAGCCAGAAACTGCTGCCCTGAGGTGACGTTGAACGCGGAAGACATGGGTATGAGCGAAGTGCTTTCTTTGCTCTATGACCATAGCGGTGACGGCAGAGGGCTGCGCGGCGGCAGCGGTGCCTCTTCTCCCCGCGTGGCGCGCTGGCTCGGAGACATACGAAGATATTTTCCGTCCACGGTGGTGCGCGCCATGCAGAAGGACGCCTTCGACCGCCTGAATCTCAAGGACATGCTGCTTCAGCCGGAGATGCTTGAATCCGTGCAGCCCGACGTGAATCTGGTATCGACGCTTATGTCGCTCAACGGCGTCATTCCGTCAGAAACGCGGGAGACGGCAAGACAGGTAGTGCGTAAGGTCGTAAACGAACTTATGAAACAGCTGGAGGAGCCTTTGCGTGCCGCTGTGGGAGGCGCGTTGAGCCGTGCGGTGCGTAATCGTCGTCCTCGCGCTTCGGAAATAGATTGGAGCCGCACCATTCAGGTCAATTTGCGTCATTGGCAGGAGGCGTATCACACGCTGGTGCCGGAAACGCTCGTCGGCTATGGTCGCAAAGCTCACAGACCTCAGCGTGAAGTCATTCTCTGCATCGACCAGAGCGGTTCCATGGCCAATTCCATTGTGTACTCCAGCATATTCGGCGCGGTTATGGCATCGCTGCCTGCGGTGAAGACGCGCCTTGTCGTCTTTGACACGTCGGTGGTGGATCTTACGGAGGAGATGCGGGATCCGGTGGATGTGCTTTTCGGCGTGCAGCTGGGCGGAGGAACCGACATCAATAGAGCGGTTGGCTATTGTCAGTCGCTCATTACCGATCCTCGCAATACCATCATGGTGTTGATTTCCGATCTCTACGAGGGCGGCGTGGAAAGGCATCTGCTCCAGCGGGCAAACGAACTTGTGCAGTCCGGCGTGCAGTTCATCACGCTTCTCGCCCTGAGCAATGAAGGCAGTCCCTTCTATGACAGAGAGCTTGCCGGACGCCTGGCGGCGTTGGGCGTCCCCTGCTTTGCCTGTACGCCGGACATGTTCCCCGGTATGATGGCGGCGGCCATACGGAAGGAAGACGTTTGCCTTTGGGCAGCGGGACAGGGCGTGGTCACCACGCCGTCAGCGAAAGATGTGATAAAGGGATACTAAGCCCTGGTAAGATCCGAGAGCCAGTCTTTGAGAGCGTGTTTTCCGTTGATTTGGCGAAAATACACTGGTTTTGCAACATTATTGCGATAAAAAACAGGAAAAGCGGTGTTTTTCCCGAAAAAATCGGGAGAAGAGACATCGTTTACCCGATTTTTCTTCTGCAATATTGACAAGTTAGGGTAAAAATCATCAAGAAGAAGCAAAAAATGGAAAAAAGTGTTTGACAAGACGGGGGTAAATGGGCATAACTCGAAAACGCGCTGAGGCACAGCGGCTCAAACGAGCGCACCGCCGAAAGCGATTTCCTGAAAAAACTTTGAAAAAAGTTGTTGACAGGGAAACAGAAAAGTTGCATAATGCAACACCGCCGCGAGTGAGCGGCGCGGTTCTTTGACAAGTGAAGAGCGAGTTGGGAAATAGAGCTTTGAGTTCGATTTGAGAACTTTATGTTCTCTGAATCAAATACTTTTCAACTGGAGAGTTTG
>CALUUX010000012.1 GCA_944324085.1 uncultured Mailhella sp. | reverse complement strand
CAAACTCTCCAGTTGAAAAGTATTTGATTCAGAGAACATAAAGTTCTCAAATCGAACTCAAAGCTCTATTTCCCAACTCGCTCTTCACTTGTCAAAGAACCGCGCCGCTCACTCGCGGCGGTGTTGCGTTATGCAACTTTTCTGTTTCCCTGTCAACAACTTTTTTCAAAGTTTTTTCAGGAAGTCGCTTTCGGCGGTGCGCTCGTTTGAGCCGCTGTGCCTCAGCGCGTTTTCGAGTTATGCCCATTTACCCCCGTCTTGTCAAACACTTTTTTCCATTTTTTTGCTTCTTCTTGATGATTTTTACACTAACTTATGAATATTACAGCATAAAAAATTATTACTTTTTCTTGGGATATTTTCCCGTCAATAGCCTGTCCGGCCCTCGTGTTCCCCGAAAAGCGAACCTGAAAACAAAAACGGGGCAAAGAGCATCCGCTCCTCCCCCGTCCTTGCATGTACGGCTTTCCGTCTCAGCCGATCTTCGGAATCACCCGCCGGAACAGCTCCAGCACTTTTTCGGCATTGGCATGAGCCACGGCAAGAATGGCCTCCCACGTCACGGCGTCGTCCTCCTTCCAGGAGTCGTAGTCCGTGCTCATGGCGATGGCGGCGTAAGGAATCCCCAGTTCGTTGGCCATGATGGCTTCGGTGGCGACGCTCATATTGATGATATCCGCTCCCCAGGCGCGAAACATGCGCGATTCGGCCCTGGTGGAAAAACGCGGCCCCTCGATGGTCACGACGGTTCCGCCGTCATGAAAACGATACCCCAGCGCGGCAAGTTCTTCGGCCAGGGCGCGCCTCAGCCCGGCGTCAAAGGGATCCGCCATGGCGACGTGCATGGGCTTTCCCGGCTCAAACGCCTCAAAAAAGCTCAGCGCGCGCGAACGAGTGAAGTCGATGAACTGATCGGGAATGACGAGATCCCCGCGTTCGATTTCCTCCCGCAGAGATCCCACGGCCGTGCTGGCCAGCACATGGGTGCATCCCGCCTCCTTCAAGGCCCAGAGATTGGCGCGGTAGTTCACCTGGGTGGGGGGTATGGTGTGCTGACGTCCGTGACGGGCCATGAGCGCGACGGGCACGCCGCCTATGCTTCCTTCCCGCAGCGAACTGGACGGCTCGCCATAGGGGGTGTTCATCGTCACGTCGCGGGAGATGTCGAAAAGCGAGGGGTCGTCGAGTCCGCTGCCGCCGATAATGCCTATTTTCCTGTTCATAGCCTGTCCGTGCCGCGAAGCCCCCTGCCGGAGCTTCGGCCGCGCCGCCCTCTCCGGACGGCGGTTGCGGGAAAAACGTCGCCTTCTAACAGGGAATGTACCCCTGAGAAAGCATGTACAACAGATCGCGCATGTGGTCGACGTTGGGCGCGTACATGAGAAAACCGTCCTGATGGCCGGTCATGACGATGACGCCGTCCGCCGGATGACGACGCGCCAGTTCGGCCACGCTGCGCGCCATGGCGGGCGTGCCGAAGGCCGCGTCGGGCGCGGTGGCCGGAGCCTTTCCTTCAAGCAGCTGACCGTACAACCCCGCGTGATGCAGATGGATGACGCAACCCGTGACGGGCGAAGCCTCATAGATGGCCGCATGCGTCATGGATTCCGAACTGGCCTGCGCGGGACCGATAGACCATACGGTGTTGGCGTCGATGTCGCATCGCGTCACAAGACAATAGCCGTCCGGCCCGAGCACGGGAATATGTCCCGTCGCCGTGGCCGTGATCACGAAGCCCCGTTCCGCGCGCAGGGAAAGATTCCCGTAACCGACGCCGTCGCTCAACACGCCCACGAGGCCGGCGCGCACGAGATCGGTGCGCAGTTCGTTCAGAGCCGCCCAGCCGGGATGTTCCGGCGCGGGGCCGATCTCGTGAACGCAACGATATTTCACATAGCCTTCGTCCACGATCATGCCTGCCCCCGCGCGCGCTGAAACTCCGGATACAGGGCGAGAATGTCCCGTTCCGAAGCCCCGCACACGCCTCTTTCGGTGATGAGTCCGGTGATGAGCCGGGCGGGCGTCACGTCGAAAGCCCAGTTGCGCGCCGTGGAATCGGGAGGGCAGACGAGCACGCTCTCCACCGAGCCTTGTTCCGTCAGCCCGGAAACGCGACGCACTTCATCGGGATTTCTTTCCTCGATGGGAATGTCGCGCACGCCGTCCCGCAGCGACGGATCGAACGTGGAAGACGGAAGCGCGACGTAAAACGGCACGTGATTGTCGGCCGCGGCCAGAGCCTTGAGATAGGTGCCTATCTTGTTGGCCGCGTCGCCGCAGATCGTCACCCTGTCCGCGCCGGTGATGACCATGTCCACCATGCCGCGCTGCATGAGATGGCCGCCCGCGTTGTCGACGATGACGTCGTGAGGCACGCCGTGCCGGCCCAGTTCCCACGCGGTCAGAGAAGCTCCCTGATTGCGGGGTCTGGTTTCGTCCACCCAGACGTGCACGGGAATGCCGGCGTCGAACGCCGCGTAAACGGGAGAAAGCGCGGAGCCGTAATCCACGAAGGCCAGCCATCCGGCGTTGCAGTGCGTGAGAACGTTCACCGCGCGACCGGGATGTTTCGCCGCCGCCTCTTCAATAAGGCGCAGACCTCGCTCGCCGATCATGCGGCAGAAACGCGCGTCCTCGTCGGCCACGGCCTGCGCTTCGGCGCGAGCGGCGCGAACGGCGTCCTTTCCCGCAAGTCCGGCCATGGCCCGCTTCTGACGCTCCAGAGCCCAGACCAGATTGCTGGCCGTGGGCCGGGTGGCGCGAAGACGTTCCACGCTCCGCGCCATGAATCCGGAAAAATCGTCCGCCGGAGCCTCGCGCGCGGCCACCCAAACGCCCCATGCCGCGGTGGCTCCGATAAGCCCCGCGCCGCGCACCCACATGTCGCGTATGGCCAGGCACACCTCGTCCACGCTGCGCAGCGGCCTCGTGCGAAATTCATGGGGAAGCGACGTCTGGTCAATGATGAACAGCGTTTCGTCCTCGCCCTCGCCTTCCGTCCATATCGTGCGGTAATGTCTGCCGTTTACGTTCATGAAGCCTCCGGCTACTGGATGCGCAGCTCCAGCGCGTTGCGATTCAACGGCACCAGCGCGACCTTGCCCATGGTCTTCATGTCGAAGACGATGCGGGTCTTGTCGTCGTGCTGGCCCACGCGGGCGGACTGGATGAGCCGGTTGCTCGGCACGCGCGGCATCTCTATCTCCCAGTTTCCGGCAAGATCGAGCACCACCCGGTCAGGATCGCCCAGCGTGAAATAGTGCCCCACCATGGGCGCGTTGCCCTGAAGAATCAGCTTTATCTGACTGCCCTGCATGGAGAATTTTGCGGACGTCACCACCCGTTCGTATTTGGGAGCGGCCTTGGCCGTCTCGGCGGTCGCTTCGGACGCGGAGGCGCGAGTCTCCGCCGCCGTCTTGTTCGCGGCCTCGGCGGAACGCTTGTCGGCCGCCTCGTTTCTGGAAGGCTTCGCGGGAGGTTCCGGAGCGACTTTCTCCGCTTTCGGCGTCGCTTGAGAGGCGTTCTTTTTCTCCGCGGGGGAGGAAGCGTCCTTAGATTCGGACACGCCTTCCTTCTTTATTAAAGGAGACGACGCCTCGGGCGCGCGTTCCGTCTTCGACGCCGACGCCTTCGAATCCACGGCTCCGGACGCGGAAGAAGACGCCGTCGCCACGCTCGCCGGACGCGTGTCAAAAGGCGCGGAGCTTTCCCCGCCTTCTTCCGAGCTTCCGCTCGCCGTCTTCGCGGAAGACGTTTCGCGCGCTTCGGAAGAAGCGGCCGTTTCCGCGTTTTTGTCCTTGTTTTCCTGGTATTCGGTAAGGCCGACGAGCTTGCCCGACACTTCCGAGCGTTCGGCTTCGTAACCGGGGTCATCCTTCAGCAAGGCGGCCGCGCCCACGGCGGCGACCAGCATGGCGGCCGCGTAGACGAAAAGACGCAAAGTTCTGCGCATGGTGTCCTCTCACGCTTCCTGACGCGAAGCGATGTTTTTCTCCCTCTATAGCGAGATGGACGGGTCATGACAAGCGGCTCCGTTCATGTGAAAAATTCTGCCACGGTGGACGGTCGGGGCTTTTTCCTATAGAGGAATCCCATGCACGAACTCTCACTTATGGCAAGCGTCATGGATATCGCGAACGAGGAACTGGCGCGTCACGGCGCGCGGCGACTCACGCTTTTGCGCGTCCGGCACGGCGCGCTGGATCAGGTTCAGCCCGACGCCATGCGCATGGCCTTCGAAGCCATGACGGCAGGCACGCCGCACGAGGGCGCGATCCTCGAACTGGTGGAAGAACCCTTGCGGCTCTCCTGCTGTCTGTGCGGGCACGAGTTCGCGCCCGACGGCAGAGACGCCCTCTACGCGCCCTGCCCCGCCTGCGGCGAAACCGTTCCCTTCCGCGTGATCGGCGGGGAAGGCATATTTCTCGACCACCTGGAAGCGGAGTGAACGCTCCCCTTCCGTCGTTTCATCCTGAACATCCGAGGCTTATCATGGAAATCCCCGTTGTCCGCAACGTACTGGAAGCCAATGACCGCATCGCCGGGCGACTGCGCGCCGACTTCGCGCGCCGCGGCGTCCTTGTTCTCAACCTCATCAGTTCTCCCGGCTCCGGCAAAACCTCCCTTCTGGAACGCACGCTGAACGACCTCGCGGGAGAATTCCGCATGGCCGTCATCGAAGGCGACCTCCAGACCGACAACGACGCCCGCCGCGTGGCCGCTTCCGGAGCGCAGGCCGTGCAGATCAACACCGAAGGCGGCTGTCATCTCAACAGCAGCATGGTGAGCGAAGCTCTCCAGTCCATCGACTGGGAAGGACTGGACGCGCTGTTCATCGAGAACGTGGGCAATCTCGTGTGCCCCACGGAATTCGACTGCGGCGAAGACGCCAAGATCGCCCTGCTCAGCGTGACCGAAGGCGACGACAAGCCGCAGAAATATCCGTACCTTTTCCACAAGGCCAAAGCCATGGTGCTCAACAAGATCGACCTGCTTCCCTACGTGGACTTCGACATGGCCAAAGCCCGCGCCCACGCCGCCGCGCTGAACGCCGATCTTGCCGTCATGGAAGTGTCCTGCCGCACCGGCGAGGGACTCGACGCCTGGTACGACTGGCTGCGCGCCGCGGTCAAAGCCAAAAAAGAAGCCTCCCATGACTGACGCGCCCTCCTGCTGCCGCCTGCCGGAATCCGCGCCGTTTCACTCCTATGAGGACGTGATCCGGCATCTGGACTCCCTGGGGCTTTTTCACATGGACATGGGCCTCGGACGCATGCAACGCGCCCTGCGCGCCCTCGGTCTGGACAAACTCCGCTGTCCGGCCGTGCAGATCGTGGGCACCAATGGCAAAGGATCCACCTCGGCGTTTCTTCAGTCCATCGCCATGGCCCACGGCATGAACGTGGGCCTGTACACCTCGCCGCATTTCGTGTGGCCGGAAGAGCGCATTCAGCTCAACCACACCATGCTGCCCCGCCGCGTGTGGCCTTCCCTGGCCGGCAACGCCGTGCTCGCCGAAAAGGATCTCACCTACTTCGAGCTGCTCACCGTCATGGCGGCCGCCGCGTTTCAGAGCAGCGAAAGCGACCTCATGATCTTTGAAGCCGGACTCGGCGGCCGTTACGACGCCACCACCGCCCTTCCCGTGGACATGGTCTGCTTCGCGCCCATCGGCATGGATCACATGAACGTGCTCGGCGACACCCTCGCCGCCATCGCCGACGACAAGTCCGACGCGTTGCGGCCCGGCGTTTCCGTAGCCGTAAGCGCGCCTCAGAGCGGCGACGCGCGGGACGTCCTCTTCGCCAAGGCGGAAGCGCGCGGCATTCCCCTGTGCGCCAGTCCCTCGGCGAACGGCTGCGACGGCACCGCCGCCGGCAAGGCTCTGTGGGCCTGCCTGCCCGACGACCTGAAAGCCTGCTCCGCGCTGCCCGACGACGCCGAGCTCGGCCTGCGCGGCCGCCATCAGCGCATGAACGCGCAAACCGCCGTTCTGGCCTGGGTCATGCTCTGTCAGCGGTACCACTGGAAAACCGACGGACACACCATCGCGCTCGGCCTGAAGCGAGCGTTCATCCCCGGTCGATTGCAGTTCGTTCCCGCCGGAGCCGACCATCCCGCCCTGTGGCTGGACGGAGCGCACAATCCCCACGGCATGACCGCCCTCATGGCCGCCGTCGACGACATGCGCGAGGAAGAACGTCCCGGCGCCATCGTCTTTTCCTGCCTGGCCGACAAGCAGCCGGAAACGCTGACCGCCATGGTGCGAGAACTCGCCGCCGGCATGCCGATATTCGTGCCCGGCGTCAAGGACAATCCCCGCGCGGCGACGCCCGATTCCCTTGTCGCGTCTCTCGGTCCCGGCGCCTCGCTATTCCCGACGCTCCGGGACGCCCTGGACTCGGCCGGCAAGGAGGCTCACGGCAAACCCGTTCTGGTCTGCGGTTCCCTGTACCTTCTCTCGGAACTGTTCACGCTGTGGCCCGCCTTCCTGAAGCCCTCCCGCTGAGAGACGCGCGTTCCGCGGCGAAAGCCCGACACTCCGTTCCGCCGGGTCGCTCGCCCGGCGGGCTTTCCGATTTCTGACAGGAGATCCCATGTCGTCATTGTTCCGCTCGCTCCCCTCGGTGGACGCCTGCCTCCGCTGGCTGGAGGAGGCTCTTCCCTCCGCGCCCCACAGCGTGCTGCTGGAAAGCTGCCGTCTCGTTCTCGACCAGCTGCGCGAAGAGATCCGCGCCGGACGACTCACGGACGAGACGGAGCTGCGTCCGGAAGCCGTGCGTCCGCGCCTGCTCGACGCGGCCAGGCGCAAGGACAGACCCCGCTTTTGCCGCGTGATCAACGCCGCGGGCGTGGTGGTGCACACCAATCTCGGCCGCTCCGTGCTCGCAAAAGAAGCGCAGGAAGCCGTGCGCGTCGCCGCCTCCGGCTACAGCAACCTGGAGTTCAACCTCGAAACCGGAGAACGGGGAAGCCGCGTCAGCCTGGTGGAAGACCTGCTGCGCTCCCTCACCGGCGCCGAAGCCGCGCTGGTGGTGAACAACAACGCCGCGGCAGTGCTGCTCATGCTCGACACCCTGTGCAAAGGCGGCGAGGTCATTCTTTCCCGCGGACAGCTCGTGGAAATCGGCGGCAGTTTCCGCATTCCCGACGTCATGGAACGCAGCGGCGCCACGCTCCGCGAAGTGGGCACCACCAACCGGACCCATCTCGCCGATTACGAACGGGCCCTTTCCGAAAACACCCGCGCCGTGCTCTGGGTGCATCCGTCCAATTACCGGGTCATCGGCTTCCATTCCAGCGTTCCCCCGCGCGAACTCGCGAACTTCGCCCACGATCACGGCCTGCCCATGCTGGAAGATCTCGGCAGCGGCAGTCTCATGGATTTCTCCCCGTGGGGCCTCCATGACGAGCCCACCGTGCCCGACGTGGGGCGCCAGGGCAATGACGGGGTCACCTTTTCCGGAGACAAGGTGCTCGGCGGGCCGTAGGCGGGCATTATCGTGTGCAGAAAAGACCTTGTGGAACGCATGAAAAAAAATCAGCTT
>CALUUX010000011.1 GCA_944324085.1 uncultured Mailhella sp. | reverse complement strand
GGGGCCTCCATGACGAGCCCACCGTGCCCGACGTGCTGCGCCAGGGCACTGACGTGGTCACCTTCTCCGGAGACAAGGTGCTCGGCGGGCCGCAGGCGGGCATCATCGTGGGCAGAAAAGACCTTGTGGACCGCATGAAAAAAAATCAGCTTCTGCGCGCCCTGCGCTGCGACAAGCTCACGCTGGCCGCGCTGGAAGCCACGCTGCGCCTGTACCGCGATCCGGAAAAGGCCCGCCAGGCCGTTCCCACGGTGCGCCGCATGAGCATGAACCCGGAAACCTTGCGCGAACGGGCCGAAACCCTGCGCGACCTGCTGAACCGCGAACTCGCCGGACTCGCGACCTGCGCGCTCAAGGACGACTTCTCCCGCGTGGGCGGCGGCTCCTTCCCCGAACAGGGCATGCCCACCACGCTGGTCTGCGTGCGGCCGGAACGCGGTTCCGCCACGCAGCTGAAAAAACGTCTGCTCGAAACCGACCCTCCCCTCGTGGGCAGGCTGGACGATCCCTACTTTCAGCTTGACCCCCGAACCATGGAAGAGGAAGATTTCCCCGACGCGGTCCGCGTCCTGAAAGACGCGCTGGAACGCTCCCGTTCCTGACCGATGCTCTTGCCCAATCGCCGCGCCGCAGACAAGCAACCATTCTCCTTCGAGGTTACTATGGACGAACTCGCTTCTTCTTCCAAATCCGGCTGGGAAATCTACCGCTCGGCCGAAGACCGCCGGGCCATGACGGCCCTGGCCGACGACTACATCCGCTTCATTTCCGAAGGCAAAACGGAACGCGAAACCGTGGAAGGCGTCATCGCCGCGCTCGAAAAAGCCGGATACGTCGAAGGCTTCCACGCCGACAAGGTCTGGCGGACCCTGCACGGCAAGGCCCTCTTTGTGGCCCGCAAGGGACGCAGACCGCTTTCCGACGGCATCCGTCTCATCAGCGCGCACACCGACAGCCCCAGACTCGACCTCAAGCAGCATCCGCTCATGGAACAGGTGGGCGTGGGCCAGGCGAAAACCCATTACTACGGCGGCCTGCGCAAGTATCAGTGGTTCGCCCGGTCGCTGGCCATTCACGGCGTCATCGTGAAGACCGACGGCGAACTGATCCGCGTGAACCTCGGCGAAGACGACGCCGATCCCGTGTTCACCGTGGCCGACCTTCTGCCCCACCTCGCCCACAAGGACGGAAACCTCAAGCTCTCCGAAGCCTTTGACGCCGAAAAGCTCAACGTCATCGTCGGTCACGAGCCCGTTCTCGCCGACGGCGACAAGGACGACGACAAGGCTCCCAAAGAAGCCGTGAAGGCCCGCGTGCTCCAGCTTCTCCACGAAAAATACGGCATCCGCGAAGACGACCTCATTTCCGCGGAGCTGGAAGTCGTGCCCGCCGGCCCCGCCCGCTACGTCGGTCTCGACAAAGGCATCGTGGGCGGCTACGGACAGGACGACCGCATCTGCGTGTACACGGCACTGCGCGCCCTGCTCGACGCCGAAGATCCGGAATACACCTGCTGCCTCATCTTCTGGGACAAGGAAGAAATAGGTTCCGACGGCTCCACCGGCGCAAGCTCTCGCTTCTTCCAGTACTGCGTGGAAGACCTGGCCGCCGCCTGGGAACCGCAGACTCCCTTCCGCACGATCATGATGAACACCAAAGCCGTGTCCGGCGACGTGCACGCCGCCGTGGATCCCGACTGGCAGGATCGTCACGAACTCAAGAACTCCGCCTTCTTCGGCTACGGCGTGGCCTTCTGCAAGTTCACCGGCTCCCGCGGCAAGTACGGCGCCAATGACGCCCACCCCGAATACATCGGCTGGATGCGCGGCGTTCTCGACGCGAAGAACGTTCCGTGGCAGATGGCCGAACTCGGCAAGGTCGACGTGGGCGGCGGCGGCACCGTGGCCCTTTTCCTCGCCGCCTACGGCATGGACGTGGTGGACGCCGGCCCCGCGCTTCTCGGCATGCACAGCCCCTTCGAGCTCTCGTCCGTGCCCGACATCTACGCCACGAAACTCGCCTACCAGGCTTTTCTGGAAGCCAAATAACGGCCGCGACGACCGGCCGCGTTAGCTGAAGTCGAAGGGTCGCGTTCAAACGAGGCGCGGCCCTTTTTTGCGCGCTCCGCCCGAAAAGCGAGAAGATTCCCCCAACGCCGTCACGCCGGAAAACGCCCCTGAAAACGACGGCGTTTTGCAGTCTCGACGCCTTTCCGCGCCGTCCCCACGCGACGCCAGGCGTTTTGCTTCCTCCGCGAAGCGGACGCTCCGTCTCACAGCACTTCGTCCCGTCCCGGCGAAGCCCGGGAACAAGGCCGCGTTAAAAAGGGAACGGGCGCGTATGCCGACCATACGCGCCCGTTATAGGGAGGTGGATGTACCAGAAGGTGCCGGAGAAAACTCCGGCATCATGTCATGCCGCTCTTACAGAGCCTTCTTGTAGATGGCCGCCACGGCAGCGTCGGTCATCATGCGGGGGTTGGTAAGACCGCAGGCGTCCTTCTGAGCGTTGGCGGTCATGATCGGGATGTCTTCCTCGCGCACTTCCTTGCCGTACTTCTTGCCGAGGGCGATGAGGCCTTCGGGGATGTTCACGTCGCGGGACAGTTCGCGAATGGCCTTGACGGCGGCTTCAGCGGACTCGTTGGCGGTGTAACCTTCAGTGCGTTCGCCGAGCAGCTTGGCGATGCGGCCGAAGCGGCGACGGGCGGCGATGAGGTTGTATTCGCAGACGTAAGGCAGCAGAATGGCGTTGCATTCGCCGTGGGGCAGGTTGTAAAAGCCGCCGAGCTGGTGAGCCATGGCGTGCACGTGGCCGAGGCTGGCGTTGTTGAACGCCATGCCGGCGAGGTATTCAGCGTAGCACATGCCTTCGCGGGCTTCCTTGTCCTTGCCGTTGGCCACGGCGCGGCGCAGATAACGGTTGATGTATTCGATGGCCTTTTCCGCGCAGGCGTCGGTCATGGGCGTGGCGGCGGTGGACACATAGGCTTCCACGGCGTGGGTCAGGGCGTCCATGCCGGTGGCGGCGGTGAGGGAAGGCGGCATGCCCATCATGAGGACGGGGTCGTCAATGGCGACGCTGGGAGTGCAGCGCCAGTCAACGATAGCCATCTTCACCTTGCGGGCCACGTCGGTGATGATGCAGAAACGGGTCATTTCAGAGGCGGTGCCGGCGGTGGTGTTCACAGCGACATAGGGCGGGAAGGGCTTGGTGGACTTGTCCACGCCTTCGTAGTCCTGAATCTTGCCGCCGTTGCTGACGAGGAAGCCGACGCCCTTGCCGCAGTCATGAGAGCTGCCGCCGCCGAGGGTGATGAGGCTGTCGCAGTTGTTTTCCTTGTAAACTTCAGCGGCGTCATGCACGTTCTTGTCGGTGGGGTTCGGAACCGCGCCGTCAAACACAACATAAGACACGCCGGCAGCGTCAAGAATATCGGTAATCTGCTTCAGAATGCCGCAAGCAACAATACCCTTATCAGTTACTATAAGAGGATGCTTGGCGCCCAGGCTCTTAAGACGATAAGGAATTTCCTTACTGCAGTTGGGACCGACGAGAGTCACAGTAGGAATAAAGAAGGAAGTGATCTGACCCTGGTACATGCATTTGACATCAGTGCTCATAGTAACTCCTTGGTAGCATTAGTTAGCGAAAGGATAAGAGACTTGTACTGTATTTGTCCTACGGTACTGCTGAGAAAAAGTCAAAGGTTCTGAAAAAATAAAAAAATAACTTTTTCATTTCAAAATTCAATAAAAGAAATCATCAATCATCAAGCCATATTACCGCGTTACCAAAGTGACAAGCTCGATACTTTTCCCGTTCCATTTCAAAATTCTATTTCAAAATTCATCTGACTGGGAACACTTTGCGCCTGTCTGAGAAGACTGTAACATATTACTCAAAAAAAGACGACCTCTTCTTCCTAACTAGTGTTAATTTCATAAGAAAAACTCTTCCCTGCGCATCGGCTCCCATCCTCTTTTCCCAGGGCCGTTCAGCCGCTCACCCCTCCTTCCTTATTAAGAATGGCTCCTTTTCCGCGTCGCCGGATCCGATCGGAAAACGAAAAAAAATAACGGCCATCTTACCCTCGACGCGCCCCGTTTCAACGAAAGAACGACGCCGCGCCCCTTGAAACCGACTGCGCGCCGGGCTATAAGAAAAACAAAACAGGATGCTCGCGCGCGTCGCCTTTTCCGCCGCGCCCGGCTTTCGCAAAACATGGAGTTGGATCATGCATCGCATTCTTCTTACCTGCGCCCTTCTCGCCGCTCTGGTCGCCCCCGCTTCCGCCGCCGTCGATACCAGCAAACTTCAGCTCCCCGGCGATCTCACGCTCGAACAGGCCCAGAAAGTCGTGGACGGAGCCCTCGCCTTCGCCAAAAAGCAGGGCGTGCCCATGAACATCACCGTCATTGACGCCGGCGGCAACCTCAAGGCGTTCTGCCGCATGGACGGCGCGTTCCTCGGCAGCATCGACGTGTCCATGAAGAAGGCCAAGACGGCCCGCATGTTTAATATGTCCAGCGCGGAACTCGGCGCGGCCGCCCAGCCCGGCGGCGAACTGTACGGCATTGAAGTCACCAACAACGGCCTCGTGATCTTCGGCGGCGGCGAACTGCTGAAGGACAAGAACGGCGTTGTCGTCGGCGCCATCGGCGTTTCCGGCGGCACCGTGCAGGAAGACACCAACGTGGCCAAAGCCGGCGTGGCTTCGCTGAACAAGTAAGGTTCGAATATCGACGCTCCGGCCCGAGAGGCTGACGTTTCAGATCTGCCGTCATCGCGGGCGGACGCGTCTTGCGTCCGCCCTTTTTATTTCACAAACGCGATCGTCGCCCTTTCGACGGACGATCGTCCCTCCGGAGACATCATGAACGTTCTTGAAGCCATTGAAAAAAGGCGCAGCATACGCAGCTACACGCAGCAGCCCGTCGAAAAGGAAACGCTGGAAAACCTCGTCCGTCTCGCCGTCAAGGCTCCCACCGGTTCCGGCATGGAGCCGTGGGGCTTCGTCGTTCTCCAGAACGCCGAAGAAATCAACCGCCTCTCGGACCAGATCAAACGCAGAGTGCTGGACGATCTCGACGCCTATCCGCAGTTTAGCCAGTACGAATCTTGGCTGAGAAGCGGGCGTTACCATATTTTCAACAACGCTGGCACGGTGCTGATCATTTACGGCGACGAGCGTTCCCCGTGGCATGTGTACGACTGCTCCCTCGCGGCGGGCAATTTCATGCTGGCCGCCGAAAACGAAGGCATTGGCTGCTGCTGGATCGGTTTTGCCGAAGCCTTGTTCGACGATCCCGAATTCAAAGCCGCTCACGGCGTTCCCGAAGGCTTCCGCCTGGTGTCGACGCTGAGCCTGGGCTACACGAAAGTCGCCGTTCCCCCCTGCTCGAGAAAGGAACCGATCTTCTTCTCCTGGAACAAATAACCGTCTTTCCGCGCTCGCGGCTCCGGGCCCGGGAAGGGCCCTTTTCCACTCGCGCTCCTTTTGAAACTGTCACGAAATGGGAGAGTTATAAAAAAAGCGTGATTATTTTTTCCTTTCCTTGACGAAAAAAACGCCAAGGCCCTAAGGTCACCTTAAAGAAGCTTCTCCGACTATCGTGAACCACTCATCAACAAGGAGCACACACGACATGTTTCGTTTCCTGCGCGTCAACATGGCCACCAAAAGCTGCGTGTTTGAAGACATTCCCGAAGAATACGCCGGCCTCGGCGGTCGCGCCCTGACCTCCACCATCGTGGCCAGAGAAGTCAACCCCATCTGCACTCCCCTCGGCCCGCACAACAAGCTGGTGTTCGCCCCCGGCCTGCTGGGCGCCACCAACAGCCCCAACTCCAACCGCATTTCCGTGGGCTGCAAAAGCCCGCTCACCGAAGGCATCAAGGAATCCAACTCCGGCGGACAGCCCGGCGGACACCTCGCCAAACTCGGCATCATGGCCATCATCGTTGAAGACATGGCCACCGAAGGCGAATGGTGGCAGCTGGAAATCAGCAAGGATTCCGCCAAGCTCGTTCCCTCCACCGTGGCCGGCCTGAACAACTTCGACGCCGTGGCCAAACTCGTGGAACAGTACGGCAAGGATTGCAGCTACGTCACCATCGGCAGAGCCGGCGAATTCAAGCTCACCGCCGCCAGCATCGCCTTCACGGATCGCGAACTGCGTCCTCAGCGTCACGCCGGCCGCGGCGGCGTGGGCGCCGTCATGGGTTCCAAGGGCCTGAAAGCCATCATCATCAATCCTGAAGGCGGCAAGAACCACGCCCTCGTGGATGAAGAAGGCTTCAAGGCCGCGTCCAAGCGTTTCGCCAAGGCTCTCACCAGCCATCCCGTCACGGGCAAGGGTCTCGCCGAATACGGCACCGCCGTGCTCGTGAACATTCTGCACGAAGCGGGCGGCCTGCCCACCCGCAACTTCACCTGCGGTCAGTTCGAGCACCATGAAGCCGTTTCCGGCGAGCGCATGAATCAGCTCACCAAGGAACGCGGCGGCGAAGGAGCCGTGGCGCACGGCTGCATGAGCGGCTGCATCATCCGCTGCAGCGGCATCTTCCCCGACGAAAACGGCAAGTTCAAGAGCAAGTGGCCCGAATACGAAACCCTGTGGTGCTTCGGCCCCCACAGCAACATCGACGACCTCGATCTCATCTGCACCTTCGACCACATGTGTGACGACATCGGCGTGGACACCATCGACGTCGGCGTGGCCGTGGGCGTGGCCATGGCCGGCGGAGGCATCCCCCTCGGCGACGGCAAGGCCGTCATGGAAGCCATGAAGGGCATCAGCGAAGGCACGCCGCTCGGCCGCATCATCGGCTGCGGCACGGCCACCACGGGCCGCGTCTTCGGCGTGAGAAGAGTGCCCTGCGTCAAGGGTCAGAGCCTGCCCGCCTACGATCCTCGCGCGGTCAAGGGCGTGGGCGTCACCTACGCCACCACTCCCATGGGCGCCGACCACACCGCCGGCTACGCGGTCACCGCGAACATCCTGAACTGCGGCGGCTACGTCGATCCTCTCAAGAAGGAAGGCCAGATCGAGCTTTCCCGCAACCTCCAGATCGCCACGGCCTCCGTGGACAGCGTGGGCCTGTGCCTGTTCACCGCCTTCGCCATCCTCGACATTCCGGACGCTCTCGCGGCCATCGTGGACATGCTCAACGCCAAGTACGGCTGGAAGCTCACCGGCGACGACGTGGTCACCCTCGGACAGCGCATCCTGTCCACGGAAATCGACTTCAACCGTCGCGCCGGCATCACCGAAGCCGCCGACCATCTGCCCGACTTCTTCAGCGACGAACCGGTGGCTCCTCACAACACCACCTTCGACATCACGCCCGAAGAACTGCAGACCACCTTTAACTGGATAAAGAAGTAACCTCCACCCGACCCGCGCGGAGCCAGGCTCCGCGCGGGCTCCGCCGCCCATGAGCATATTGATCAAACTCAGCACCACCCTGCGCGATCTCGTTCCCGGCTACGATCCGGAAACGGGCCTTCTCGTGACGCCGAAGGAGGAAGAGTCCTCTCTCACGGCGGGAGAACTGGCGCGCCGCATCGGCATTCCCCACGAAGAAATTAAAATCGTCATGGTCAACGGTCGCCAGAGCGGCCTGGAAAGCCCCGTGCGCGACGGGGATCGCGTGGCGTATTTTCCCGCCGTGGGAGGAGGCTAAATGCAAGACTTTCCGGAACGTCAGTCCTTGGAAGAAGGGCTCGCCCCCTTTCTCTCCAAACGCGGTACCGAACTTTCCGTCTCAAGGGAAGGCGTTCGCCGTCTGGCCAGGGAACTCGACCGCACGGAACGCGAAACCATGGCCGAGCTGCTGCTGCGCGACGTATGGCCGGAACGTTTCAGCCGTTGCCGGGGAGCCTTCACGGCGCAGGCTCTGGCCCGCCTGCTGTCCGCGCGCGTGGTTGTGGCCGGATGTGGCGGACTGGGCGGACACGTCACGGAGCTTCTCGCTCGCCTGGGCGTGGGCAGTCTCTCGCTCTGCGATCCCGACAGGTTCGAGGAAAGCAATCTCAACCGGCAGCATTTCTGCACGGAAAAGACGCTCGGCGCGTTCAAGGCGGAAGCGTGCCGCGACGGCGTTCTCGACATCGCCTCCTACATGGACGTTCAGGCTCACGTCGTGGCGCTGGACGACGACAATCTGCCCGACCTGCTCCGCGGGGCGGACGCGGTCATGGACTGCCTTGACTCCATAGCCCGCAAAAAAATGCTGGAGCGCGCCGCGAGAAACGCCGGCGTGCCCTGCGTGCAGGCTTCGGTGGCGAGGAACGAAGGATTGTGCCTTTTCGACAGAACCCTCGAACGCCCCTTCTCCGCCGTCTATCCGGGAGAAGAAGCCGGCAACGTGGAAGGCGCGCCCATGAACACCCACGCGCTCACCGTGGCGGGAACGGCCTGCCTCATGGCGTCGCTGCTCGTGCGTTGGCTCTGCCGGAACAAGGATGACGGCGGCGCGCTCTTTCACCTCGATCTTTCCGTTCCGGAACTGGAAAAGCTCACGCTTTTCCCCTAGCGGAAACAACCATATCATTCAAAGGAATATGTCATGGCATTCATCAGCGATCAGCAATGGAGACGCATCGAGCCGTTTCTCGCCCGGGCAAAAAAAGTAGGACGCCCCCGCAAAAACGACCGCGAAACGCTCGAAGCCGTTCTCTACGTTCTTACCACAGGCTGCCGCTGGAGCGACCTGCCCCGCGACATGGGCAGCTATGTCACGGCATGGCGACGCTTTACGGCGTGGAAGAAAGACGGCACGTTCGACATTATCCGTTCCTGCCTGCCCGCCAGCGTGCGGCTTTCCGAAAACGCGACCACCCCTCGGAAGATAAAGGCCGGCAAGTGCAGCCTGGCCATGAAAAAATACGCGGGCGCGAAGTCTTCCCCTTCCGAATCCTGACGCGTTCAACAGCCGTCTTCCATTTTTGGTCGGCTCTCGCCCGCGCCGACGCGTCGTTTCTCCCTGCGGACAATAATCCCGCGCGCCCATTCTTCCGCCTCTGGTTCCAAGAACGCTCGTTTCTCCCGCCGTCTCTTGCCGACGGCCGCATTTACAAAAAGGCCCCGACTTCCTCGTCACGGACGTCGGGGCCTTTTTCTTTTCAGAGACGGACTATTTTCCGTCGTATTCCCAAAGGACGTCGCCGGCGCCGTCGGTGCCGTATCCGCCCATGGCCTGGACGTTCTTCCGGAACTCTTCCGAACGAATGACGTCCATCAGCGCGAGAACGCGCTCATCCTTTGCGTAACGAAGAGGAATGACCAGATCGTATTCCTCCACGCCCACGGAAATAAATTCCAGCCCCAGAGCCGCGGCGGCGGAACGCACGCCGAGCCCCGCGTCGGCCCGACCCGAAAGCACCGCGGCGGCCACGTTCATGTGCGTGTACTCCTCGTCCCGATAGCCGCGTATCCGCGCGGGAGAAAGGCCGAGTTTCTTCAGTTCGTAGTCCAGCAGCACGCGCGTGCCGCTGCCGCGCTGTCGGTTGATGAACGTGACGTCCTCCCGGCACAGATCCTCGAAGGACGTTACCTTTTTCGGATTGCCCGGCAGAACCATGATGCCTTGTTCCCGGTCCACGAGCTTCACCAGCATGGCGGGCACGCCCTGCAGGTTTTCGCGCATGGCCCGGCGATTGTACACGCCGGTTTCCTCGTCGAGCAGGTGGCTTCCCGCCAGGTGACACTGCCCCCGGCGCAGCGCGAGAAGGCCGCCCAGAGATCCCACATGCGCCGACGTCAACCGGAATCCGGGATGGCTGCGCCGGAGCATGCTGTCAATGAGATCCAGCGTGTTGTCGTGGCTGCCCGTGGCGAGAAGCGCGCCCTCTATCTGCTCGCGCGGGCGAAGCAGTTCCGCCCGCACCGGCTGTCCGGCGTCCAGACCTTCCCGGTCGCGCTCGATAGAAATCACGGCGTCGGCCCGGGAGAGACTGGTCACCGTGCCCGCGCCTCGGGGAAGGGTGACGGCGTAACACGTTCCGTCCACCACGCCGAGCTTCACGCGCACGCGCTCTTCCATGCCGGGGCGGGAAGGAATGGGATTGCAGGGTATCACCGGCACGGACTCGCGACGCGGGGCGGGGCGTTTCTGCCAGCGCGCCAACAGCGGCACCACGAATTCTTCCATGGCCACAATGGCGGAAACGGGATATCCCGGCGTGCCCACGATGGGCGTTTTGCGCCCTCCAACCTCCACCACGCCGAGAGCCGTGGGCTTGCCCGGCATGACCGCCACGCCGTGCGTCAACAATTCGCCCATGCTCGCGATGACGTCGGCCGTGTAGTCATGGCTGCCCGCCGAGGATCCGGCGTTCATGATCACGAGATCGACCCCTGACTCCACGGCGGCGGCAATGGCCTCCCGGATGCGTTCCACGTCGTCGGGAACCACGGGACTGACGGTCGCGACGCCGCCGGCCTCTTCAATCATGGCGGAAAAGATGATGGAATTGAATTCCGGCAACGAGCGGCCCGCGCGCAGATCCTCTTCCTTGGCCTCGCTGAGAGCCACGATTTCCGATCCGCTGGGAATGATAGCCACCCTGGGCTTGCGGAACACCGGAGGATGCGTCACGCCGGCGGCGGCCAGCGCGCCCAGTTCGTACGGTCCTATCTCGACGCCCGGCGCGAGAATGATTTCCGTGGCCACCATGTCTTCCCCCAGCTTGCGAACGTGCTGCCAGGGAAAAGCCGCTTTTTCCGTAACCACGAATCTGCCGCCCTCCTCCACGTTGAGATGCTCCACCATGACCACGGCGTTGCATCCCTCCGGAAGAGGCCGTCCCGTGTTGATCCAGAAGGCGTTTTTGCCGATTTCCAGCCGCAGCGGCCTGCGGGGAGACGCCGTGAACGTGTCTTCGGCCCTGACGGCCACGCCGTCCATGGCCGCGCCGTGAAACGCGGGCGAAGAACGCAACGCCTCCACGGGACGGGACAGCGTTCGACGCAGCGCGGCGGAAAGCGGAACGGTTTCTTCGCCGAGTTCGACGCCCAGTTCGTCGACGCGCGAAAACCACGACTCCCGCGCTTCGGCGGGCGTTTGCATCGTAAGATAGGTGTGTCTGGACATAAAAATATACCCCTTTTCGGCGTCAGCGACGCCGCGGATCCTGACGTTTTCCGTTGTTCTGGAGCCACGTTCGGCAACGGGAGGGCTTCACTGCAAAAGCTCCGCGAAAACCTCCTGACCGGCGTACAGCCCTTCGCTGTTTTCCGGACAGACCACCAGCGCGTCGGCGGTGACGAGGCCGGAAATCAGCCCGGACGGCGCGGTGACGGGATCGGCCACCCAGCCCTGTTCCGAACGCGCGAGCCGCACGCGAATGAAATCCCGACGTCCCTGCGCCGAGGCCACGGCGCGGGCGAGCACGGCGCGCACTCCCGGCGTGACGGGTTCTTCGCCGCCCTGAAGATGCCGGAGCAGCGGCGCGAGAAACACGCGGGCGCACACGAGCGCGCTCGACACGTGACCGGGCAGCCCCATGAGGCAGACGCCTCCCGAGCGTGCCAGAATAAACGGCTTGCCGGGACTGATGGCCGCGCCGTGCGCCAGCAGTTCGCTCTCCGGCATGGAAAGAAAAATATCCACGGTATGATCGCGCATGCCCGCCGACGATCCGCCCGACAGCAACACCACGTCGGCCCAGCCCAGAGCGTCGCGCACGGTCGCTTCCAGCTTGGCCATGTCGTCGCGCACCAGGCCCGCCATGCGAACCTGCGCCCCCGCCGCCGCGCACAACGCGGCGAGCGAATGGGAATTCACGTCCCTGACCTGCCCGGGCAAGGGTTTCCGCTCCGTGGGCACCACCTCGTCTCCGGTGGAAACGATGGCCACGCGAGGTCTCCTCCGCACCGGCACGTCCGTCTGTCCGAGCGCGGCGAGCAGGCCCACTTCCTGAGGACGCAAGCGACGCCCCGCCGGAAGCAGCGCGCAGCCTTCGGCGGCGTCTTCGTCCCGTTCCAGAACGTGGTCGCCCGGAGCCTGCGTGCGTATCAGCTCCACAAGATTGCCCCCGGCGGGGCGGGAATACTCCACCATGACCACGCAATCCGCGCCCTCGGGAAGCATGCCCCCCGTGAAGATGCGCGCCGTCTGTCCCGACGCGAGGGAAAACTCCGGAGCTCTGCCCATGGGACACTCGCCCACGCATTCCAGCAGGGCGGGAGAGCCCTCCTGCGCGCCGAACACGTCCCGCGCGCGCACGGCGTACCCGTCCACGGTGGATCGGTCGAAACCCGGCAGATTTTCGGGAGCGGACCAGTCGCGCGCAAGATAACGCCCCGCGCACGCGTCCAGAGGAACGATCTCTTCCGCAAGAGGCTCAAACGTTCTGACGAGCGACAACACCTCGTCCACCGACTTCAGGGTAAGAAAGGACTTCATGAATGCTCCCGGGTAAATAGAATGATGCTTCCGCGAAGTATAACCTTTTGAAGAAAAAAGAAAAGCAGGTCCGTTTTTCCCCTCGGAAGGGGACGGCAGCCCCTTCCGGCAAATTTTTATTTTTTACTCAATCACCTTGAAAAGAAATATGATAATTTTGAAATAAAACTTCATTCAGCGAGCGTTTCGCCATTTCAGTATTGCTCCTCCGCTTTTTTTCTGTTATATTGAAATACGCATATTCCCCCCGGAGCGCGTTTTCCATGACGTAACAAGTTTTTCCACAGCGTGCGCGCCACGCCTTTTTTGCGATGATTATGAAACGGCATCATGCCTTACCCCATTCTCTTCCACGATTTTAGCGGAATAAACACCGTCAACATGCGAAGTGCGCCTTGCCTCAGGAACATCTGACCAGAAGCATGCTTGAACAGCTTACCCTGCGCTGGGAAACGTGGGAGGCGGAAGCTACGACCACGGCGAAAAAACTCGTCCGCGCGAGGCTTCATCTGCTCTTTCTGCTCATACGCTACGGGGGTCTGCGTCTGGGAGAGGCCATCGACCTTCCCGCCCGCAAGGCCGTCGACACGGTCACCGGCATGGTGCACGTTCCCGCGCCGGGAAGCCGCGACGTGATGCTGCCGCTTTCGTGCATGAGGCATATCCGGCGCATCCTCACTCTTCCCGAAGCGGAGGATCCGGCGTTTCTGCATTTCGATCAGGGGTTCGTGCGCAAAAAATTCTACGCCGTGGCGGAAGGCATGGGACTCGCGCCGGGCATGGCCGGCCCACGGGCCGTGCGGTACGCCCGCGGCCTGGAACTTCTCGAACTGCATGTGCCCTTCAACGTGGTGCAGTCCTTTCTCGGCCAGCAGAAACCCGCCCAGATAACGGAATTTCTGGACTTCGCGGGAGGCGAGGCAAAACGCATCGTGCGAGGGAGCTCCGCGCCCGGAACCGTCCAGCGCGAAACGAAAGAGAATTCGTTCATCGGCATCATCACCGGCGTCAAAACGGGCATGCGCGCCGCTTCGGTGGAGGTCACCACCTTTTCCGATCTCGTGCTCACCGCCCGATGCGACGTGCGCCAGTTTCTGAACGCGGAAATCCACCTCAATCAGGTGGTCACCGTTTCCATCGATCCGGAACAGATGGTGATCGCCGCGGATAAAACGTCCCTCAGCGTTCAGGGGCCGGTGCCGGCTTCAGTGACGGCCATGCATCAGGACGCCGTGGAAACCTTTCTCGTGCTGGAACTGGCGGACGGAACCGTCCTCAACGCGACGCAGGAAACCGCGTTCGTTTCCCGGCTCAAGTTGCGCCAGGGCAGCCGGGTGCAGCTTTTCTTCCCCGCCCGGGCCGTCCGGCTCGACGCAGACTGACAACGACGACGCCCCATCTCGGGACGCCGCAAACCTTATAAGGAGCATATCCATGAATCACCTCGGCAAATTCGTTTTCGGCGCGCTGCTTTCCCTTTCCTGCGCGATCCCCGCGCAGGCCGCAGACACCCTCATGATGGCCACCACCACCAGCACGCAGGATTCCGGTCTGCTGGAATACGTCGCTCCCACCTTCCAGAAAGAAACCGGCATCGACCTCAAGTGGGTGGCCGTGGGCACCGGCAAGGCTCTTGAAATTTCCAAGAACTGCGACGCCGACGTGCTGCTCGTGCACGCCCCCGACGTGGAAAAGAAGTTCATCGACGACGGCTACGGCATTGACCGCCGTCAGGTCATGTACAACGACTTCGTCATCGTCGGCCCCAAGGCCGACCCCGCGAAGGTCGCCGGCAAGACCACGGCCGAAGCCCTGAAGGCCATCTATGACGCCAAGGCCGGATTCGTCAGCCGCGGCGACAAGTCCGGCACCCACTCCGCCGAACTGAAGCTGTGGAAGGATTCCAAGCTCAGCCCCGACAAGGAACCCTTTTACATTTCCGCCGGCCAGGGCATGATGGCCACGCTCGCCATCGCCGCCGAAAAGGGCGCGTACGCCCTCACCGACCGCGGCACCTGGATCAAGTACGCCAACAAGCAGGGCGACGCCAATCCTCTGACCATCGTGGTGGAAGGCGACTCCACGCTGTTCAACCAGTACAGCGTCATCACCACCAACCCCAAGCTCTGCCCCAACGTCAAGAAGGACCTCGCCGTGAAGTTCGAAGACTGGTGGGTGAAGCCCGAAACCCAGAAGCTTATTGAAAACTACAAGCTCGAGGGCAAGCAGCTCTTCTTCCCCAACGCCGGCAAGTAAGCCGTTTTGCGGGCCGGTCCTCCGGCCCGCGTCTCCTCTTTTCATCCGCAGGTAACCATGGGATATTTCAGCGAAGGCATGCAGAAGGCGATTGATCTGCTTCTGCACATGGACGACGCCACCTTTTCCGCCATAGAAGCCACGCTCACCTCCACGTGCTGCGCTCTGCTCATCGCCATGGCGCTGGGGCTGCCGTTGGGCTTCCTGCTCGGCTACACCAATTTTCCGGGCAAAAAATTTCTGCGTCTGATCTCGGACACGCTGCTGGCCTTCCCGACCGTGCTCATCGGCCTCATCGTCTACGTGTTCATCACCTACCGCGGGCCGCTCGGGCAATTCGGCCTTCTTTTCACGCTGCCCGGCATGGTCATAGGCCAAACCATTCTCGCCCTGCCCATCATCGTCTCCTGGACGGCAGCGGCCGTGGAGAATCTCGACGTCCGCTGCCGGGAAACACTCCTCACCCTGGGCGCGTCCTCCACGCAGCTCGCCCTGCACACCATCCGCGAAATCCGCTACCATCTCGGCATGGTGTGCGTCACGGCCTTCGGGCGCGTGGTGACGGAAGTGGGCGTGGCCATGATGCTCGGCGGCAATATCCGCTACTCCACGCGAACCATGACCACCGCCATCTCTCTGGAAACCAGCAAGGGCGAATTCGCTCAGGGCATCGCGCTGGGCCTGGTGCTGCTGCTCATCGCCTTTCTGGTGAACTTCCTCATGTCCTGGTTCAGACAAAAGGGGCGCGCATGAACACTCTTTTCGAAGCGCGCGATCTGCGCAAACGTTACGGGGACATCACCGCGCTGTACCTGCCCTTCTTCTCCATGGAAAAAGGAGAAACCGTGGTGCTCACCGGAAGAAACGGCAGCGGCAAGTCCACGCTGCTCCGTCTGCTGGCCTTTCTGGAAAAGCCGAGCTCCGGCACGCTGCGCTACGCGGGCAATCAGAACGATCCGCGCAAGGAAATCACCCTGCTGCTTCAGGATCCCTACCTCATGAAGGCTTCCGTGTTCTGGAACGTGACCCTCGGCCTGCGCCTGCGCGGCTTCGGACGGGAACGCCAGAAGCAAGGCTACAGGGAAAGCATGCTGGCCGTAGGATTCGCCGATCCGGACGGCATGGCCTCGCGCGGCCCGGGAGAGCTTTCCGGCGGAGAACGCCAGCGCATCGCTCTGGCTTCACGCCTTATTCTCTCCCCCTCGGTGCTTTTACTCGACGAACCCACATCCAATGTTGACGCGGCGAGCGAAAAGGCCATACTCAATGTTGTGCGCTCTCTGCGCGAAAAGGGCGTAAGCGTCGTGTGCGCCACGCACGACAGGGGCATTCCCGAAGCCCTGGACGCCAGAGAAGTGAGCGTCGTCAATGAAGGATGCTGACCCAGGGCCGGTCATCCAAAAAACAACCGCGTTCCGCGAGGATGGAGAATATCATGCGTATCGTTGCCGTATCCACGAGTGCCCGCAAGGGAGAAAAGAAAGTCAATCAGCCGCAGGTGACCCTTGTGGCCAACCACGGCGTGGAGGGTGACGTCCACGCCGACGGCACCCATCGTCAGCTCAGCCTGCTCGCCATGGAGGACATCGAATACATGCGCTCCATGGGCGCGGACGTCCATCCCGGCGACTTTGCCGAAAACATCACCACCGAGGGCGTGGAACTGTACACCTGCCCCATCGGCACCCGCTTCGTCATCGGCGACGACATCGAACTCGTGCTCACGCAGATAGGCAAGGAATGTCACATGGGTTGCGCCATCCGTCAGCAGGTGGGCGACTGCATCATGCCGAGACGCGGCGTGTTCTGCCGCATTCTCAAGGGCGGCGTGGTGAAGCCCGGCGACAGCTTCCGCATTTCCTTCCGTCCCCAGGTTCTTCCCCAGGCGTAATTTCCGAGGCTCCCATGTCTGAATTCTCCCATATCGATGCCTCGGGCAACGCCCGCATGGTGGACGTGAGCGCCAAGGCGGAAACCAAACGCACGGCCATAGCCCGCGCCGTGGTGGAACTGAACGCCCACACGCTGGCCATGCTCAAGGCCAAGGCCCTGCCCAAGGGCGACGTGCTCACCGTGGCCCAGGTGGCGGGCATCATGGCGGCCAAACGCACGGCCGAACTCATTCCCATGTGCCACCCTCTCCCGCTCACCCATGTGGACGTGCGCTTCCAGGTGCGGGACGAGCCGCCTTCCGTGCTGCTTGAAGCCTCGGCCAGCACGGCGGGCCGCACCGGCGTGGAAATGGAAGCCATCGTCGCCGCGCAGGCGGCGGCCGCCACCATCTACGACATGGTCAAGGCCGTGCAGAAGGACGTGGTCATCCGCGACGTGCGTCTCATTCTCAAGTCCGGCGGCAAGAGCGGCCTGTTCAAGACCGACGATCCCCTGCTCTTCGAGACCGAGGAAGAACCGCTGGCCGAACCCCGACCCGCCCCGGAACCCTGGACCGGCGAAGGACTGGCCGTGGCCTGCGTCACCCTTTCCGACAAGGGCTACGCCGGCGAACGCGTCGACAAGAGCGGCCCCGCGCTGCTCGACATGCTCGCCGAGCTTTCTCCGGCGCGCTCCCAGCTTTTCCTGCTGCCCGACGACCCGCGCGCCCTGCGCAAACTGGTCAAGGATCTGGCCGCCTCCGGATGGGGACTCATCGTCACCACGGGCGGCACCGGCCTCTCTCCGCGCGACTTCACGCCCGAAGCCCTGATTCCCGTGCTGGACCGCCGTCTGCCCGGCTTTGAGCAGGTCATGTTCGCCGAAGGCCTGACCCATACGCCGCGCGCCGTTCTCTCCCGTTGCCTCGCGGGCACGGTGGGACGTTCCATGATCATCGCCCTGCCCGGAAGCTTCCGGGCCGCGCAGGAAAATCTCGCCGCGCTTCTGCCCGTTCTGCCCCACGCGCTGGAAAAGCTCAACGGGGACATGAGCGACTGCGGAAGGAGCTAGACGCCATGCAGGAACAGAACGAAGAACATCCCGCGCTTCTCACCGACGCGCACGGCAGAACGGTGCGCTATCTGCGCATTTCCGTGACTGACCGCTGCAATCTCTGCTGCCGCTACTGCCGCGACGACAGCGTTCCCTTCATTCCGCATGAAAACATCCTGCGTTTTGAAGAAATAGAACGCGTCATCGCCATCGCGACGGAACTCGGCGTGCACAAGCTGCGCTTCACCGGCGGAGAACCTTTCGCGCGCAAGGGCTTTCTTGACTTTCTCGTGAAGATTCACCGCCGCTATCCCGACACGGCCCTGAAACTGACCAGCAACGGCACGCTGCTCGGTCCCGCGCTGGAAACGCTCAAGGAGCTCGGCGTGTCGGTGAACCTGTCCCTCGATTCGCTGGATCGCGAGAAATACGCGGCCATTACCGGCAAAGACGAACTGCCCACCGTGCTCGACAACATGCGGCGCATGCTGGAACTGGGCATTCCCCTGAAAATCAACGCCGTGGCCATGCGCGGCGTCAACGACGTGGAACTCCCCGCGCTGGCCTCCATGGCCATGGACTGGCCCATAGACGTGCGCTTCATCGAGTTCATGCCCATGGGCGATTCCACCATCTGGTCGAACAATCTGTTCTGGCCCGCGGCGGACATTCTGGAAACGGCCCGGAAGCACTGGCGGCTCGAACCCGTCGTTCTGCGCCGCAAGGACGGCACGGAAAGCGACGACCACGCCGCCGAGGAACGCGGCCCGGCGAAACTCTGGAAGCTCAGAGCTCCGAACGGTCGCCTCTCCAAGGGCAGTTTCGGTCTCATCACCTCGGTCACGCAGAGTTTCTGCCAGTCCTGCAACCGCCTGCGGCTGACCGCGGAAGGGAATATCCGCACCTGCCTCTTCGACGACAGGGAATACCCCATCCGCGACGCCCTGCGCGAAAAGGGCCCGGAAGAAGTGCGCCGCATCATGCTGGACGCCGTGTCCCGCAAGCCCGTGGGCGCGGAACTGCTCGCCTCCCGTCACGGCCCCGTGGCCCACAAGCGCATGTCCGCCATTGGCGGCTGAGCCCATCCTTAAGTAAAACGTCTCCTTCGCCGCGCCGGAACGCTGTTCCGACGCGGTTTTTTCGCACGGAACGCCGTCGCGACATCCTCTCGCCGTCAACCTCGAACCGCCGTTCGCTGGCCGACGGAGAGAAAAACGCGGACCCCTCGTCTTGCCCCCGGTTCCGGCGGCGCGTCCACGTGGAGGAGAAACTTGTCGCCCGTCGCCCCCCGCCCTCGGACGCTTCCCAGGCCGCCTCCCGTCCGCGTCTGGACAAACGCCCCTCGCGCGGATAAAATGCACCTCCATAAAATTTTCGACGAACCCCCGATCGTTCTGAAACGCGCCCTCCATTTTCTCGCTCTTTTGCCAAACGCGCTCCGGGAAGGCGCAGACACCGCAATATCGTACGCCGCGCTCCCGCGAGGCGCATGGAGACCTTTTATGGCCGGTTTATCCTCGTTCATCGACACCGCGCGGCTCAAGTACGTCACGGTTCTTTCCCTGGCCTACACCGCCGTCGCCAATCTGCCGTACTACCACATGCTGTTCCAGCACCAGCCGGAAGTGTTCGCCAGAGCCATGATTCTTTCGCTGGTCTACGCGCTGGCCATATTCTACCTTCTGTCGCTGCTGGGACGACTGGGCAAGGTTCTTCTCGCCCTCGTGTTTCTCAGTTCCGCCGTGGTCCTCTATTTTTCGCTGTCCTACGGATACGCCCAGAGCAAGGACATGTTCGCCCTGGTGTGGAACACCAACCTGCATGAAGCCATGGGCGTGTTCAGCCCCATGCTTTTCGTCTACGCGGCTGCGGGCGCGCTGTTCACGTATCTGGCCATACGCCGCTTTCCGGGCAAGCCCACGCTCAAATCCCTGACGCCCCTGCTCGTCTTCGCCGCGCTCTGCGCCGGAGCGAAACACATCCAGCCCTACGAAATGAAGGGACGTCATCCCATGCCGGCGGGCTATCTGTCCCACTTCGGCCATTCCGTCAAGCAGCAGTGGCGCATGAAAAAACTCATCGAAGCCAGAGCCGATCTCCCCGGTCCCGTGGTCTGCGAAAGAAACGGCAGAAAACCCATGATCGTCGTGCTCGCGCTCGGGGAATCCCTGCGCGCCGACCATCTCGGCCTCTACGGCTATGACCGGGAAACCACGCCGCTTTCCTCTGCCGCTCCCCTGACGGTGTTCGAACGCTGCTACAGCGCGGGCGCGGGCACCACGGAATCCGTCACCCGCATGCTCACGCGGGCCACCATCGCCCATCCCGATCCTGCGCTGAAAGAAAAATCCGTCATCACGCTGTTCCGAAAAGCGGGTTTCCGCACGGTCTGGCTCACCAATCAGGGAGCCATGGCCACAGGCGAAACGCCCGTGGCCTCCATCGCCAGAGAAAGCGAAATCTTCCAGACCCATCCCTCGGTGTACACCGTGAACGCCAGAATACAGGATTCCGATCTGCTTCCCATGCTGGACGACGCGCTGCGCCTGCCTGAACAGGACACGCTCATCGTGCTGCACAGCTTCGGCAGTCACATCAATCCGGAACACCGCTACGCCGACGAATTCCGCCGTTACGCCCCCGTCTGCTCCAAATTCAGCGTGGCCGACTGCACGGACGAAGAACTGGTCAATTCCTACGACAACTCCGTGCTCGCCACGGACAGTTACTGGGCCGGCGTCATCGAAAGACTGAAGGACAAAAACGCCGTGCTCTTCGTCACCTCGGATCACGGCGACCGACTGCACGGCAAATATCGCGGCCACAGCCCCGAACTCATGGATCATCCGGAACTGCGCTGGGTGCCGTTCATGATCTACGCCTCGCCGGAATTTCGGCAAAACGACCGTCACGCCGAACAGCTGAACAACGCGGCGCGCTTCCGCGAGGAACCCTGTTCCCACGACAATCTCTTCCACTCTCTGCTGGGCATCGCCGGCATTCATACGCCCGCCTACGACGCCTCGCTGGATCTGTTCAGCGGCGACGCCAAGGCGCACACCGATCCCTACACGGTCATCGAAGGCCTGGAGCAAACGCTTCCCCTGTGAGCCGGAAGGGCCGCGCGGATGACGAACGTTTTCCGCAAAGGCCCTTTTCTTCAGGCGATCGCGTCCGCTTGACATGACGGACGACCGAACCCACGTTAAAGCTCACCGCGTCTCTCCGTTCGCGCCGTCACGTCGAACGGCGCGGCGACGCACACTTTTTTCTTCAGGACGCACGCATGAAAACGCTTCTTTCCCTGCTGCTCTGTCTTACGCTGGGCTGCGCCGCTCCCTCCCTCGCCGCGGGACGGGAACTGGTGGCCTCGGTGTTTCCCGTATGGCTTCTTCTCCGGCAGATCGCCCGGGACGTTCCCGACGCCGACGTGAGTCTTCTGCTGCCCGCGGGCACGGGATGCCCCCACGACTATTCCATGACGCCGCAGGATCGGCGCGCCCTGGCCCGCGCCGACACGCTGGTCGTCAACGGTCTCGGTCTGGAGAGCTTTCTCGGCGACGCCGACAATATGAAACAACTTATGAAGGAAGGTTCGTCCGTCATCGACATTTCCAGCCGGGTGGACGGACTGCTGCCCGACGACGGCCATGACGGCCACGGCTTCAATCCGCACATTTTCGCCAGCCCCTCCATGATGGCCCGCATGGCCGACTCGCTGGCCGCCCAGCTCGCGCAGGCCGATCCGGAACACGCCGCCCTGTACGAAGCCAACGCCCGCCGGGTCAAAGCCTCGCTTCTCCCCCTGGCCGACGACTACGCCGCCTTCGGAAAGAAGGTCGGCGGACGGGGCGTGATCGCGCAGCACAATGTCTTCCACTATCTCGCGCGAGACGCCGGACTCACGGTGGACGCCGTGGTGCAGGCCCATGAGGGACAGGAACCTTCCGCCCGGGAAATGCTGGATCTCGTGCGCCTCATCCGTGAAAAACACTCCGCCGCCGTGATCACCGAACCGCAGTACCCCGTGCGCACGGGCAGAACGCTGGCCGCGGAAACCGGCATTCCCTGCGTCAGTCTCGATCCCGTGGCCGGAGGCCCGGCCGACGCGCCCGCGGACTACTATGAAACCATCATGAGCGACAATCTGCGCCAGCTGGAGAACACGCTTGGAAACCGATAACGCTCCCGCCATCGTCTTCGATCACGTCAGCGTGACCAGAAGCGGCCTCAACATTCTCGATCAGGTCAACGCCGTCGTGCCGCGGGGAAGCTGCACCGTGCTTATCGGCCCCAACGGCGCGGGCAAAACCACGCTGCTGCTCGCCCTGCTCGGCGAAGTGGGCTACCGCGGCCGCATCACTCTCGGCGGCGGCAAAGGACTGCGCATAGGCTATGTGCCCCAGAAGCTGGCCCTCGACAGAGGCATGCCCTTCACCGTGGCGGAATTTCTGTGCATGGGCGCGCAGAAACGCCCCCTCTGGCTGGGTCTTTCCCGCGCCGCCAAGGCTCAGGCTCTCGCGCTGCTGGAACAGGTGCACGCGGCCCATCTCATGCGCCGTCGCGTGGGCACCCTTTCCGGCGGGGAAATGCAGCGCGTTCTGCTCGCCCTGGCCCTTCAGCAGAAGCCCGAACTGCTCGTGCTGGACGAACCCTCGGCCGGCGTGGACTTCGAAGGCGGACGTCTGTTCTGCGAACTTCTGGAAGATCTGCGCAAAAGCGAAGGATTCACCCAGATCATGGTCAGCCACGACCTCGGCATGGTGGCCCATCACGCCACCTGCGTCATCTGCCTGAAACGACGCGTCATCGCTCAGGGTCCCCCCGCCGAAGTGCTCAACGGCGAGGTTCTGCAAACGCTGTTCGGCATGCACATGGGCCTCATCTGCGCTCAGGACCACACGCACGCCATGCCTGGAGCCAAAAACGACCGCGCCTGCGGGGAGCGTCATCATGATTGATCTGTCCTGGCTTTTTCACCTGGCTTCCCTCTTTCCTCTGGACGGCATGGACATGCGCTTCATGCAGCAGGCCCTGGTGGCCCTGGTGCTGCTCGCTCCCATGACCGCGGCCCTCGGCGTGCAGGTGGTGTATTACCGCATGGCCTTCTTTTCCGACGCCGTTGGCCATTCCGCCTTCGCCGGCGTGGCCATAGGTCTCGTGCTGGGCGTCAATCCGCACATCTCCATGCCGCTCTTCGGCCTGGCCGTGGGTCTTGTCATCATGTTCATGCAGCGTTTCAGCGCGCTGCCCTCGGACACCGTCATCGGCGTGGTCTTTTCCGCCGTGGTGGCTTCCGGTCTCGCCGTGGTCAGCCGCAACAACACCATCGCGCGAGATCTCCAGCAATTTCTCTACGGCGACATCCTCACCATGACAGAAAC
>CALUUX010000010.1 GCA_944324085.1 uncultured Mailhella sp. | reverse complement strand
CGACGAAGACGTGAGCCTGCGGGAAGAAGGGGTCGCCACGAACGCTGATGGGTCTGTGGACAAGGTTTCCGCCGTCACCACGCTCAAGGGCAGCGTTGTGGCCAGCGACAGGGACGCGGAAAACGGTAAGGGAGCCGAGACCACGGCGAGCGAGAATCGAGGGCGGGAGTTTTCTCTGACGGGACGTTCTAGCTCTCAAAACGGGGCATCGGGCGTGGAAGCCGCGGCTGACGTCGACGGCACGAGCGTGAGCACGGCGTACGGCGATCTGATTCTGAACGCCGCTGGCGAGTATCGGTATGTGCTGGCGGAAGCGGACAACGCGGGGATGGCGACTGACGTGCGCGTTGCCGCGGTGGACGCCCTGAACGAAGGGGTGAGCGTCACGGAGAGCTTCGTTCTGTACGTGAAAGACGAACATGGGGCGTGGAGCAGTCAGACCGTGACCGTGACCGTCACCGGCACCAACGACAGGCCGGTATTTACCGGCGCGGTGGTTGACGGCGTGGACCATGCGTTTTCTTCCGACAAGGACGGTTTCACCGCGACGGGCGATCTGGTGGCGACTGACGAGAAAGGCGGCGTGACGGGAGATGATGGGGCGCTGGAGCCTCACGTCATTTCTGGTCATCTTACGGCCAAGGACGCGGACAGGGAGAACGGCGAGGGAAGCGAAGACTCCGCTGTGAATAAGCTGACGTTTACGGTGGAAAGGTTTGAAGGCAGCGTTGTGGGGTATGTGACGGATGATGGCTATGTTCCTTACCTCTCCGATTCCGCCACGTTTGATAATCTCGTCAGCGAGAAAACAGAGGAGAAGCACGGCCAGGACGAACACGGATCGTTCACGGAAATCAGCACTACTTACGGCACACTGAAGGTATACGCTGACGGTGATTATATTTACACGGTGCAGGATACGGAAAGGATAGGCGCCGATGACTATGTGACAGAAACTTTTGTCGTGCGCGTGGAGGATGAGCGCGGTTCCTGGAGCGAGCAGACCATCACTATCACTCTGCGCGATGAGGACAATGGCATTACCGGCGACGCGCACCTTTCCCAGAGCCTCCGCGAAGAAGGCGTGGTGGGCGACAGCGGCCTTGAAGGCTATCCCGATACCGGTTCTCCCAACGACTATGTGGCCAAGAGCGACGGGACCGCAGTGGATGTCGTCACGGGTAAACCGTCCAACGCGCTCTTTCATGACGTTGATCTCAACGACGCCGTGACTCTGACCATTGATCCCGCCTACGTCAGTCTGAACAAGGCTGACGACACCTCCGTGGGCAATCTGGGTGACATAGCTGGAATTGACAATGTGACGGTGGGAGCCGTGGGAAGCGAGCCTACGGTATTGTATCTTGTGGCTTCGGAAAGCAATGGTCAATGGAGCTTTTGGTGGAGCGATACGTATGCCGATGACGCTGTGGTGGGCACGCTGACCCTTTCCAGGACGCAGAACGGCGACGTGACCTATGCCTTTACGCTTGATCCCGATAACGACGATAAGAGCGCGCTTGACCATGACAACAACAACGCGTTTCTTGACCGCCTGGATCAGGGCGATCAGGCAGAAATCAAGCTGTCATTCTCGTCGGACGGCGTGAAAAGCGATCTGAAGCTTACCATCACGGGCACCAATGACCGACCGCTGATTCACAGCGTGGTGGGGGCGGATGATCAAACCGCCGTGTCGAATGGCGTCTTTGCCGCCGTCACTACCGAAATTTATAAGGGAACGGATTCCGGAACGTCCGATGTTTCCGGCAGAGTGCTGGCCTATGACGTGGACAGCGATAACGGCGCGGGATCCACGGAGGGCAGACCGGGGCAAAGCATGGCCGATAACGGTCTTTCCTTTACGGTGACGGGAGGAAAAATCGCAGTTGGCGCGGCGTCGTTTTCGCCCATTGACATGGGGGACGCCAAGCCGGCCGACGGTCTTGCGGGCTACGTCAGCGTCAGCACCGAATATGGCACGCTGTCCATCAGCCAGGCGACAGGCGAGTTCACCTATGTCATGGACAATCCCGGCTTTAACACCGATGGAACCCCCAACGCCATCATGTCGCTGGGCGACGGCGAGACCGTGAAGGAAACGTATACCGTGCGCGTGACGGACGCTCACGGATCATACTCTGAAACCACCATAACCTTTACCGTCACGGGCACCAACGACCGGCCTGTTCTTACGACGGACGCGCTGGAGGTGCATGCCGCGGAAAACAAAGCCGAGGATTCGTCCTATCATCCCGGAGAAGATCATACCAAAGATTATGTCGAAGCGTTCGATCCCGATGCGCATGACGAAGATCCTACCTTCTGCTTCGCTTCCGACAACAACGGCACGGGCGACAGTCAGTCCGTACCCATCACGGCGGCGGATCTGTTGAAGGTTATCGGCGACGAAGGCGTGTTCAAGGGCGACGCGGAAGGACTGAAGATTCTGGAGCGTCTGCTGGCGGGCGATCCTGAGGCAACCGTGGCCACGCTGAACATCACGCCCGACGGACAAGTGTATCTTGACTTGAATCAGAATTCCTCGTTTATCAACGCGTTGAACGAGGAAGACTCCCTTACCTTCGACCTTTCCGACATCAGCGAGCTCCGGGTGTACGCCAAAGACGCCCATCTGAAGGACACGCTTTACAGTGAAGAAGCCAAAGACGTGACGCTTGTCATTCACGGTTCGAACGATCGGTATGTGGTGACTCCGGGCGATGATCTTCATGTGAAGGAAAGCGGCGTGTACTGGGTCAACGGAGACGGCAACAGCGCGACAACCGGAAACGTCGGTACCGGCTACGGTCAGGAATTGCAGATCGCGACGGGCGGCGTCTTCACTATCGGAGGGCGCGACGCCGGTCAGGTGGTGTTCACCGTGAAAAATGAAGCCGGCGAATCCGTGGGCAGCTACGCCGAGTACAGCGTCACGCTCGACGGTGCTCCGATCGTCTTCGGCAAGCCGGCGTCGGAAGACGCGCCCGGCGATCCCGAAGTTATGTATATCGCCGGAGATTACGGCTATTACGAGATTTCACTTAATTCTTCCATGGATGCGGACGGCGCCCACTCCTTCAATTATGAATATCACCTGTATTCTGGAGAGTTCAATGGCCTGCCCGACGCGGTCAAAACGCTTCTTGGAAGCGATGAGGCGTTTGAGGCCAGACTGAACGCCGTCAACGTCTTGCCTCAGGGTGAGAGCGTGTCGGATCCGGTGAGCATCGACGTCACGGTGGGCACGGGAGACAACGACGGCAGCAAGGGGTCGATTACGCTGTCGGCCAGCGTTTCCGGCACCAACGACAAGCCGGTGATCGAAAAGGTGGCCGTGGCGGACGGTGAGGGCGACGACGTTGAACTGACGATTGATACGCCCGCCGAAGGTCGGAACAGTTTTATGACCTTTACGGAAGCGACGGAAACGTCGGACGCGACACTGTTTATTCAGGCGTCCTGCGAAGACGGCGATACGTTTGTGGGAAAGATTGTCGGCGTCGATCCCGACAAGGGCGAAACTGCCGACGGCACTCACGTCGTAAACTATTCCTTTGTGCTTGCTAGCGACAGCTCGCAGGTATGGGAACTCAGCCCCGACGGGCACACGGTCACTTCGGAATACGGTCACATCACCATAGACAACACGGGTAAGTTCACGCTGTCCATTGACCAGAACGCCGTGAAGAGTCTTGGAGAAGGAAAGGAACTTACAGACATTTTCCAAGGACTTTCCGTACAGTGCACGGACGATCTGGGGGCCACGTCCCAGAGCGTAACGCTTCAGGGTTCCCTGATCGGCAAAAATGACGACGCCTATCTGGTGTCTCACACCAACAACGGTCTGTGGGAAGATAAATACAGCGAGCGCGACAAGTCCCTGCCCCTTTTGGATGAACGGCCGGGGAACGCTGGCATTGTGAGCAGCGACAGTTCTGAATTGAAAGGCGATATCAAGGTCGCCGATCCGGACAGTTCCGACGCTTTTGCCAGAGAAGTGCTGGTCACGGTGGGGACTGAGACCTATCGGGTGACGTTTAACCAGTACGGCGCGGCTAAATCCGTCGTTGACGAGAAAGGCAACCTCGTTGTCAACGAAAACAACGCTCCCGTCGTTCATGGTGAAAAGGGCGATTTCACGTTCCGTCTCATTGAGGACGGGGACGGCGAGTCCTCCATGCATCTGCATTATGACTACATCGTGACCGATAAGGACGCTCGCGAAGAGATTGATGCTCTCAACGACGGCGAAACGTATAGCGGCAGTCATAACGACAGCTGTCTGGAAAACATAACCGTATCCTTCACCTCGCAGCAGACAGGCGGTGACGGCAAGGTCAGCGACACGGGCTCCCTGGACGTTCAGATCGCCGTGGACGTGCATGGTTCCAACGACGCGCCGGAAATTATAGCCGTACAGGCTGGCTCCTCCACTATAACGGGTGACGCTCTTAACAACCTGAAAGAGGGCGTTTCCTATGGCGGAAAGGTCGGATATCAGGGCAAGGTGACGGGCGTTGTTTCCGTAAGCGACGTGGATGACGACAAAGCCGAAAGAGCCGGCGAAGAACCTGGCTCCGGAGACGGCTCCGGGGCGGAAGAGGGGAATTCTCAGCTTCTGCAATTCGGCTTCCTGCTGTATCGCGAAAACCCCGCCAGCGACGACTATGTTGTCGTGTACGCCAAAAGCGGCGATCAGGGCGTCACCGAATATTATACGGCGGACGGCGATAAGCTGGTGGGCGTGAATCTTTCGAGCGAGAATCTCTCCTTCTCCAATCAGGCGAATCTTGAGCATGGCACCATCTATGTGAACGACTACGGGGAATACACGTACACTCGCAATCCCAACGATACCCGGGAAGCTGTGGACTCGGCGTACATTACGGTAAAGGATCCGCACGGCGCCATGGATTCCGTAAAAATCAACTTTGCCCTTGAGGAGAAGCAGGGGCCCGGCGTTCTGCCTGACGCCGAAATTTCCGGAGTGACCATTCCCGGACTGATCGAACCCGGAACCAGCGGCGGCCTTGTGGTGGCTGGCGAGGAATCCGGCGTGGCCAGCAGCTTCCATAAAGGAGTCTCCGGCGAAGAGTCCATGAAGCTCACGCTGGAATGCTGGAAGGACCCGAACACAGGAACCTATTATCATGTGTATGAAAAAGACGACCAGTGGTATAAGCCGGACGGCGAACCTATATCTCCCAAGCTAGAGGAGTTTGAAACGCTGACCGGAACGCTGGTTTCCGACGGCCAAGGCGGCTACTCCTGGCAGTATACGAACGAGGCCGGAAAGATCGTCAGCGGATTCAGACCTTCTCTGGACTTCCGCCTGACTGACGACGCTCCGGACGCTACCTATAATGACGGCGTGTACTCCCTGTCCACGGATTACGGCACTGTGTACGTGGACAAGGATACCGGTGAGCTGCGTTTTGAGCTCGACAGCCGGGCCGACGCCCTGAACGCCGGGGAAGTGTGGACCGACACCGTCAAGATATGGCTCAACGGAAATCCGCAACAGGTCACCCTTACGGTGACCGGCACGGGCGACGCGTCGGAAGTGACGGCGACGGACGTCAATGTGGATCTGCGGGAGGAACAGGTTGACTCCGGCGTTCTCTCCATTACGGATATTGACAACAGCGACGGTTTGGGAGCGAACGATGCCACGGACCTCCATACGCTGACCATCATCACTGTGCCCGGCTCGGAGGAAGGCGTGACTGTCGGAACCGACGCCAGCGTCGTCATTTATGTGATGCGGGGCGAGAGCGGTGACGTTTATTACACGGTAGAGAATCCCGAAAACAGTGAGCAGTGCTACGGCGCACTGACCATTGGCAAGACCGGCGACGGCGACTACGCCTATGAGTTCAAGGCATGGGACACGACGGCCAGCAAGGAGCTCAAGCCCGGCCAGTCGAAGGACTTTGTGTTCGAGGTGCGGGTGACGGATGATTCTACCGCCGCGACCGGGGCAGACGACGAGAAGAAGTATCACGATCTGACGGAGACGAAAGGTTCCTTTACCGTAACGCTTGTGGGCAAGGCGGATGCGGTGCAGGCGGAAGATTCCTCCGCGCATATCAGCGAAGAAGGCGTGCCCGGAACCTGGGAGAACGGCGTCTTTTATCCGGAGTCGGAAACCGCGTCCGGCGCCCTGTCCGTAAGCGGAGAAATTCCGGTGACGGATTTTGACGACAACGGTTACTCCGTAAGCGGCGTCGCCGGAACGGATTCAACCGGCAAGACGTTCGCTTCCGTGGTCAAGGGCGAGTACGGCACGCTTATTCTCCATAATGACGGCACCTATTCCTATGTATTGGATTACGAAAAGTGCCAGAGCCTGAAGCAGGGAGAATCCCCGTCGGATATCTTCACCGTCAAGGTGGAAAACAGCGTCGGCCCCAGCTACGCCAAGGTTGAGATCAACGTTCACGGCGTGAACGATCTGCCTGTGGTGACGGTGACGCCCGTGCTTTCCGTGCAGGAGAACGTCACGCCTTCCGCCGTCGGACAGGTGGAAGCGCAGGACGTGGACGGCGACGCGCTGTCTTTCGGCGTCATGGTGAACGGCAGCTTTGTCTCCGCGCAGCCTGCGTCGGCAGACGCGGAAGAAGCTCCCGCCGTCGTTTATGTGATGGGAACGTGGAATGAGGAGACCGGCAAGCTGGACCTGTCTCTGTCCGACGATCCGCAAGACGCCAACGATGAACGTCTCGTGGGCACGCTGGAGATGGACGCTTCTGGCGAATATACGTTCAGCGTGGCGGATACGGCGACGGCGCAGTCCCTGAACGGCGGCGACAGCGCGTCCATCGTCGTGAACCTCGGGGCCAAGGATACGTATGGCGACGCGCAGACCAAGCCCGTGACCATTACCGTTCATGGCACCAACGAAGCTCCGGTCGTCGAGGTCGGACTTCAGGCTGGGGAAGATGCGGTGACGGAGGCTCCCCAACAGGAGTCCGGCATGTACAGCGTTACCTTCTCCCCCGTTTCCGCCGATGACGGTTATACCGTGACCGATGCGGACAGAGGAGACGCGCTTTCTTACACGTTTGAGAAAAACGACAGGTACTTTACCGACAGCGAAGCGGTTATCGTCGTGAACGGGACGAGGTATGACGTAACGCTTTCCATCCAGCCCGACGGCGTCATCACCATGACGTACGACGATGAGGTCAGAGAAGCCATCAACGCGTTGGGCCAGGGGGAATATGCCACGCTCGAGGGCGACGGCCTCAAACTTGTGGTGCAGGACAGTTTCGGCGGCAAGACCGTAACGGATATCGCGCTTACCGTCACAGGCAAAAACGATATTCTGGAGGTAACGTCCACGCCGACGACGGTTGACATTACGGATGCGGGCGGCGGTGAAGCCGTGGGTGAAGGATTCTTCACCTTTACCGACGCGGACATCCATGACGAGCAGGAGATCGCGTCTCTGCCCGAAACGGTGCTGGTGACGCTTCCGGGAGAGACGGATCCGGTTGAGGCGTCTGTGGACGCTGCGACCGGCATGGTCTCGCTGGACGGCGCTCCCATAGGCGTCCTGACGGCCGCCGTAACGCAGGATGCCGCTGGCGGAACCGGACGCGTGGAGTATTCGTTTGATCCTTACGACGCGTATCTCTCCGGCCTTGGAGAGGGAGAAACCGTGCGCATGAGCGTGACGCTGATGGTGACGGAAAAGAATGACGACAACGTGGTGAACACGACGCCGCAGCAAGTGTTTATCACGCTGACGGGCACGGATGATCCCACCGTCATCGACGGCTCGGCCGCCGGCTTCACGATACGCGACGCGGACAACACGGATATCATGAGCGATCCCGTCATTGTCGGCGTGCAGGCGGAAGGGAAGGGCGCGTTGGCTGACCGGCTGACGGATACGACCTTCACGTCTAACGAGGACGGCTCCATCCGCGTGACCGTGACGTTCGACAACCTGCTTGGGGAAAGCGTGTCCGTTGAGCTCGGCGATCTGACGCTTTCGAAGAACGAGGACGGCTCCTGGAGCTGCGCGTTCAGCCCCGATCCGGACGCGGCAGGGAAGCTTCCTTCCGGGTCTTCCGTCGACATCGCCGACGTGACCGTAAGCGTGACGACGGAGCATGTCGCCATCGAGGATACCACGACGGAGAAGACGTTTGATGTTTCCAACATGGTCGTCGAAGGTTCCAACACGGTCGACGTGGACAATGTGGAGAGCGGTAATCTTACCCCCGAAGGCCCGGTGACGAAGGAAACGCCGTTCGATGTGTCCTCCTTCCTTCAGGGCGCGGAAACGGGCGGAGGAAAACTCACGTATCAGTGGAGACCCAACGCGTATATTTCCGTGGGATCAGGAGCCTCTCTGGGCACGTTCCTTCTGACGGAGGCTGGACTGCTGGCCTTCGCGCAGAGCGTGGCCAGCGGCAAGCCTTTGTCCGTGTCGCTGGACTATGCCGTGACGGACGGTCTGAACAGCAAGGACGGATCCTTCCAGCTGACGCTGCATGGCGACGGGGTGGAATCCGTGACTGTGGGCGACGATGTATGGAGATTTGGCGACAATACGGAGAACGAGCTTTCCGGCGGTCTCGGGAACGACATGCTGTTCGGCATGGGCGGAGCCGACGTCCTTGAGGGCGGCGCCGGTCACGATCTTCTCTTTGGCGACGGCGATGATTCAACGCTCGGCGCGGTCGCCGACGCGCTTGGCATGAAGCTGGACAACGTCGACGCCGACGCCCTGGGCGACGCCGTGCATTCGGCTTCAGGCAATGCGCTGGCGAGCCTCGTCCATGCCGTGGAAGGTTCCGAAGCTGACGGCAGCGACGTCTTGCATGGCGGGGACGGGCATGACGTTCTCTTCGGCATGGGAGGCGACGACAAGCTGTACGGCGGTGAGGGCAATGATTTCCTGTTCGGCGGCGCGGGCAATGACTACCTCGATGGCGGCGCGGGCCGTGACGAGCTCTACGGTGGAGAAGGTCACGATATCATCGTGTACGACGCGAACGATTATCTCATCGACGGCGGTTCCGGCATCGACTTCATCGTGTCCGGCGACGACAAGCTTTCGCTGAAGGATCTGCTCACCCAGAGCGACGGGCCCATGGTCAGCGGCGTGGAGGTGCTCATCAAAGGCGAAGGAGCCCTCGGCCTTACCAGCATGGAACAGCTGGCCAATGAATACGGCATCACCATTGGCGCCGACGCAAACGGCAAAGAAACGCTTACTCTGGATACCGAGAAGTGGACGGACAACCTTCATGGCGGCTTCGACTACGTCGGCCCGCAGGACGTGGAACTCACCCTGGAAACGACGCTTGAACCCGCGCCTCCCGTGGACGACGCCGTCCAGCGGCTGGTGTTCGTCCTTCAGAATACGCAAGGTTGATCAGCGACGATAAGGCGTCGGGGGGCGTCGGTTTCCGAAGATCGGGAGCCGCGCCCCCCGCGCCGCGTTTTTGGAGCGATCCGCGAGGCGACCGCGTTTGACAGTCGCCATGTTCTGATCGTAGTCATGGGGTGTCGCTCGAAGAGGCGGGGAGCGGTGATCGGCGCGTTTGGCGGTCGCGCGCGGGCAAGCGGGGAAAACGTGACATCCTGATGGAGAAAATCGCTAACCGTCGCGACGGACGCGGGATTTTTCCGTCGTCTGCGCGGGACGCGCGTCTGTTTGGGAATCGGACGGGGAAGTGAGGAGCTATGCGGATTCTGTTTTGCGATAACGTTTGTCCTGGCCGATTCGGCAGCATGCCCGCCGCGCTGGCCTCCGATCCCGCCAATGAAGTCATGTTTCTTTCCTTCTATCCGCGTGACGACGCGTCGACGCCTGGGGTCGTTCATGCGCGACTAAGACTGGACAGAGAACCGGTCGTTCCCGGAAGCGAGCCCTACGTCGAGGAATGGGGAAGGGCGTTCAAACTCGGCAGGCAGACCTATCGCACGTTGCGGCGCATCCGCGATTCCGGTTTCGTGCCGGACATGCTGTTCGTCGCCTTTTCCGGCGGCCCCGCGTTGTTTATCCGTCACGTTTTTCCCGAGGCTTTTCTTGTTTCGTGCTTCGACGTCATGCGTCGGCGCGACGAAGGGCAGGATCGCGCGGAAAGATTCATGGCCGTCAGGGACATGCAGATTTATCAGCTGACGCAGAGCGACATGGGCGCGGCGCGTTCCGAAGCGCAGAAGCGAACCTTTCCGTCTGCGCTTCGCCCGCGCCTTTTCATCCTGCCTCCCCATGTGGATACGGACTTTTTTTCTCCGCGCGCCGAAGACGCGACGGAATTCTTTCCCCAAGCCGTTGCCGCGTCGGAAGGAGACGTCGTGACCTTTCACATGAAGGGCGCGGGGCGTTCCGCGCATGGGGCGGCTCGAACGGTGTGGGGGCTGCTGTCGCAACGCCCGCAATGCCGCGTCGCGTTGACCTTCGGCAATAACGGCGTCAGGGAAACATGGGAGAAGCTCTGCGCTTCGCTGCCGGACGATTGGCGGCATAGGCTCTTTTTCGCCGGGGGATTGGATAGGGAGACGTATCGGCGTTTGCTGCGCGTGACGTCAGCGCATGTGTTTCCCGAATACGCCCGTCCGCCGTTTCAGGAAATGCTTGAAAGCATGAGCTGCGAAACGCTTGCGCTGGTTCCCGCTCCGGACGGCGACGACGACCTCCTCAAAGACGGAGAGACCGTGCTGACTCTGCCTGAAGACTCCGACGCGCAGATAGCGAAGATCGGAGCCGCGCTCGATCATACGGAAGAGGCCGAGCGCGTGCGGAAAAACGCCAGGCGCGTCATGGCGTCGAGGTGCGACGAACGCGCGGTGTTCTCCGAGTTTCTGGCGCAAGTCATGGCCGAGTACGAAACGTTCCGGACAGACGGTCGGCGGTGACGCCGAGCGTCGCGTTTCGGCGTCTGTTCGGAACGCATCTCTTCGCCTTCCGCGTTTAGAGGGGATGATGGCGGGAGGCGTGAGAATCGGGCTTGCGATTTTTTTTGCCGAAGTGAATCAGGCAGAGCATGACGCCCAAAAGAATGAGCGCGGTGCCCACCCAGAAGGAAAGGGAAACCGCTTCTCCCAGAAAAATGATGCCGAGAATGGTGGCCGTAAGCGGCTGAACCGGATAGAAGGCCGAGCAGGTGCCGGCTTCGATGAGCGAAAGGCTTTCGTTCCAGAGCAGATGCGCCACGCAGGTGCACATGACGGCCATGTACAACAGCGAAAGAATCACGCTGGTGTCCCAGACGGCGGGGGTATGGGCCAGTTCTATGGCGGAAGCGGGCACGGTGAACACGAGAGCCACGCCCATGCTCCAGGCCGTGATAAGCAACGGATGGTAGAGATGGCCGATTTTCCGGATGATGATGGAAACGTACGACCAGAGAAACACGGAAATGAGGGAAAGAATGATGCCCGTCATCATATCGCTGCCGTGAACGCCGCCGATGATGAAATACACGCCCACGATTCCCAGAAGCAGGCCTGCGCCTTTTTGGACGGTGAAACTCTCATGAAGAAAGATGGCCGCCATGATCATGATGACGATGGGGTTCAGGGAGTTGACCAGCGCGGCGAATGAGGCGTTGGAAAATTTGGTGCCCAGCAGTTGCAGCACCAGCGCCACGAAGTAGCCGAAAAAGCCGATCATGAAAATATATTTGTAGTCCTTGCGTTCGATGGGGCGGTATTTTTTGATGCGTATGAGCGCGAGAAGCACCAGAAAGGAAACGGCGTAGCGCACGAGAGACACCGTGAACGGAGGCACCTTGTCGAGCACGTATTTGCTGACCACATACAGGCTGCCCCAGAAGAAAAAGGTAAGAAACAGGTAGAGATAGACAAGTCTTTCATGCAGAGTTTTCATAATGGACGCTCCGTACGGGAAGAAACGATCAGTTTTTCTCGTCAACAAGGGAAAGGTTTTTCCAGTTTCCGCGACGGAAACGGAGGATGAATATACCGGCCCGGCACAGCTCGTCGGCGGTCATGGCCGCCCACACGCCGATGATGCCGAGCCCCAGAACGCTGCCGAGAAACCATGAACCGCATACGGCCACGGACCAGCAGAAAATGATGGCCAGCAGGGTGGGAAAAAGCACGTCGCCGCAGGTTTGGAGCGCGCGCACCATGACAATGTTGACGGCTCTCCCAAGCTCCAGCGCGACGTCAATGAGCATGACCGTGCGGCAGAGCCGAATGACGTCGGCGTTGTCGGTGAGCAGGCCGAAGATAGCGTCGGAGAATAGAGCTATGGTCATGGACATGCCCGCGGAGGCGAGGCAGGAGACCGCGGTCACCCAGCGCACGAGTTCTTCGGCTTCTTCATAGCGTTTGGCACCGAGGGCGCGTCCCAGAAGGATCTGCATGGCCTGAGAAACGGCGGAGGTGAATAGATAGGAGCACATGGCCAGCATGGTGGCGTAGGTTTTGACCACGGCCTCCATCGTGCTGAACGTGTTGATGATGGCCAGAATGACGATCTGACTGAAAGAGTAGGAGATGGACTCCCCGCAGGAGGGAAGTCCGATTTTGAGGATTTTGATCAGTTCCTCGCGGCGGCAGTGGCGAAGACGATGGGCGGACAGGTCGAGGCGGAGATATTTTTTGACCTCATAAAACAGAATGAGCGCGCCTATGAGCCTGGACAGCACCGACGGAATGGCCACGGCGATCGCGCCCTTCATGCCGAAGCCCCAGAGGAAAAGCGCGTTGCCGCTGATGTTGATGACGTTGAACAGAAACGCCACCAGCAAGCACTGCTTCATGTAGGTGTTGCTCCGGAGAAACGCGCTCAGAGAAAGCATGATGGCTTGCAAAAAGAGCCCCCCTCCTGTGACGCGAAGATAGATGACGGCTTCGTCCATGATTTCAGGCTGCACATGAATGGCGGAAAGCACGGGGCGCGCCAGCACGGAGAGCAGTATGCCGATGCCGAGACTGACCGCCAGATTGAAATAAAAGGAAAGCACGTAGATCTGACGTTCCTTCTGCCTGTTCTGTGCGCCTTTGTACTGACTGATGAGAATGAGCGACGCGGCGGAGAGCACGGACAGACTGACGGTCAGCATGTCGAGGATGGAATTGGCCTGATTGATGGCCGTGGCGCTGTAGTCGTCGCCTACCATGACCTTGTCCACATTGCCCACCAGAAGCTGAAGCAGCAGTTCCAGAAAGATGGGCAGGGTAAGGCGGAGGAGAAGACGGATGTCGATAGTTTTTTTATGAAAAGAAAACATGGAAACGAGGATTGTTGTCTATAGATCGTGAACGAGAGGAAGACGTTTTTTTGCGGAGCGGGGAAAGTCGCCGCTCCGCAGCAAGGTCGGAAGATTCAGAGACCGGAGGCGACTGCGACGGCCATGACAAGCACGGCCATGACGGTCCACAGCAGAAACAGCGGCAGCACCCAGCGCGCCCATGTTCTGTAGTCGAGGCCGGCCATGGCGATGCTGGCCATCATGGTTCCGTTGGTGGGAAAGATGACGTTGGAAAGACCGTCGCCGAGCTGAAAGGCCAGAACGGCGGTCTGCCGGGAAACATGCACCACGTCGGAAAGAGGCGCCATGATAGGCATGACCACGGCGGCCTGACCGGAACCGGAAGGCACAAAAAAGTTGAAGAGAAGGTTGAAGATGAACATGACCGGAGCCACAAGCGCGTGATGCAGTCCGTTGAGCGCGACGGCCATGCCGTAGATGATGGAGTGGAGAATGTGCCCTTCGCTCAGCACGACGGAAATGCCCGTGGCCAGTCCGATGAGCATGGCTGAAAAGGTCATCTGACGCGCGCCCTGGAGAAAGGCGGTCACAAAGCCGTTCATGCCCATGCCTGTGACCATCGCGCCGAACATGGCCACCAGCATCATGATTCCCGCCATGTAGTTCATTCCCCAGTGCAGGGAAAGGGAGCCCCAGACGTACACGCCGAGGCCCGCCGCAAGTCCGAGAAGCGCGAGAGCGTGCCGGGCGTTGAAGGGAACGGTTTCGGCGGCGGAAGGATCGTCGTTCTTCTTGGTTTCGGCGGCGAGGCGAACCCGACGGGCGTGCCTGACGATGAACAGCGCGGTAGGGATGAGAAAAAACAGCCATACGCCGCAGCGGAAACCGAAACCGGAAAGCATGGGCAGGCCGGATATCTGTTGCGCTATCTGCACGGTCATGGCGCACACGGGACTTGTGGCGTATCCGCCGTAGGCGGCGAGAAACATGATGGCCACGCCTGTGATCTTGTCGGCGCCGAGCCGCCGGGCGAGAATAACGCCGATGGGAATGGTGGCCACCACCGGGTTGGCCATGACGCCGGACGCGCCGAGAACGCTCATGATGACGATGATGGAAGGCAGGATGAGAAAGGAATGGGAGCCCAACCGTTCCACAAGGCGATGGATGAAGGCGTCCACCGCGTTGCTTGAGATCAGTACCTGAAAGTAGCCTCCCACAAGAAAGGTGAACACGATAATGGGGCCCGCCTTTACCATGCCCGCGAACACGGCGTCCACGAGTCCCCAGGGGGAAACGCCCTGCTGGGGAATGCCGTGGTAGGTCGCGGGATCGAGAAGTTTCGTGCCGGGAACGTAGTCATAACTTCCGGCCGGAATGATATGGGTAAGAACGGCGGCCAGAATCATCATGACGAACACGATGACCAGCGAGTTGGGAAACGAAAATTTTTTTGCGTTTGCGGTCATGGGACATCCGCCTTGTTGCGGCAAGAGGATGAGGTTCAGTTTGCGTCGTCGGGGAGAGTCAGGATGGTGGTGACGAGTTTTCGGCACTGCGGCAGCATGGACGAGAGCAGCGCGTATTCGTCTCTGGTATGGGCGTTGGCTCCGCCTACGCCCAGGGCGCAGAGCGTGGGCACGCCGGCCTGCGTGGCGAACGCGCTGTCGGAGCAGCCTCCTGCGGAGCGGAACGTCACCGGTCCCAGGCCGAGTTTGCGGGAGGCCGCGTCATACAGCGCGGCCAGAGCGTCGGTTCCGGGAGTCTTTTCCATGGCCGGATAGCGAGCCGTCACTGTGAACGAGGCCGAGGTTCCGGGAAGAGACGTTTCGGCGCACAGGCGCGTCAGAGCGCGCAACGCGTCGTCATAGTCGGCGTTGGTTCGAGAACGCAGGCCGAGGGTTATGGAGCAGGCGTCAGGGATGACGTTGGATCCTATGCCGCCTTCGATTTTTCCGCAGTTGAACAGGTTGCCGTTCCGGTCGGTAAGCGACTCAAGGCGTTCCACGAGGCGGGCGGCGGCGCGTATGGCGCTGGCGCCCTTTTCGGGATCGCGTCCGGCATGGGCCGACACGCCCCTGACCTGAATGTCGATGACCGCTCCGCCTTTGCGTTCGATTACGGCCTCGTTGGCCAGAGAACCGCTTTCGCAGTTGAAGGCCGCCGCGCAACCTTCACATTCCTGCGTGAAAAGCCGGCCTCCGAGGCCTCGGGAGAGCATGTGCGCGCTTTCTTCGTCGCTGGAGAGCGCGAGTCGGAGCTGTCGTTCTTTGTACCCGCAGGCCAGCAGAGCCTTGACGGCAAACAGGGCGATGACCACGCCTCCTTTGCAGTCGTACGCACCGGGGCCATACAACCGATCTCCTTTCTGCCGGAGCGTTTCCGGCCAGCTGCCGACGGGATGCACGGTGTCCAGATGGCCGAGCAGGGCCACCGGCCGTTGCGTCCCCGGGGCGGTTCGGGCGGTGAGGGCGTCCCCTGCCGCGTCGTATCGTTCTTTGCGGCACGTCAGTCCCATGGCGTTGCAGTAGGTGTCGAGATGGCCGGCAAGACGGCTGACGGCTTCCTTGTCCGTAGACGGCGTCTCTATGTTCACCAGATTTTTCAGCAGCAGACACATTTCCGTCTGCTTGTCGTCAAGATATGCCATGGCGTTGCGCCATAATGCTTCATGTTTCATTGTTTCGCACAGTCTTTTAATGTTGTGGAAAAAGAAGTCGTCAGAGTAGCCGCATTGGTCGGAATATTCAAGAGAAGATGGAATTTGCGAATGTTTTCGCAAGAAAGGCGGGAAAACACAAAGTGAGGGCCGGCCATCGCGGATGGTAACGAGCGTTTTTGTGGAAAAAACGAGAATGTTTCGTCCGCTACGTCGGAAAAGACGGTTGCGGCGAAGAGAGCGGAGTGTGGACGGCAAACAAAAGCCCTCCCTTTTCGCCGTTTGAGGCGACGAAAAAGGAGGGCAAGATTTTTTTGCGGAAAATCAGAACCCGCTGTTTCGCTGCGGGGTCAGGTTCAGCGCGTCCATGATGTGCAGAATGTGAATTTTCATGGCGTTTCTTGCGCCTTCCGCATTCCGGCTGACCATGAAGTCGAGGATGAGCTGGTGATCATAGCGGCTGCGATGCAGGGCTTCGGGATGACGGGGGGCGAGATCCATGGCCTGCTCGAAGGCTTCCTGAAGCACAGGCATAAGCCTGTTCATGAATTCGTTGTGCGTGGCTCGCGCGATGGCCCGATGGAAGGTCTTTTCGTCTTCCAGCAGACGGGGGGGGTCCGGATCTCCGGAAGCTATGCGTTCCGCCAGTTCGCAGATATGCAGCATTTCGCTTTCCGTCGCCCTGAGCGTGGCGTAGTAGGCGACTTCCGGCTCAAAGATCATGCGCATTTCGTACACGGATTCGGCGCTGCCCCCGGCGGGAGGAACGTCGTGAAGGTCCTGAAAGGAAAGTTCTTTGAAGTCTTCTCGCACATAGGTGCCCCGTCCGCGGCGTATTTCCAGGACGTCGCGGGCCGCGAGCATGCGCACGCCTTCGCGCAGGGTGATGCGGCTGACGCCGAGCTTGCTGGCGAGTTCCAGTTCGTTGGGCAGTTTATCGCCGGGTTTGAGCGTTCTGTCCACGGTGATCATGGACAGGATGTTTTCGGCCACCCGGTCGGACAGTCGTTCGGTTTTTTTCAAGAGGTGCTCCGGCAAGAGCGTTCTCGCTCAGTCTTGATGAAGCGGTCGGCTCCGCGTGTGCTCCGGAACCGGTCGCTTTCCGCGCCGCGTGGCGCGAGGTTGGCAACATGGCGATGGCACCCGTCGTTTCCGTGAACATCAGGCGCGCGCCGACCGCGGAAGCGAGTCCGCGGCCGTTCGCAGGGAAAACGCGTCGTGTCGCCGCGCGTCCCTTGAAAGGATTCTACAGGTTTTGGGCTCGATACGCTAGAGCGTCTTTTTATATGCGCGTCCGCAGGCGTTCTGTTCCTTCATGCAGGCGATGAAGTCTTCAAGGGTCACGCCTTTCGGGCGATAGGCCCATTCCGTGGCGGTCAGCACTTTCTGTCCCATGGCGTCGAATTCGCTTTCTTCGATTTCCACGTCGTCGAAGCAGACGGGGAAGCCCATCTTGGCGTTGAACGCCATGATGGCGTCGCGCTCCTCATATTTCTTTTCAAAGGTGAGCAGGCACAGGACGCCCAGCGAAACGATTTCGCCATGCAGATGTTTGTGGCCGTTTTTGGTCACCGTGGCCCCGTAATAGACGCAGTGCGCCAGAGAGGAATTGTAGTAATATTCCGGCGTGTGGGTCGTCATGTTGGAAACGATGCCCGTCGAGATGATGATGTCCAGCGTAACCTGTTCGAGTTCGTAGGAGGGTTTCTTCGCGCGACAGGCTTCCAGCGCGCTGGCGCCGAATTCAATCAGAGGTTTCGTGCATACGTGAGAAAGCTGCACGCCCATGAGCGGAGTGTGGCTCAGATTTGCGTCTTTGCTGGAGAAGACGGCTTCGCATTCCTTGGAGAGCGCGTCGCCTATGCCGGCCCAGAGCAGCTGATAGGGAGAATCCGCGATAATGTCGGAATTGATGAAGGTATGGTTCGCCATCTTGGGATAGTAGTATTCGCGGAAGCTCCCGTCAGGATTGTAGATAACGCAGATGGAAGTGACGGAAGCGCAGTTGCTGGCCACGGTGGGGAAGCAGAACAGCGGTTTGTCCATTTCGTTGGCCACATACTTGCAGGTGTCGCAGGCGCGGCCGCCGCCGACGGCGAAAATCATGTCGGCGTTTTTGACGGCTTCGTTTTCCATGAGCATCTGGCCGTTTTCGTAGGTGGAGTCGCCGCCGAACCAAACGAAATCGGTAATGGAGACGTGGGATCCTTCCACGGGCTTGAGCAGGGCGTCGCGGGCTTTGGACATGGCCGTTTTGCCGCCGATGACCACAGCGGTGTTTCCATAGTGGCGGGTAACGTGCGCTATTTCGTTATAACAGTCGGAGCCGATGGAGTAATTGGGAAGATACATATTGTAATGCGACATGGAGGTGCCTCTCAAGGAATTTCAAAGATAACGCGTCGTTCCGGAAAGGAATTTTCCGGACAGTTCTGTCTGTAGTTTTTATGTTGTCTTATGTCAATACATGACATCTGGCTTCACGAAAAAAGTCGAAAATTTTCGCGCGGCGCGAACGGGAAAGGAAAAGTTTTGAGGAAAATCATGGGCGGAACGCATGGAAACGCGCTCGCGTCGTCAAGGCCTGGAGCGACGGCGGAGGAGAAGTCCGCCAAGATTTCCGGACGCGGAGCGGGATGGCAGAGAAAAGGGCCCGCGCGGAAAACGCCGCGCGGGCCCGGGACGCGGGGCTCATGCGTTTCGGACAGCCCCGTAGAGCGATCGATTCGTTAACGGATCAGATACGGAATGCGGACATGAAGGGCCTGCGTGGGGCAGACGACTTCACAAGGCAGGCAGTACCAGCACGTTTTGTTTCTTTCGTAGGGGCGGCCGCAACCCAGGCAGCGGGAGGCCTCTTGGCGGGCTTCCTCGGTCGCGAAGGTTTCGCCGGAAGGGGTTACGGGAGCGGCGTCGACGACGGCGTCGGCGTTTTGAAGTCCCGCAAAACGTTCCAGACCGCGGGCCGTGCGTTCATCGCTTTCATAGTCGAGGTCGAAACCTTCCAGAAGGTTTCTGGCGGCGTGAGCCGTTTTCAACGCGGAAGCCATGGCCTGCAGCGGCGTCAGATGTTTCTGATTTTTCACGCAGGTTCCCGCCGCAAAAAGATTGTTCTTCACCCAGCCGTTGCCGTCGGCAGGAAGCACGGCTCCTTTGCCGCAGGCGCAAATGACCGCGTCATATTCTCCGCACAGGGAATCGAGTTCCGATTGTCCCTTCGGCGTGGAGGTCACGAAATCGATGCCGGCTCTGGCGAGCATGGCCAGCGTTTTTTCCATGATCTCCGGCGAGACGGCCGGCGCGCCAGCGTCGTCGTTTTCGGCGTGGGGGTGAAGCAAGGAAAGTCCGGCTTCGGACGCGGCCTCGAAGACCGTGACGGCATGGCCGCCCATGCGCAGGGACCATGCGGCTTGAAGTCCTGCCGGACCCGCGCCTATGACGGCGGCTTTTTTGGACGAGCGGGGAAGTTTGGCGTTTTCGTCCCCGTAGATGACGTCGGGTTGGGCGGCTACCAGATAGCGGAGCAGGTCCGTAAAACGCAGCGCGCCGCCGAAGTGTCCGCGGGAGCAGGTTTTTTCCGCGGCAGGATCGCCGAGCGCGGAAAGAACGCCGCCGAAGGGCGTGGCGCGCCGGAGTTCTTTTGCCGCGTCCCGCTCCTTGCCGGAGGCGATGAGTCGAGCGACGCCCTGGTAGTTTACGCCAAGAGGCGAAGCCTGACGGCAGGGAGGGAGAGAAAGGCGCAGATTATCCATGATGCAGCGATCGACACAATTGCCGCAGGCCAGACATGTCGAGGCGTTGATGGCGATATTGCTGTCAGTCATCACAGGGCAACCTCCTCACCCAGTTCGGAAATGCGGACTTTTTCCGCGGTCAGATGTTCGTTTTTCATTTTGATTACTACATGGCAGCGCCAGTTGGCGTCATCCTACAGGGGGTAGTCGCTGCGGCGGTGGCATTCGCCCCAGCGACTTTCCTTGCGAAAGTCGCCGGCCAGCGCGGAGCAGTCGGCGCAAAGCAGAATGTTTTCCACTTCGTACAGCTTGGAGAGTTCGTGTCCGTTATGAACGGCGACATGCCGGAAGTCGTCGCGGAAGGTGTCGGACCAGTATTTCCACAGTTCGAACTTATGGGAATTCTTGGGGGAAACCAGATAGTCACCGACGACGCGGCGAACCTTGTGTTCGAGTTCTCTGACGTCGATGTCTTTATCCTTGTCAGTGAAGCGTTGCTGGAGCTCCTCGCGAACGGCGTTGACTTCATCTTCATTGATGACGGGATCGGGCATGCCGTCCATGTACTTGATGGCTTCCTCAGCCGCGACCTCACCGAAGACGAAGGCTCCGGTCAGATGCTGCTTGGCTACGCTGGCGACGTCTCCGGCGGCGTAGAGGCCGGGAACGGCCGTTTCCGCGCGTTCGTTGACGCGAATGCCGGCCAGACCGTGGCCGCCGCAAAGCAGATATTCGGTAGGCCAGAGTTCGATATCCTGCTTGCGGAAGTCGATATGTCTGCCGCCGAAGAAGCGTTCATTGACGGGGCGTTCCGTCGTGAACAGAATATGTTCGATCTCACGGATTTTTTCTTCAGGCAGATGGCTCAGCTGGATGTGCACGGGGCCGCGGCCTTCGGTAAAGGCTTCGTTCATGGCGTTGATGTTGTTGACTTCTCCTTCCATGATCACGTTGCCGTTGCAGTCCAGCACCTTGGCTCCGCGCGTGACGCAGATGGCCAGCAGGGGCATGTTGGAGTCTTTGATGAGCATGGTGCGCTGCGTGTATTCCATGCCCGTGACGCCGGCTCCGGCGCGAAGGGCCATGGCAAAACCGTCGCCGGTGTTGCCGGGATAGTCATAGACGCCGTACAAATAGCCGGAATTGGGAAGCGTGAGGCGGCTGACGCCGCCGGAGGCCACGAGAACGGTTTTGGCGCGGCAAACCACGAGCTGTCCCGTGCGGACGTTCAAACCGATAGCGCCGGCGACCTTTCCGTTGTCGGTGAGCAGGCGAAGGGCCATAACCCTGTTGACGGGGCGCGCGCCGAGGTTCAGGGCTCTCTGGACGAGCATCGCCTTGAGCTCGGGTTCGTCCATGGCGGTCTGAAATTCACCTTTAACATGGTATTTCAGCGTCTTGTACTGACCTTTTTCGTCTTTGGGGAAGGTAACGCCCCAGCTTTCCATTTCTTTGAGCAGGGCGTAGGAGCGTTCCGCCATCACATAGCTGGGGCCGGCGTCGACAATGCCGGCGGCGCCAGCGCGCACGGCTTCGAGGTAGAGGGCCGCCGTCGTTTTTCCGGGGATGGCCACGATGTTCAGGGCGTCCATGCCGCGGGCGATGGAACCTCCGTACACGATGTCGCTTTTTTCAAAGATGGTGACGCGGAGTTTCGGATCTATTTGAAGAGCTCTCATGGCCGCGATACAGCCGGCGCTGCCGCCGCCGATGATAAGAAAATCCGTTTCCAGGGACTGTAAACTCATAGAATCCTCCGAGTTACGGCCTTGCGGCTTTACGGCCGCGGGTAAGGCGTACGATATAGAAGAGCGTGATGAACACGGTCATGGCGAGAAAACAGAGCGCAATGGGCCTGTCGACGAAAATGGTCCAGTCTCCGCGGGAAATAAGCAGGCTTTGCCGCATCTTATGTTCCAGAAGAGATCCGAGGAAGAAAGCCACGATCATAGTGGGCATGCTCAGCCTGAGCTTGGCGAAAAGATAGCCGACAAGGCCGAACACGAACATGACGCCCACGTCAAAGAGGCTGCTGTTGTTCACATACGAACCGATAAAGGAAAAGAGCATGACGCAGGAAAAAAGCACCGTTTTGGGAATGCGCGTCAGCTTCTTGGCGTAGTGAACGAAAATGCCGCCAACGACAAGCGTATAGAGGTTGCTGATGAGCAGCACGGCGAACAGCGCGTAGAGCATGGGCGCGTTGCTTTCCATGAACTGGGGGCCGGGAACCAGACCCTTGATCATGAATCCGCCGAGTATGAGCGCGGCGGCCAGGTTGCCGGGAATGCCCAGCGTGAGAAGGGGAACCAGGTTGGGGCCGTTGACCGCGTTGTTTCCCGCTTCAGACGCGGCAATGCCTTCCAGCGCGCCGTTTCCGAACTTTTCAGGATAGGGGGATTTCTTCCGGCTCCAGATATAGCTCAGATAGGCACCCACCGTGGTTCCTATGCCGGGCACGATGCCCACAAAGGAGCCGATGAGCGTGGAACGAGCGATGGTGGGCAGACACAGCTTCATTTCGGCCGGGGTGAGTCTGTCGGCGTCCGTCCCGGGACGGGACAGCGTGATTTCGTCATGAGTCTTGTTGTTTCGGTCCTTGTACCAGCGTTCGGCCTGCAACAGCACTTCAGAAAAGGCGAGGAGGCCGATGGCCATGGGCATGATGCTGATGCCGTCAGCCAGTTCGATGAAGCCGAAGTTGAAGCGGGGCGTTCCGATTTCCGGATCGCATCCCACGGTGGCCAGCAGCAGACCTATGCCGGTGGAAATGAGGCCGCGGCAGGGGCTTCCGCCGGCCGCCAGACTGATGATGACGAGGGAAAAGAGCAGGATCATGCTGTATTCCGGCGGCCCGATGCGAAGAGCGACCATGGCCACGGGCGCGGCTAGGAATATCAGCACCAGATCGCTGGCGGTATCGGCGGTGACCGAAGCGAAAAGAGCGGTTTTCAGGGCCTTGCCGCTCTTGCCCTGCTTGGCCAGAGGATAGCCGTCGAACGTGGTGATCATGGCCTGCGGTGTGCCTGGAATATTGAAGAGAATGGCGGGGATGGATCCGCCGAAGTTTCCGCCCTTGGAAAGACCCATGAGCATGGCGATGCTGGGAATGGGGCCGAGATAGTAGGTAAAGGGCAACAGAAGAACGATGGCCATGGTATCGCTCAAACCGGGGATGGCCCCTACGATGATACCGAAGGTCACGCCGAACAATGACCAGAAAAAGTTTTGCCAGTCCAGCACCATGCCGAGTGCTGTCATCAGACTTTCGAACATAGGTCGAGCCTTTCCGGAAAGAACCGGAGATGGGGGAGAATGGGGAGCCGTTTAAAAGAGCATTCCTCGCGGCAGTTCGAATTGAAGGAGTCGAACAATGAGGATGTAGATACCGCCGAGAGTGATCAGCGGAGTGAGCAGAAAGATCTTTTTGCGCCGTTCCCCAAACAGCCACAGAGAACACAGAATGAAAACGAAGCTGGGAAGGAAGAAACCTATGCGGGCAAGGGCGACGAGATAGACAAGAAAAAGCAGGATGATCGGCACCGACACGCGCAGAAACAGCGCCGGATCGAACGTCGGAGCCGGGTTCGTTCTGGGAGCGCGCAGCAGCATGATGAGAGCGGGTATGGCAATGACCAGAACGGACAGCCGCGGAACAAAAGCTTCGTCAGGACCTTCCGTCTGGGCGGGAATAACCACAAACCACAGAAGCGCGCTGAAAACGAGAAAGCCGAGGCCGGTTAGTCTGTCGATATGCATGGAAACTCCGTAGCGGCTCCCCGAACGGGAGCCGCCTGGTTGTTATTTCGCCTTTTTATTGAATTCAAGCATGGAAGGAATGATTTTCAGTTCTTCCTGGCAGAACGTCTTGGTTTCCTGGCCGCTCATGAACGAAGGGCTGAAACCGGCCTTCAGCATGGCGTCTTTAAGTTCAGGATCCTGAAGGGCGAGTTTGATGGCGTTTTCCCAGGTGGCTCTGATGTCTTCGGGAGTTCCTTTCGGCAGAATGAATGCGTAGGGAACGGAGGTGTAGAAGGGATGGCCGAGATCCGCATGCAGCTTGGGAACGTTGGGGAAATCGGGAATGGCTCCCGTGCCGAGATTGAGCAGAATATTGAGTTTTCCCTGGCGGGCGGACTGATATCCGGCTGTGCCGACGCCCAGTTCGCAGGCGTCGATATGACCGCCGATCAGGTCGGCCGAGGCTTCGCCGCCGCTTTTGTACATGACGAAATTGACGTCGAGTCCTTCTTTTATGGCCACGGAGCGAAGCACTTCCAGAGCTTCCTGAGAGGCTCCGCTGCCGATGGAAACCTTGCCGGGGTTGGCTTTTATGTAAGCCTTGAATTCTTCCCAGGTCTTGTAAGGGCGGTCAGTGCGCGTCAGCAGAATACGGTCGTTGATCATATAGGTGCCGACAAAGCTCATTTCATTGAGATCGTAGGCTTTCTTCCTCAGAAATATGGAGGCGGAAAACGCGGGCGTGGCGGGAGCGGAGATAGTGTATCCGTCGGGTTTTGCCTTCATTACGTATTCAAAGCCCGGCACGCCGGCTCCGCCGCCCTTGTTGGTGATGACAAGGGGCTGCCCCATAATGGTTTCCAGCTTTTTCGCGAGCATGCGCACGCTGATGTCGCTGGTTCCGCCGGGCGCGTAGGCGACAATGACGTTGAGCGGTTTTTCGGGAAAGGCGGCCTGCGCCTGTCCCATGCAGAACAGGGAAACCGTGCCGGCCAGCAGCATTGACAGCAGTTTGTTCATGGAATCCTCCCACGATGACAGAATGAGGGACGTGCCCTGGTTAGAGACGAAAGTCATGCTTGCGCATGAGGCCTTTGGAGCCTCCGAGGACGTAGCTCAGGCGGAACTCAAAAGGAATTTTTCCATAGGTGTATGAGATCATGCGCAGCTCAAGACAAGGTTCGTTCCCTGCGGCGTCGAGAGCCTTGTGCGCTTCCAACGGGAGCGTCGTTCGAATATGGATGATTTCATCACAGAAGACGGAAGGAAGGCGACAGTCGCGTTCGGCAAGGTGATAAAGGGAATGTTTCTGAAAATCCGTAGCCGGCGTCAGCAGCAATGCGTCGCATAAGGGACGGGGAAAGTAGGACGCGCTCCAGCCAATGGGGAAAACGCCGTTTTCGTCGCGACCGTTGAGACAGCGGGTAATGCGTATGCAGGGAGTTCCCTCGGCCAGACGCAGCCCGGAAGCGATGTCGTCATCGGCGGGAACTTCATCGCGGTGGATATTGTAGGGAATGAGAAGAGCGTCGCTGTCGGAGAAGGACGAGCGAATCCTGTAAAAAATGGGCTGATCGGTCGGATAATCGGAGACGAAAGTGCCTTTTCCCTGCACGCGGTAACAGTAGCCGGCGTGGACGAGCTGTTCCATGGCCTTGCGCACGGTGCCCACGCTGAGGCCTTGTTCCTTGGCGAGCTGGCGTTCCGGAGGAAGCTGCTCGCCCGGTTTCCATTGGCCGGCGTTGATCTTCAGGGCGAGTTCCTGTTGAAGAAGCGCGTAGGCAGGGGCGTGATGTGGGCTGATAAGCGTCATAAAATTTTCCAAAAATGTTTATTGCTATATAGAACTATAGCTTTTTCCCGTCAAGATTTATTGCGGGAAAAGGCTGGCGGGGTCCGCGTCGAAGTCCTGTCGGCAAACGGGAAAAACGTGCGCCGAAGGACGCCTGTCAGGACAGAAAACAGAAAAGAATCTTCACAGGATAGGAAGAGAAAGGCAAATTGATCTTTTTGAGGGATGGGAAAAGGAGCGGAGCCACTTTCCCGATCGTCGAAGAGAACGCCATGAGATGACAGGAATGTCAGCAAGGGGCGTCTTTAATGTTGAAGGTATCGACGTTTGGGCATTAAGAAAGAGGGCGACAGGCGTGGAGATCCGTCGCTTTGTTTCTGGAGGGGGGAGAGATTATTAAGGATGAAGCGTTTCGGGAGAAGGGGGAGGCGTGAGGTTGTCACGTCAAGATTGAAGAAGGACAGGCGGTCAGCGGCGCATAAAAAAAGAGGTCAGGTTTTTCAACCTATGCCTTGTGAAGGACTATTTTCTTTGTTGGAAAGTCAATTTCTTTGATATTGATGACGAGTTACTGAAACATGCAGCCTGTTCCCTTCGAGCCGCGTCGGTTCCGCCGGACGTGGGAATATGTGCAAGCTATTTTGTCAGAGAGCCGTATTGAGTATTGAGTTCACTGAGCCGTAATGGACAATCTACGGATAACATTATGATTTACAAATAATTTTAATGAGATAAAAGTACCTTTTTGTGGATAAAAAGGAGAGAAGGTCTTGTGGGCGCTATCTGAAGCTGCTAATTTTACGACAGGTACAAGAACGGAGTCTGTTTCTTGTTGAACTAGTCGTAAAAAAGAGGTATCCATGGCAGACAAATATTCTGTCACACAATATTCCGTCAGTACGCTCCTTGGCTATATCGAAGCAGGGGACATTGCCATCCCTGAAATCCAACGTCCCTTTGTCTGGAAAGGGCGACAGGTAAGAGATCTCATCGATTCACTTTACCATGGATATCCTACAGGCTACCTCATTATTTGGCAGAACCCGGATGTTCGCCTGAAAAATGGGGATAATGCAGTGGGAAAAAAGGTTCTCATTGATGGCCAACAACGTGTCACGGCTCTGATGACGGCTGTGGCAGGCCATGCGATACTTACGGAGGATTACGAGGAAAAGGTTGTGCGCATCGCCTTCAATCCTTTGACAGATGAGGAAAGTGAGCGATTTGCCGTACAAACCCCTGTGCATTTGAACAGTAAGGAGTGGATTGCCGATATCTCTGAACTCTTCAAGCCTGAATTTTCCCAGATGCGGTTTCTGATCAAATATTTGCAAGATAATCCGGGGGCTAATGCAGAGCGTGTTGAGAAGAGAGTCTTGCAGCTGATAGGCATCAAAAACTGTCTGCTCGGTGCCATTATGCTTGTGCCGGATCTAGATCTCAACGAGGTCACAGAAATTTTTGTTCGCATCAACTCTCAGGGCAAGAGACTGAATGAGGCTGACTTTGCCATGTCCAAGATCGCGGCCGATGAGAAGTACGGTGGACATCTGCTGCGAAAGGCCATTGACTATTTCTGTCATCTGTCCATGGAGCCTGCTTTCTATCAAAAAATATCCACCCATGATGCAGAGTTCATGGCCTCTGACTATGCGTCAAAGGTTTCCTGGCTTAAGGACGACACGGATGCCATTTATGATCCATCCTACAGTGACATGCTGAGGGTTTCCTTCATGCATCAGTTTCGACGCGGTAAACTAGGCGATCTAGTGAGTCTGCTTTCAGGGCGCGATTTCAAGGATAGAACATTCAAGGAAGAGATCGCTGAAGACTGTTTTAAAAAAATGCGCATAGGCGTACTCAATTTTATGAACGAGTACAATTTTAAACAGTTTGTTTTGGCAATACGCAGTGCAGGATTTATAGCTACTCGACTTTTAAACTCTCAGATTACGCTTGATTTTGCGTATACTCTATATCTACTTCTTCATGAGAGAAGCGAGATATCGAGTGCACAACTGAAGAATTGCATACAAAAGTGGTTCGTTCTATCAACTCTTACAGGAAGATATATTGGTTCACCGGAATCCCAGATGGATAAAGACCTGCGTGGGATCGAGGAAAAAGGTTTTTTTGTTTTTCTCAAGGAGAACGAAGAGGCTAGTCTGTCGGAAGGTTTTTGGGATATCCGTCTTGTACAGAGTCTGGAGACGTCGTCCATAAGTAGCCCGTATTTTTTGACCTATCTGGCGGCTCAGATCTTTAATGGGGATAAATCGTTGCTCTCCAATTCCACACGGGTCTCGGATTTGATAGTGGTTTCTGGTGACGTTCATCACATTTTTCCAAAAGAATATTTGAAAAAGAGCGGTATTAAGGACAAAGCCCTTTATAATCAGGTAGCAAATTATGCCTATCTTGATACGAACGTGAATATTTCGATAGGAGACCGCGCACCCCATGATTATTTTGGAGAAGCCTTTGCGCAGTGTGGGGGTGTTGAGCGCAGGGTTGGCACTATTCTTGATTCTGAAGAACTGTTGAATAACCTGCGGGCCAATGCCATTCCCGAGGATATATGTACGATGTCTGCAGAAAATTATTTTAGCTTCTTACATCAACGTCGAGTACTTATGGCACAGAAAATAAAGAGCTATTATTATGGGCTGTAGCGATTTGTGATATATGGTAAACGATCTTCTCCCATAGCAAAGACGTTTTTGATAGAGGACGAGCATGATGAAATCGGCTATGTTTTGCGAACATGTGCTTGGAGACATAGGCGGCCAGGTCTCCTATGGAATCTTAACCTGAAAGTTGTTCAGTCGCTTCTTGGAAAAAGAGAATCGTGACTTTTTGCTAAGCAATGGGGGGCAGCTTTGAATAATATTTAGCAAAGCAGAACAAGCACGCGGCAGGTTAGCTAGAAGTTAGCACCAATAAAAAAAGAGGTCAGGTTTTTCAACCTGACCTCTTGAATTTCTATGGTGGAGATGAAGAGATTTGAACTCTCGACCCCTGCCTTGCGAAGGCAATGCTCTCCCAGCTGAGCTACATCCCCGTGTCGGATCTCGTCGACGGGTCAGAATGTAGAAAAGCCGGACCGGAATGTCAAGCGTTATTTGAAAGTTTGCGAAAAAGGGCCGTTCCTGACAAACGGAAGCGAGGAAAAACGTCGCTGGACTTCTCAACGCGCCTTGCCGCGCGCCCCTCCTGGTTTGCGTTCCGGCTTTGGAGGAGAGTTTTCAACGAAAGGATGGAGCGTCAGGGAACGCCCCGGCGCTTGCTGGGCCATTGCGGAAAATCCGCGGTGTCGGGGGAAGCTCATTGCCAGTCGATCGCGTTGTTCCTATGCTGGAGAAAAACGCATAACGGAGGATAACCATGGCGGAAAAAATGATTCTCGGCATTTGCGGCAGCTTGCGCGCCGCGTCGCGGAATATGGGACTGTTGCGTTGCGCCCGTGAGGAAATGCCCGAGGGGGCGAAACTGGTCATCGCCGATATTTCGGAACTGCCCTTTTACGCTGAAGACAGAGAAAAGACGGAGGCCGTTCGCGTTTTTCTGGAACAGGTCCGGCAGGCGGACGGCTTTGCCCTGGCTGTGGCGGAGTACAATTACTCCGTGGCTCCCGCGTTGAAGAACGCTCTGGACTGGGCGTCGAGAGAACGCGGCGACGTATTCGCCGGCAAGCCGGCCGCGTTGATGGGAGCCGGCGGCGGCATGGGCACGTCGCGGGCGCAGTATCACCTGCGGCAGACCTGCGTGTATCTTGACCTTCGCGTGTTGAACAGGCCGGAAGTGTTCGCCAACGCCTTTTCCAGCGCGTTTTTCGACAACGGCGACGTGGCCGATACCGAGGAAGGGAAAAAGTTGCGCGCCAAGGTCGCGGCGTTGATGAAGGAGCTGTGCGAGCGCGCGTGAGCGTGGTCGGGCGCGGAGTGGATCCGCGCTCGTCCCTGTCGGCGTTCCGGAGGCGGCGGTCGGTCTCTTGAGCCGGACGCCGAGAAACGTGGGGTCAGCGGTCGCTTTCGGGCAGATGACGTTTTCCGGAGAGAGATACGATGTCGATTCTTAGAACGGCGGTTTTCTTCAGCATGGCGTCAGGAACGGGACGTGGGCAGCGGCTCTGATATTTTTCCGCAAGAGCCGCGAGAGCCGTCTGTTTTTCTTCGTCGTCGAGAATGACGCGCGCGCGACCTTCGCCGTAGAGACAGGTATAAAGAGTGGTGGCCTTTTCCCGGTCGATGCCGAGAAGTTCGTGGATGGAAAAGCCGACGTTCGGATTGGCTTTCAGGCAGTCCAGCTTGCGGCCTTCCGTGGCCGAGTGGACGTACAACGCGTTGTTCAAAAACGCGAAATTGACGGGGATGACGTAAGGAAAGTCTTCGGCCTGAAATGCCAGAGTCATGACGGCGGACGAGGTGAGCATAGTGGTGAAAAATGTCGGATCGGAGCATTCCCTTTCTTTGCGTCGCATGTCTTTCTCCTGAAAGGTTGTCGCCGGGATGGGCGGTTCGAGTAGGGCTCGCGGGCGGGACGGCGTCACAGGAAGGATCGTGGAGCTGCGATGTCGGCTTTGAGGGCGACGGGCGGGGGCGACGCCTCCGAACGGGGGCTGTCACGGCGTCTTGCCAGGGAGCGCGTTTTTTTCCTACATTGTTTTTGATCGTCGGAAAAGCGTCCTTCCGTCAGGAAAAACGTTTTCTCTGCGATGCTTCGCGCGATGCGCGGGAAAAACATTCAAGCGTCACTTCAAGAATTGAAAGCTCGCGCGGCAAGATCGGCGTCAGAAACGCGTTCGCGCGGAAGAAGACCGACAGGCCGTCTGCGGGGGAGAAGAGCGTATGTTGGGAGCCGTTATCGGGGATATCGTCGGTTCGAGATTTGAATGGAGCAATCATAAAAGCAAGACGTTTGAACTGTTGACGCCAGGATGCCGGATGACGGACGACAGCGTGATGACGCTGGCCGTGGCGCAGGCCGTGCTGGAAAGCGACGGGCAAAGGGAATGGCTTGCGGAAAACGCCGTCTCGGCCATGAGGGCCTTTGGCCGACGTTGGGCGCGCGGTTGTTATGGAGGTCGTTTTTCCCAGTGGCTAGCCAGCGAAGATCCTCGTCCCTACGGAAGTTTTGGCAACGGCTCGGCCATGAGGGTGAGCCCTTGCGCGTGGGCGGCCGTTTCTCTGGATGACGCCCTGGACATGGCAAGGCGCGTCACCATGGTGACGCACGACCATCCCGAGGGAGTGAAGGGAGCCGAAGCCGTAACGGCCGTCATCTGGTTCGCGCGTCAGGGGGAGAGCGTCGACGACATACGGAAGAAGGTGGAGGCCTCGTGGTACTCGCTGGACTTTACGCTGGACGGGATACGCGACGACTATGCCTTCGACGTGACCTGTCAGGGATCCGTGCCGCAGGCCATCGAGTGCTTTCTCGAAGCTGAAGACTTTGAGGACGCCGTGCGCAACGCGGTGTCGCTCGGCGGAGACAGCGATACCATAGCCGCCATGGCGGGCAGCATGGCGGAAGCGCGTTTCGGCGTTCCCGACGAGCTCAGAGCCCGTATTCTGCCCTGGCTGGATCAGTCGCTTATGGACGTTCTGGAGCGTTTTGAAGCGCGTTTTCCGTGTGAGAGGCGCGCGGGCTGACGGGAACCGCGCTTTCGTCAGGCGCGGAGATACACGCCGGGGCGAATGTCGGACGTTTCACAGCGCAGCACGCCTTCCATGCCGGGATTGAGCCGAGTCGTTCGTTCGCCCCGATGATTTTCCAGCGCATACGCTCCGGCTCGCAGGATGGGGCGACGCATGCCGGGCAGAAGGATGACGGCGTCGTTTTCCGCGTTCCAGGGGGAGCGTACCTGAATTTTCCACCCTCCGCTTGCGACGGGTTCCAGAATTCGCGCCACAATGGGGCGCGGGATGAAGTCGTCCGGTTTTTTTTCCACATGGCGTTCCGGCAGAAAGAAACCGGAACAGAGCGGGCGCGACGCCGTTTGAAAAAGTTCTTCCATAATGGCGTCGAGGCTCGGCGAGAGAGCGTCGGACGATGCGCCAGCGACGGTCCGTCCGGCGAGCGTAAGAGCGGCGCGGTACGCGTCGGTGACCTGAGCGACGTAGCCGCCGCTTTTGGTTCTGCCTTCCAGTTTGACGGCGGCCGGTCCCATGCGGACGACGTCGGTCATCCAGCGCGCGAGGCACAAATCCATGGGCGCCCAGATGGCGCTGAAATCTTCCCCCTGCGTGACGTCGAGAAAGGGACCGTCATGACGGACGGCTTCTTCCACGGTGAGGGTCAGACCCCGGTATTCGAAACGGCATGGCTGGGTGCAGAGACCAAGGTTGGCGGAGCGGCGGTTGGCCCAGGCGGAAATAAGACAGTGCCCGGAAAGAGAAAGACACATGGCTCCGTGAACGAAGACTTCGAAGTCCATGTCCGGAAAGCGTTGGATGAGGCGAGTCATGGTGTCTCTGTCCAGTTCTCTGGCCAGATTGACGCGACGCGCGCCCGCGTCTCTCCAGAATTCCACGGCGGCGGCGTTGACGGAATGCGCCTGGGTGGAAAGATGAAGCTCCACCGACGGACAGAGACGTCGGGAGAGGCGTATGACGCCGGGATCGGCGGCGATGAGGCCGTCCACGCCGAGATCGGGCAGTTTTTCCAGCTGTTCTTCGATGAAGGGCAAATGGACGTCGAACGGCAGGGCGTTGAGGCAGTAGTAGACGCGAACTCCGGCGTGATGCGCCAAGGATACGGCGTTTTCCAGATCCGCGCCGTCGAATCCCCGGCATTTCGCTCTCAGGGAAAGCGCGCTTCCGCCCAGATAGACGGCGTCGGCGCCGTAGAGGATAGCGGCTTCGAGTTGTTCTCGGCCTCCGGCTGGGGCGAGGAGTTCCGGCAGGGCATGTTCCGTCATGGCAGGTGCGGGGGTAAAAGGTGGATGAAGCGGCAAAGCGTTCCGATGGACGATAGTTAGCCTTCCCTGAGGGGAAAAACAAGGGGGGCGATCTGGACAAAAGCCGTCCCTGCGTTTAATTATGGCCCGTGCCGCTTCGGCGGTTTAGGGAGAAGTTTATGAAATATATTCCAACGGTTCTTTTCACCACATGGCTTGCCTTGTGCGGTGCGGCGTCCGCGTTTGCGGCGGGAGCGTTCGGTCTGGAACTCGGGGCCGACGTGTCGCAGTACGCGCACGGGGAGAAACCGGTGTCCGAACGCTGGCAGCTCAGCATGTACGAGGTGACGCCGCCGTCGCCCGATTCCCGTTTCGACACCTACGCGGTGGACACCTATCAGGGAAAGATCATCCGCATCATGGCCTCGTCGCCCGATGACGTCAGCGTAGACGGCGCGGCCACGCTGGGCGTTCTTGAAAGCCTCAAGGACGAACTGGAAAAGCGTTACGGCGAACCTTCGCTCAGTCTGGACGAAGTGGAGGACGCCGGAGACGATCTGCGCGGCTATCTTGCGGACGCGGGAGGACTGGAAGTCCTGGAATGGAATTTTTCCGACGCCGACAAAAAGGCGGACAGGCCAGGCGCGGCGTATGTGTTTCTTGCCGGTTCCGAAACCGACGGCGGCGGACAGGCCACTTACTGCACGTTGTATCTGGAAAGCCCGGATTATCCCGCACTCAGCGATCAGGCGGAGCAGATGGAACGGCAGAACGGCGAGGAGCCGCAGGACGAATAACGCAGGGCGAAACCGCGTTCGACTTGTCCGGAAGCGGGCGTCCGAAAGAGAGGGATGTCGATGGAAAGAAGCGTCGCCGACATACGTCGGGCGTGGGGATGCCTGCTTGGGCAGATCGCCGGGGATTCTCTGGGCAGTCAGGTGGAATTCAAGAAAGAGGACGAAGTTCGGACCCTGTATCCCGCAGGCGTGGATGAACTGGAAGGAAGCGCGTTGTACCGCACTATTCCCGGTCAGCCTACCGACGATTCGGAAATGGCGCTGGCGCTGGCCAGAACGCTTGCCGAAGACGGGGCGTTTCACGCGGAACGCGTCTTCGCCGCGTATCGTCGCTGGCTGGACAGTCATCCCGTGGATTTCGCCCACTCGGTGTTTCGAGCCCTTCACGGCAAGCCGGACGCCCGCAGCGAAGCCAACTGCGCGCTCATGCGTTCGAGTCCCCTCGGGATCTTCGGCGCGCGTTTTGTGCCGGACATGTCGCTTCCCTGTCAGGACGGCGGCGAGCCCGACATGGACGCCATGGCGGCCGATTTCGGCATGAGAAAACTGGCGCGCTGGGCCATGGAGGAAGCGGCGTTGACCAATCCGCACCCATTGTGCCGCGCCGCGGGAGCGGCGTATGTGACCGCGTTGGCCTACGGCGTGCGGAGCGGATCGCCGAAAGGCATGTGGAAGGCCGCTCTGGCGACGGTTGACGCGCTTGCCCGGTGGAATGACGATATGCCGGAAAGGGAAGTCGCGAGAGTCGGGGAATGTCTGAGGATGGCGGAGACGGAACGTCCATCCGATTATCAGAATGACATGAGCCACGCGCTCACGACGCTGCGCAACGGCTTTTGGCAGCTGCTTCACGCTCCCGACGCAGGGGCCGGCGTGCGGGATACCGTCATGAAGGGCGGGGACGCCGCGGCCAACGGCGCGGTGGCCGGGGCTCTGCTTGGCGCGGCCATGGATATCGATTCGTTTCCTCCGCCGTGGGCTGACGCGGTGCTTGCCTGTCGTCCCGCGCCGGATCGCCAGGACGCGCTGCAACCCCGACCGGACGTTTTCTGGCCTTTGGATTTCATGCCTCTGGCGGAACGTTTGCTGGGATAGTCATTGCGTGAAGAAAGAACGCCGTTTTTCTTCGTCGGTCGAAGAGGCGGGAAGACGGCGTTTGCGGGAATGCCGGAAAACCGGATCGTCGCGTCCGGCGACGACGCGCAAGAGCAGATCAGGCGTCGTCGCAAGGGGGAAGAGGATCAGGAGTTTTCCGGCAGATCCGGAAAGAGCGCGATGGGACGAGGCGGATCGGAAGGTTCGGCGAGACGTTTTTCCATCCATACCATGTCGTACCAGCGGCCGAACTTGAAGCCGCAACGCGGAAATTCCCCCACCGTGCGGAACCCCATGCGCGTGTGAAAACGTACGCTGGCCAGCGTCAGGCGTTCGTCTTCTTTCGGCGGTCTGGCGATGCAGGCGTAGAGAAGGAGGATGCCCTGTTTTTTTAGCACCTCCTCCAGACGGCCGTAGAGCATGGGGCCGAGTCCCCGGCCGCGCTGTTCTTGCGCCACATAAATGGACGCTTCGGCGCACCATTCGTAGGCTTTGCGGGGGTGGAAGGAGGAAGCGTAAGCGTAGCCGAGAAGGCGACCGTTTTCTTCCGCCGCCAGCCACGGATAGCGGGCGAGCGTGCTCGTCACGCGCTTTTCGAACTCCTGAAGGGAAGGCACGTCGTATTCAAAGCTGATGGCCGTTTCCCGCACATAGGGCGCGTAGATCTCGAGCATGGCCGGAACATCGGCCACGGTTGCCGTGCGGATGCGGATATTGTTCATGGGGGCCTTTCGGAGCGAAACCGTCTCCGATCCATTAAAAGTTTTCGGAAGCAGGATGGGGCTGGGGAAGGAGGAACGCCCTTTTTCAAAAGGGGTTCCTCCTTCCTTCGCCAATCAGTCATTCCTTTACTTTCCGTCATCGCCGACTTTGAGAGCGGCGAGGAAGGCTTCCTGCGGCAGTTCCACGTTGCCCATGCGCTTCATGCGTTTTTTGCCTTCCTTCTGCTTTTCGAGCAGTTTTCTCTTTCGCGTGATGTCGCCGCCGTAGCACTTGGCGAGCACGTCCTTGCGATAGGCGGACACGGTTTCTCGAGCGATGACTTTGTTGCCGATGGCGGCCTGAATGGCCACTTCGAACATCTGACGCGGAATGGTGCGCTTGAGTTTGAGCGCCAGCGCGCGTCCGTAGGGATAGGCGTTGTCTTTGTGCACGATGACGGCGAGAGCGTCCACGGGCGCGCCGTTGAGCAGAATGTCGAGCTTCACCAGCGAGGATTCCCGGTAGTCGATGGGCGTGTAGTCCATGGAGGCGTAGCCGCGGGTGCCGGACTTGAGCTTGTCGAAAAAGTCGAACACTATTTCGGCAAAGGGCATGTCGTAGGTGATGACGGCGCGGTTCGTGGTGATGAAGCCCAGATTTTTCTGAATGCCTCGCTTTTCCTCGCAGAGTTTGAGCACGTTCCCCACGAATTCCGTGGGAACGTGGATGTCCATGCGCACATAGGGCTCATACAGAGCCTTGATCTTGGAACCGTCGGGGAATTTCGCCGGGTTGTCGATGGTGAGGGTTTTGCCGTCCGTGGTGTCCACTTTGTAGATGACGGAAGGAGCCGTGGCGATGAGTTCCACCTGAAATTCGCGTTCCAGACGTTCCTGGATGATCTCCATGTGCAGCAGACCGAGAAAACCGCAACGGAATCCAAAGCCCAGAGCCGTGGAGGTTTCAGGCTCGTAGGAGAAGGCGGCGTCGTTGAGCTGGAGTTTTTCGAGCGCGGTTTTCAGATTTTCGTAGTCCGCGGCGTCGGTGGGGTAGAGTCCGCAGAACACCATGGGCTTGACTTCCTTGAATCCGGGCACGGGAGTGTCCGCCGGATTGTCGCGCAGGGTGATGGTGTCGCCCACGCGGGCGTGTCCCAGTTCCTTGATGTTGGCGCACAAAAAGCCCACTTCGCCGGCGCCGAGTTCGCGCACGTCCACGGCGTTGGGGGAAAACACGCCCAGCCGCACCACTTCATAGTCGCGATCGCCAGCCATGAGATGGATGACGTCGCCGAGCTTCAGCGTGCCGTCCATGATGCGGAAAAGCACCACCACGCCCTGATAGCTGTCATACCAGGAGTCGAAGATGAGAGCCTTGAGCGGAGCTTGGCGGGAGCCCTTGGGAGAAGGCAGGCGATGAACGATGGCGTCGAGCACCTTGTCGATGTTGAGTCCGGTTTTGGCGGACACGTCTATGGCGTCGGTGCAGTCGAGGCCGATGGAATCTTCAATTTCCTGACGCACGCGATCGGGGTCGGCGCTGGGAAGATCGATTTTGTTCAGAATGGGGATGATTTCGTGATTGTGGTCGAGAGCCATGTACACGTTGGCGAGGGTCTGGGCTTCCACGCCTTGTGTGGAGTCCACCACGAGCAGCGCGCCGTCGCAGGCCGCCAGAGAGCGCGAGACCTCATAACCGAAGTCCACATGGCCTGGCGTGTCGATCAGATTCAGCACATAGCTCTCGCCGTCCGTGTCCGTATAGGGGATGCGCACGGTCTGCGCCTTGATGGTGATGCCGCGTTCCCGTTCCAGATCCATTTTGTCGAGATACTGGTCACGGGCTTCGCGCGCGCTGACCACGCCGGTATATTCGAGGATGCGGTCGGCCAGCGTGGATTTTCCGTGGTCGATGTGGGCGATGATGCAGAAGTTGCGGATATGATCGAGAGAAGTCATGGGCGTCGGGGCTAAAAGTTGACGGCGTGTGTCACCGCGAGAAGGCCATGGTAGCGCGTGGAGCCGCCCCGTTCAAGAGCGGGGCGCGCCGCGGACGGGCGTCGTCGACGCTATTTCTGCGCGCCGAATCCGGGAATGGCCAGTTTCTTTTCCAGTTTTGCCAGAAGCCATGTGGCCGCGCTCACCATGACCAGATAATAACACGCGGCCACGAGATAGACTTCCGTGGGACGGAACGTGCGCGAGACCAGCACTTTGGCTTCGCCGGTGAGTTCTATGCAGGTGACGATGTACGCGAGCGAAGAGTACTTGATGAGATAGATGATTTCGTTGCCGCAGCCTGGCAGAGCGCGGCGAACGGCCTGCGGAACGATGACCGACCAGATGGTCTGCCAGCGCGTCATGCCGAGAGCCTGCGCGGCCTTTATCTGCCCCTGACGGATGGAGAGCAGCGCGCCTCGCACGTACTCCGACTGATACGACGCCGTGCATACGATGAAACCTATGAGCGCGGCGGCGTAAGGAGAAAGATAGATTTTGACGCCGGGCAGGCTCGGAAGACCGAAATAGAGAATCATGAGCTGCACGGTGAGAGGAACGCCGCGTATGACGGCCACAACGGCGTCGGTGCCGCGCTTCATCCAGGGCGAGCCGAACACGCGCATGACGCCCATAATGACGCCGATGAAACCGCCGATGAGCGACGCGGGAACGATGAGTTGAAGGCTCATCATGAGTCCCCGGTCCAGATAGGGCATGACGCGTCCGGTGAGAAAGTTGATGTCGATGAGGTCGAGCATGATCAGTTCCGGCTTTCCTGCGCGGAGTCGACGTCTCCGCACAGTTCATAGAGGCGGGTGCAGAAGTCCTGCGTGCGGGTCTGCGCGCCGGGCGCGAGGAGTTCTTCGGGGGAGCCCTGTTCGATGACGCGGCCGGCTTCCATGAACAGAATTTCCGTGGCGACGGCGCGGGCGAATTCCATTTGATGCGTGACCATGATCATGGGCATGCCATGCGCCGCGAGATCGCGTATGACGGTAAGCACTTCGCCCACGAGTTCGGGATCAAGGGCGGACGTGGGTTCGTCCAGCAGCAGAATGGTGGGATCCATGGCCAGGGCTCGGGCGATGGCCACGCGTTGTTTCTGGCCGCCGGAAAGCTGCGCGGGAAAGAGTTTCGCTTTGTCTTCAAGGCCCACGCGGGCCAGTTCCACATGAGCGCGTTGCAGGGCGTCGGCCTTGCTCATGCCGCGAACCTTGCGCAGGGCGAGTGCCACGTTGCGCTCCGCGGAGAGATGATCAAACAGGTTGAATTCCTGAAATATCATGCCCACATGTTGGCGCAGATCGTACAATTCTCTCGTGTTTTTGAAGTCGACCTTGCGTTCTCCGAGCCATATTTCTCCGGCGTCGGGTTCGAGCAGGCAGTTGATGCACTGCAGGAAGGTGCTTTTCCCCGCGCCGGACGGGCCGATGAGCACCTTGACGTCGCCGGGACGCATGCTGATGGAACAGTCGTCGAGAATTTTACGACCGGTAAGGTATTTGGTGAAGTGTTCCGCGCGAAGAATGGGAGTGTCGTTCTGTTGGGCGTTCATGGTGTCTCCCGGCATCACATGCCGGAGTTGCTGTAGCCGGGAATGCGGGCTTTTCGTTCGAGGCGGCGGAGCAGGGTCACGCCCGCCATGGTGATGGCGAAATAGAGGAGTCCGGCGGTGATGTAGAGGGGCAGGTGCTCGTAGGTGCGCGACGCCACAAAATGCGTGCGGGCCATAATTTCGGGGGTGCCGAGCGCGAAGCACATGGCCGAGTCCTTGAGCAGGATGGAATATTCGTTGGACCATCCGGGAATGGACAGGCGCAACGCCTGCGGAAGAATGACGTGCCGTATGGTCTGAAGGTCGGTCATGCCCAGGGCTCTTCCGGCCTTGAGCTGTCCGGCGGGAAGCGAGAGGATGGCTCCCCGGAATATCTGGGACTGGTAGGCCGCGCTGGTCATGCCCAGAACGATACAGGACGCCCCGATGGTGCCGATATCCAGCCCCATGAGGCCGAACAGGCCGTAATAGAAAAGAAAAAGCAGCAGCAGAACGGGCACGCCGCGGAAGAACCATACATAGAAGCTGACCAGCATGGCGGCCGGTTTTGGGGCGTACACCTGCGTGACGGCCATGGGCACGCCAAGGCAGAAGCCCAGCGACAGCGCGCCCGCCACAAGAACGACGGTGACCAGCGTTCCTTCAAGAATATAGGGGAAGGCTTCGATGATGGTGGAAAAAATATGCACTGTTGAACCCGGGTGTGAATGAAAAGGATATCCCGCGGGAGACGTTTTCCGCGGCGTGGCGAAACGCCGCCGTTCGGCCCGCAATATTCGCGTTTCCTTGCATGAGGGCGCGGCGCGGGCAATAAAAAAGGAGACCGGCGGGCCGGTCTCCCCGGTCTTGGCGTATTACTTGGCGAGGTACTTGGCCTCGAGTTCCTTCCAGTAGGGGTCGGCCTTCAGCTTGCGATAGCCTTCATTGACGAGGTTGAGCAGTTCCTTGTCGTCCTTGCGGATGGCCACGGCGAACATATCGTCGTCGGCGAAAGTGCCCACGATCTTCACGGGTTTGCCCTTGTTGATGGCGTCGTTGGCGGGCGCGCTGTCGAGGGCTATGGCTTCGATGCGTCCGTTGAGCAGGTCTTCCACGGCCAGAGGCGCGGAATCGTAAAAGCGCAGTTCATAGCTGAGCTTTTCTTCGACCTTTTTGGTTTCAAGCAGTTCATGTTCGTTGGTTCCGCGCTGCACGCCGAGTTTGGTGGGGCCGTGAATGGCCTGATCGGCGGTGAGCTTGGAATCGGCGGGCACCAGAATAACTTTCTGGATGCTGTAATAGGGGTCGGAGAAGGCCACAACGGCGGCGCGTTCGGGCGAAACGCTCATGCCGGAGCAGACCATGTCAATTTTCTTATTCATGAGCGCGGGGATAATGCCGTCCCAGTCCATGGGCTGATGGGTGACTTCAAAGCCCATGTGCTTGGCGATCCAGTCCATGGAATCCACGTCGAAACCGGCGGGTTTGCCGTCTTCGCCGACGTAGGCGAAAGGAGGATAGTTGGCGTCGATGCCGTTGACGTAGGTTTTCGCCTGGGCGCCGACGGCCATGCACAGCACAGCGAAGGCCGCAAGGAAGCAGGAAAGACGTTTCATGGTTGCCTCACGAAAAGATTGAAAGTGATGATTTTCCCTGCCAGGCAATATATAGAAAAAAAACGTGGCAGGCAATACAAGGTCTGGTGGGAGACGGCGAAAGACGCGGGCGTGGCGCGCTTTTTTGCGTCGAGAGGACGCGTCGGGACGGGCGAGATTGTCTGGAAGGAACGAGAGACGAGCTTGCTACGGGGCGCGGGATGGCATAGTCCGGCGCGTCCTCCCCCCCCCCAGATCGGGGAGATTTCGGCGCGCTAAAAGAAAAGGGGCTTGCGCCCCTTGCGGAATCGTGACACGCCTCAGGCGTTTTTGACGTCGACGCTTGTGCCGGAAAGTTTTTCCTTGATCCATGTCGGCACGGGAACCGGTTTTCCTTCTCTGTTGACCACGGCGTGCAGGGTCATGCCTTCGCAGAGCAGTTTTGTGCGGTCGTCGTTGTAAATTTCATATCGGAAGCGTACCGAGGCCCGGCGCCATTCCACGATGCGAGCGCGGATGAGGATATGGTCGTCGTAGCGAGCGGGGGAACGGTAACGACATTCCACCTCCCGCACGGGCAGCATGTATCCCGCTTCTTCTATCTTCCCGTAGCCGAGACCGTTTTCCCGACACATCGCTCCGCGCGCGCGTTCAAAAAAATGGATGTATTCGGCGTAGTACACTACGCCCATGGCGTCCGTTTCGCCGTAGGAAACGTAGTGAGGGAGCCAGACTTCGGCAAAGGTTTCTTCCATGGCGAGATATCCTTGTCACGATGAAGACGGTTTGGCGGCATGGCGGCGGACGAGGAAAAAGCGTCCCAGGTCCGTCGGCGTTCCGCGGATCGGTAAAAAAGGCGGAAGAAGGGAATCCCGCTTCCGCCCCGTTCGTTGAAACTTCTTACATGCCTTTTTTGACCAGCGGTCCGCTGGGGCACTGGCAGATGGGCATGATTTCCACGCGGTTGATGTTGATGTGCGCGGGGCGATGCGTCACCCAGAACACGGTTTCGGCGATGTCCTGAGACGTGATGGGACTGGTGCCCTCATAGACGCTGGCGGCCCGATCGGTGTCTCCGTGGAAGCGGACGATGGAAAATTCGCTTTCGGCGAGTCCGGGTTCGATATTGGTCACGTGCACGTTGGTGCCCAGCAGGTCGGCGCGAAGGGACAGGCTGAACTGTTTCACGAAGGCCTTGGAACCGCAGTACACGTTGCCGCCCGCGTAGGGATAGTTGCCAGCGATGGAGCCCAGCATGACGATATGGCCGCGGTTGCGAGCCACCATGCCCGGCAGCACCGCGCGCGTGGCGTAGAGCAGCCCCTTGATATTGGTGTCGACCATGGCGTCCCAGTCGTCGAGGTCGCATTCCTGCGCCGGATCGAGACCGAGCGCAGCTCCGGCGTTGTTGAGAAGCACGTCCACGTCCTTCCATTCGCCGGGCAGGTTGCCCAGGGTTTCCATGACGGCGGTTCTGTCGCGCATGTCGAGGGGAAGGGGCAGAAACGCGTCGCCGAGTTCCTGACGCAGGGCGTCGAGGCGTTCGGCGCGGCGGCCCGTGCCCGCGACACGCCAGCCTTCGGCGGCAAAGAGACGCGCGGTGGCCAGGCCGAATCCCGAAGTCGCGCCGGTGATAAGAATATGTTTGGGCATGGAACACTCCTTGATGGGGATGGTTGAACGAAGGCAACGATAGCCGTTTTAAAAGAGCAAGGCAACCGATTCGATCGGAAACGTCTCTTGGATGGAAAGTCGCGCATGAACTCGGCAGTGGACATGGATTTTGGGGCGATATGCTGACGCTCGTTCCCTGAATCGGAGAAAAAAGTCCCCGCGCGGACGCTTGACTCTGTTTTTGCGTGTTATTAAAAGAATGACGCTGTCATGAGACGGCGGATATTCAGTTATAACGAGATGATTTTTATGAACAACAACCATATTCACGACACGGCGCTCGCCGATCTGGAGAACGCCGAACAGGAAAGAGAAGAGCAGGAAAGGCTCGCCGCTCAGGAAGCCGCTCTTGCCGATGCGGCCAAAAAGAAGGCCGCGGTGTCTTCCGTGCTCTGGTCTGCGCTTCTTACGGTCATTAAACTGATTGCGGGCATTTCCACCAACAGCCTGGGTCTGCTTTCCGAAGCGTTGCACAGCACGCTGGATTTTGTGGCGGCGGGCATCACCTGCCTTGCGGTGCGCATCTCTTCGCAGCCCGCGGACGAGCGCCATCCTTACGGTCACGGCAAGGCGGAGAGCCTCGCCGCTCTGGCGGAAACGGTGCTTCTTGTCGTCACGTGCGCGTGGATTGTCATTGAAGCCGTGGAACGTCTCTTTTTCGCCGCCGGCCCTGTGGAGCCTTCGTGGTGGGCCTTTGCCGTGGTCATTATCTCCCTGTCGGTGGACGTCAGTCGTTCCGCCATGCTGCGCCGTGTGGCGAGGGAACATAAGTCGCAGGCCCTTGAGGCCGACGCCATGCATTTCACCACGGATATATGGTCGTCCGCGGTGGTTCTCGCCGGTTTGACCTGCGTGGGGCTCGCCTCGTTCGCCGATCACGATTCGCTGCTGTATCACGCGCTCACCAAGGCCGACGCCGTGGCCGCTCTGGGCGTGGCTGGCATTGTGCTCATGGTGAGCTGGAACATGGCCAGAAACGCCGTGCTCACCCTGATGGACGGCGGCATGAGCGATCAGGCTCGTCAGGTGCGGGCCGCGCTGGCGGCCAACGCTCCCGCCTATGCGGCGCGCAGCGTCCGCGTGCGGGAAAGCGGGGCTCGGCATTTTGTGGAGCTGGTTGTGTCCGTTCCTTCCGATCTTCGCGTGGACATGGCGCATGAGATTTCCACCATGCTGGAAAACGTGGTGCGCGCCGTGCTGCCCGACGCCGAAACCACCGTGCACATGGAGCCTGAAGAGGAAAACCATCGCGATTTCTATGCGACTTCCTACAGGCTGGCTTCTCTGCACGGCCTTATGATCCACAATCTGCGTCTTGTCGTGCAGGACGACGGCATGCACGTGGAGGTGCATATTGAACTTCCCGACGACATGCCTCTTTCCGAAGCGCATGAGAAAGTGACCGCCTATGAAACCGATCTGCGTCGGCGCGTGGGCGTCGCGTATGTGGTGTCGCACATGGAGCCTCAGGGAAGCCGTTCTCACGGCGACGCGCAGGCGGTAAGTCTTGACGCCGTGACCAAGGCCGTGAACGACGCGCTGGCCAATTCGTCTCTCGCTGACGCGCATCATATTCACGTCTACACCGGGGACGACGGAACGACCGTGACGTTTCATTGCCGTTCCAACGCGGCCACGGTGGGAGAAGGGCACGCCCTCGCCACGCGTCTGGAGGCGGATATCCGTTCCAGATTGCCGGAAGTGGGGCAGATCGTCATTCATGTGGAACCGCGTCCCTGAAGGTCGCCCGTGATATCTTCCGCGTTTTCCCGTTTTTCCGGTCCGTACCTCGGCGTGTTCATGCTGTTGATTTCCATCACGTCGACGCAGATGGGATCGGCTTCGGCCAAGTTTCTTTTTGCCGAAGTGGGGCCGGAAATGACGGTGGCCCTGCGCCTGGCGTGTGCGACGCTTCTTCTTTTTGCGGCGTTGCGGCCTTGGCGTCGTTTGCCAGACAGA
>CALUUX010000009.1 GCA_944324085.1 uncultured Mailhella sp. | reverse complement strand
AAGGATTATTTCCTGCGCGAACAGCTTAAGGCTATTCATAAGGAACTTGGCGACGGTTCCGACGGCGATGACGAGAACGAAAACCTCAGGAAGGCTCTTGAAAAAGCCTCGCTGCCGCCGGAAGCTCGCCGCGAGGCCGATAAGCAGCTCCGTCGACTTGCGTCCATGCACAGCGATTCCGCCGAGGCCAACGTCGTGAGGACGTACCTTGATCTTCTGGCGGAACTGCCGTGGAAAAAGCTGTCGCGCGACAGGCTGGACATTGTGAAGGCGGCTGAAATCCTGGATGAGGATCATTACGGTCTTGAAAAGGTAAAGGATCGCATTCTTGAATTTTTAAGCGTGCGGAAGTTGAATCCCGATTCCAAGGGACCCGTGCTTTGTTTTGTTGGGCCTCCCGGCGTGGGAAAAACGTCTCTTGGCCGTTCCATCGCCCGTGCTCTCGGTCGCAAGTTTCAGCGCATATCGCTTGGCGGCATGCGCGATGAGGCGGAAATACGGGGACATCGACGCACGTATATCGGTGCCATGCCCGGCCGCATCATTCAGGCCGTGCGTCAGGCGGGCACCAGAAACCCGGTCATCGTGCTGGACGAGATAGACAAGCTCGGCAACGATTTCCGCGGCGATCCGGCGTCCGCGCTTCTGGAGGCTCTGGATCCGGAACAGAATTCCCATTTCAGCGATCACTACCTGAATCTGGAATTCGACCTTTCCAAGGTACTGTTCCTCTGTACGGCCAACCAGCTGGACACCATTCCTGCCGCTCTTCTTGATCGTCTTGAAATTATTCATCTTTCAGGATACACAGAGCAGGAAAAGCTGGCCATTGCCCGGAAATATCTTCTCAAGAGGCAGATTGCCGAAAACGGCTTGAAGGAAGACGACATCGTGTTCCGGGACAGCGCCATCGCCCGCGTGATTCGAGGATACACGCGGGAAGCCGGATTGCGCGGACTGGAACGGCAGCTGGGCTCTATTTGCCGCAAGCTCGCTCGTCGCAAGGCGGAAGGGGAAAAGACGCCCTTTGTGGTCACCCCTGCCGTTGTGGGACGTCTGCTCGGCGCGCCGCGTTTCCTGGATGAAGAAAAGGAAGCGGAGCTTTTACCCGGCGTCGCGCTGGGACTGGCGTGGACGCAGGCCGGAGGCGAGGTGCTTCATGTGGAAGTGAGCACCATGCAGGGCAAGGGAGGGCTTCTGCTTACCGGGCAGCTTGGCGACGTTATGAAGGAAAGCGCGCAGGCCGCCGTAACCTACGCGCGTTCTCATGCGGCGGAACTGGGCATTGATCCCGAATTTTCGCAGAAGTTGGATATCCATATTCACGTTCCTGCCGGAGCGACGCCCAAGGACGGACCTTCGGCCGGCGTGACGCTGGTGTCGGCGCTGGTGTCCGCGCTGACCGGGATACCGGTGCGCGGCGATACCTGCATGACGGGTGAAATCACGCTTCGCGGCCGGGTCTTGCCCGTGGGCGGCATTAAGGAAAAAATACTCGGTGCCGTGGCGCGAGGTCTGAAACGGGCGGTCATTCCCGCCCAGAACGTCAAGGATCTTGAGGAAATCCCCGCCGACTTGCGTCGACGCATTGAGATCCACACCGTGCATACCATAGGAGAACTTCTTCCTTTAGTGTTGGAAGACAGGAATAAAAAGGCGTGACGCGTCATCGTTGAACGATGGAAACTGACTTTTTGCCGGGGCCGGAAAACGCGGCGAGCATGCCGAAAAGACGCAGAGTCAGAGAGGGACGTTCCTTTTTTGTAGGGAACGCCCCTCTTTCTTTTTAGGAACGCGCGCGTCCTTACAAAGAAAACAGGTTGGCACCGCCTTGGTCATGGAAGAGAGAGAAGAAAAATTCTTCTTTTGAAAGAGGGGAAAAGCGGCGCGTCACGGCCGTGTTCTCGGCACGTTCGTCCGGACGAGCCATGGGACGGGGAAAATAATGGGATAATTTTCACGAGAATGTTTTGTTTTCTTTCCTCACGCTGCGCTTTGGCATAGGGTTAGGGCCGGGAGGTTAGCCATGGCCAGCGTTGAACAACCGTTATCCTTACGTTTGAAAGCGGTGATCGCCGCGTTGTGGACAGGAAATCTGTTCGCGCCTTTTCTTATGAGCGGCGTGGCCGCCATACTGCCATCCATTGGGGAGTCTCTGGGAGCTCCGGCCGTGATGCTTTCTCTCGTCATGGTCTGTTATAACCTCGGCCAGTCCATTTCGCACATGTTGAGCGGGCGCATTGCCGACATGTTCGGCGTGAAGCGTACGTTGCTGGCGGGCGTGGGGTGTTTTTGCCTGTTCAGCGTGTTCATGGGACTCGCTCCGGCCATGGAGGTTATCATTCCCCTGCGTTTTGCTCAGGGCGTGGCGGCGGCGACCATTTCCTGCGCCGTGACGACGCTGAGCGTTGTGCTCGCGCCTCCCCATATCCGCGGTCAGGTGATAAGCATTGTGGTGTCGGCGGTGTACCTTGGACTGGCCATCGGCCCTTTGGCTTGCGGCGGTCTGACGGAATTGACCGGGTGGCGCTCGGTGTTTTTTCTCATCGCCGCGCTCGGTTTGGTGGAACTTGCGCTTCTCCATCATGTCATTCCCGAACAGGAGAGGGAAGGAGATCGACGTTCTCTGGATGGAATAAGCGCGTTGCTTGGCGCGGGGGGACTGTTTTGCGTGACCATGGGGGCTACATGCACGTTCCTGCATCCTGCCGTGACGGCCATGTTGCCTGTCGGGGTTTTGATTTTAGCGTGTTTTGTCCGCAGGGAGTGGACGTCTTCCGATCCCATTCTTGATCTTAAATTGTTGGCCAAAGTGCCGGGACTTCCCGACGGTATGGCCGCCGTGTTCATTAATTATGGCTCGTTCATGGGGTTGTCGTTGTTCTTCTCGCTGTATCTGCAACAGGTGCTGGGGCTGAACGCGTTTCACGCAGGCATGATTCTCATGACGCAGAGCTTGTTCCAAACGTTTTTTTCTCCCGTCGCAGGGCGACTTGCCGACCGATATCATCCTTGCATCGTGTCCACGTCGGGCATGGCGCTATGCGGCTTGAGCATACTTAGCCTCATGTTGCTCGACGAGGGCAGTCCCGTATGGCAGGTGGCCCTGAGTCAGGCTGCTCTGGGTACGGGAGCGGGTTTTTTTGCGGCTCCCAACATGGCGGCGACGCTCGGCAACGTTCCCAAGGAGCATTTGTCCGTGGCGTCGGGATTGCTGGGATGCCTTCGCACCATGGGCGGACTGGTGAGCCATATTGTCATGGCCTGCATGATAGGCTTGTTTATGGGCGACTCAACCGTCACTCCGGAAACGTCAGGCACGTTTTTGCACGCCATGCGGTATACGCTGCTGCTGTTTGGAGTGTTCAATCTTATGGGAGTATGGCTCAGTCTGCGCGCGTTGCGGCATCATCGGTAAAGTTCTTGCCTGTCTTCTTTCCGCCGTGTAATATATGGAAATATGACGCTCCGAGCCTTGTGAAAAACGGGAGCGAGTTTCGTCCGTGACGTTGGAATCGTCGCGCGGAGACCGTATCCGCCATTCGCAACGGCCGGGCAAGGTTTGAGAAAGGAGATGGTATGGGAGTTCTGGGCAAACTTTTCGGCGGTCGAGGTATGCACAGCAGCACGGCGGTCAGGCAGCCTCCCGTAAGAAACAACACGTCCAGCGATTCCGCTCCGGATAACGAAGGGCCTTCGTCGGCTTTCCTTGGGAAGCACTTTGAAGGGCTCGGAGACGTGTGGTCGGCCTTTTTCTCTGGAGGCAGTCGGGAATATGTGAAGCTCCTGCAGGAGCTGTTCGAAAAAAGCGCGGCGCAGGGGCCGGTCATGCATCGGAAGGACGGGAGCAGCGTCATTTTGCTGGCTTCGCCCGTCAGCGGCGGCATTGGCATTCATTCTCATATTGTCATGACGCAAGGGAAGGGGAAGGCGGATTTCGTGGGAGGATATCCCGCGCTGGAAGGTTTGCCCGTTCCGTCCGTCATTGAACAGGCGCATATTTGGTCCAACGGCATATCTGGAGCGGTGGCGGCGCGAGCCCTGGCTACGGGGGCGACGTTTTCGTTTTTTCTGGCGGGATTTTTTCAGCATGTTCCGCAGCTTCAGTTCGGCGTTCGGACGGAATTCCATTTGTCGGGACTGGCGCTGTCCTTGAAAAAAGTGAACGAGATTCTTCCTCATCCCGGCACCGCCGCCTATGACGCCGCTCTTAACTCCTTTCTTGTGTCGCATCCGGATAAAAAGGCCGGCGACTTTCATCCCGAAGTGATTGTCGCGCACGGCAAAGGAGTGCTGTTGCCGACGGAGGTGGTGAGCATGTGGGCGTTTCAGGTTCCCGTTCTTGGGACGGAACGCGTGCTGTTTATGGGACGCCGTTTTTTGAGGATTCTGACGTTGTTTTCCGGGGAAGGAGAACGATCGGCGCGCGGGTATCTCTACGCGTCGGAACATGTGCTGAATGGCTATGAACCGCAGGTGGGCGACGATGTTGCTGGTACGTTGTGGCTTCAGGGCTGCATGGAACGGTATCCCGGCGAAAGATAGCGCTGGTCTTATGCGGCAGGTCGCGACGACGTGAGTCTGTCGAAATGTTGTCGTACTCTTTCCCCGCGGTGGAGATTGTTTCACGTTTCTGGACATTGTCGGAGAAGGAGAAGGTTTTGCCGTTTTCCGCAGGGATTTGTTACATATCGTTTTGGCGGAAAATTACGCGGAGAGAAAAACAATATCCTGGAATTGATGGATAAAATAGTTATCCTTGTAAGAAGCGTGACTCTTGCATAACGGGAATGGGTGAGCTATGACCGAGGTTAAGGATCCTGTTCAGTCTGCATCGTGAGAGGTGAAGGATATGAATAGACGTTCATTTCTTTGTTCTATGTTTGGCATGCTCACTGTCGGCATGACGGCGACGTTGCTGCCCCGCGAAGCGGAAGCCGCTCCGCCTCATGCTGGCCCGAAGCGCGGCAATCCTCCTCACAGACCGGCTCCTCGTCCCGCGCCAAGGCCGGGAAGACCTGGTCCGCGTCCCGGAGGCCCTCGCCCCGCGCCCAGACCTGGTCGTCCCGGACCTCGTCCTGCGCCAAGGCCTGGTCGTCCCGGACCTCGTCCTGCGCCAAGACCTGGACGTCCCGCTCCTCATCCAGGGCGTCCGGCTCCCAGGCCGGGAAGACCCGGCCCTCGCCCCGCGCCCAGACCCGGACGTCCCGCTCCGCGTCCCGGAGGCCCGCGTCCTGCGCCTAGACCTGGCGGCCCTCGCCCCGATCCGCGTCGTCCGGCGCATATCTGAGGACTCGTTTCGTTTTTGTGCATCAGCCTTTTTCTAAAGAAAGGATTGCCTATGAAAGTTCGTTTTCTTAAGGGCGTATGCGTCGTGGCTCTGGTGTGCGGGCTTGTCGTTCCCGCGTTTACGACCAAGGCCGGCCCCGCTGATCTTACCGGCGTGCAGTGGACGCTTTCCACAACTTCGGAAAAGCTGGCGTTTCTTTACGGAGTTTCCAGCACGGTGGCCATTGAAAAACTCGTATCCGAAAAACAGAACACGGAGGCGTCTCCGTTTGTGTCGGCCTGGATTAAGGCTTTCGGAAACGACAGCTGGAAACAGATTCAGAAAAAGCTGGATGACTGGTACAGCGCGCATCCTGGAGACGCGGAGCGTCCGGTGTTCGACGTGCTCTGGTATGAGTTTATGGCCCCGGCAGACAAGTAAAGCGAATATTTTTGGAGTAGTGCCATGAAAAATTTTTCCGTTGTTGTCCTTCTTGTCGGGGCCTTGGCCTTTGGTTCCGTGGGCTGCACTCAGATGTCGAGGACTCAGCAGGGTGCGCTCAGCGGGGCGGCCGGAGGCGCGCTGGTTGGAGGCGGTTTGAGCGTTCTGACCGGCGGCAACGGCACGACCGGAGCTCTTATAGGTGGTGGCCTGGGCGCGTTGGCTGGAGGCATTTACGGTCATCAACAGGAACGGCATGACTATTACGGTCATGGTCGTCGCTGGTGACGGCTCGAAGCGGAGATTTGCTGAACGGGATCGGGCAAGGCGATTTTCTTCCGCGGAGTGAACGGGGGCGTTTTCGGAACGTTTTCGGCCGAGCGGAAACGGCCATGCGTCCTAGGTTCGAATCGAACGTGGTTTCTCGCGTCGCGGACAGAGAGCCTTGCTAGAAAAGCGTTGGCGTCATTTTGTTTGGTATTCCGATCGAACGCTCTGAACGCGTTGAGGCGGAAAGACAGGATAAAAAAGCCCCCGGAAGGGGGCTTTTTCATGGCGTCGGAAAAGGCGCGCGAGGGAATGGAAGGATGATCGTCAGCGTTCCCTGAGTCTGGGATCCAGCATGTCTCGCAGGCTTTCGCCCAGCAGATTGTAGCCGAGCACCGTGATGAGGATGGCAAGCCCCGGATAGAGAGACAGCCATGGGGCTATTTCCAGAGTGTTCTTGCCGTCCAT
>CALUUX010000008.1 GCA_944324085.1 uncultured Mailhella sp. | reverse complement strand
CCCATGTTCACCTTGCGCATCTTCTTCATGAGGCGCTTGCGGGCAGCGGCCTTCTTCTTCTTGCGCATGACGCTGGGCTTTTCATAGTGCTGGCGCTTCTTCATTTCGGAAAGAACGCCGGCCTTTTCCACCTGCTTCTTGAAACGACGCAGGGCGATGTCGAAATTATAATCGTCTTCGTTGAGAAAAACTCCGGGCACAGAAATCACCCCCTTTTCAGCGAATCTTTTGTTCCGTCCGATCCGCCAGTTCTCAGGGAGTGAACCGAAAGGAAAAACGGAAATGTCTTCCCCGTGGAACGCCACGGCCGCCGGAATGAAACGGAAAGCCGGGCTTTGTTGCGCAGGGAGAGATGCAAACTAAAACAGTTCGCCGCAAAAAGCAAGTCCCCGGGGTGCCTCACTCCGGGGAAACCTGCAAAAAAAGTAAAAAAGTCATCGCGTCCCGCTTCCTGACGACGCGCGCGTTTTCCTAGCGTTGTTCCCGGCCTCTGCGGAAAGATCGCGGAATCACCCCTGAGACGTCGCGCAAAAAACGCAGGGAGGCGTTTTTTCTTTTTCGAGTCAGGGAAAAGAATACGCGGGCATATCCGGGAATGGCGCGGCTCACATGCGAGTCCGCATCCGGAACGTCGGCGAGGACGGACTAGTGTTCCTTGCGCTCGCAGCTCTTGCTGTCCTTGATGGCTCGGGCAAATGCCAACGTGATGCCGATGGCAAGGATAAGAAGCACGGAATAGAGCACGCCGAAAAAGATGGCGTAGTCGGGCTGCCACAGGGGCAGATCCCAGGGGAAGGGGCCATGTCCATTTTCACCATGAATAAGCATGAAGACTCCTTGAGCGGCTGACGGTCGGGCATCCCGAGGGTCGGGATACGGACCGTCTGATTACTGTATCTGCTTTTTCAGATTAATGCCAGCCCTGAATTTCACGACCTTGCCGGCGGGAATGGTGATGGTTTCGCCAGTGCGGGGATTGTGCCCCTTGCGCTCCTTGCGTTCTTCCACCACGAGCGAGCCGAAGCCCGGGAGAGAAAGTTTGCCGTCGGAGGCGAGGGCTTCCTGAATGGCTTCAAGCAGCGCGTTGAGGGACTGTTCCGCGCTGTTTTTGCTGATGGCGGCCTGTTCGGCTATCTTGGCGATAAGTTCGGCCTTGGTCATGGACTGCGCTCCTTTCTGCCGCAGGGCAGAGGTGAAAAGAAAATGAGAGATGCGGTTTTCTTTTAGGTACACGTTTCTTGCCCATCGTCAAGAGAGACGGGGCTTCTCCGCATGATTTTTTCCGGAAAAAAGCTCCTCCGCCAATTTCTGGAACTGTTCCACGGCAAGGGTTTCCGGCCGCTGCGCGGGATCGATGCCAAGAGCGGTGAGCGCGTCGAGGGTGAACGTCTGGGGCAGAGCGCGCCGCAAAATGCCCTGAAGCTGCTTGCGTCGCTGCTGAAAGCAGATTTTGATGAGACGGGAAAGGCTGTCGGGATCGGACGGTCTGCGTCGTTCGGGGATCGGTTCGAAGACTACCACGGCCGAGTCCACTTTTGGGGGAGGAGAAAAGGCCGACGGGCCGATGACGAATCCCTTTCGTGGTTCGACGAAGCTCTGCACCCATACGCTGAGCGCGCCGTAATCCCTGCTCCCCGGCCGGGCGACAAGCCGGTCTCCCACTTCTTTCTGCACCATGAACACGGCGCGGGCGAGGTGCGGAACTCGGCGAACGATATCCCACATGAGCGGAGAGGCGACGTTATAGGGAAGATTGCCCGCGATCTTCCACGGTCCTTCAAGGCGTTCCCACGGATAGGCGAGCGCGTCGCCGGCCACGACTTCAAGACCGGGCAGAGGTCGCGCGGCGTGTTCGGCGGCGTAATGATCGTCCTTTTCCAGCAGCAGGAGGGTTTTCCACGGCAGAGGACGCAGCAGCGCGGTGAGCGCGCCCGGACCTGGGCCTATTTCCATGATCTGGTCGCCTTCTTCCGGACGAAGAAGATCGACGATGCGCTGAACCACGCGTTCGTCGCGCAGAAAGTGTTGCCCGAGGCTTTTTTTGGCTCTGGCCGCGGTAAAGAGATTGATGTCGCTCATGATGTCCTGCGTGAAAGGTTGGTGTGGCGTTCGGAACCCGTCCGCGCGGCGGAGCCTGGGACGAACGGAGGGCGGCGGTCAAGGCTTCCCGTCGTCGGAGTGTTCCTTTGTGGGGAGCCTTTGTTTTTCGCGACGCGTCCAGACGTCGCCGGGCGGAAAACGCGTTTTGCTCCGCGGCTGTGTGGAACGACGCGTCGCCGGAGCGATCACATGGAATCGTAATGACGGAATCGCAGGGTAAAGCCGGCTCTGCCCTGAGTGGCGGAGCGCAGGGCCGTGGAAAAGCCGAAGAGTTTGCGCATGGGCGCGATGCCGGAAAGATAGCGCATGCCGCCACGTTCGCCGAGTTCTTCCACTTTGCCGCCGCAGTTCTGGAACAGGCTGATGGACGCGCCGAGGGCTTCTTCCGGAGCCACGATTTCCACGCTCATGATGGGTTCGAGCACGGTGGCGCGCGCTTTTTCCATGGCGTCCCGCACGGCCATGGCGGCGGCCATGCGGCAGCCGGCCGCGGTGGCACCGTCCTTCCGGATGGCGGTGACGGTCACGATGACGTCCTGAACGGGATAGCCTGTCTGCGGGCCGGAGAGAAGGCTGTCGGAAATGCCCTGAAGCACCTCGTCCGTCAGGGCTTTGGGCAAGGCGTCCCTGGGATCGGCGGGGTGCGCCACGCTGTCGGCGAGAACGATGGAGTTTCCTTGATCGCGACCGGCAGGAGCCATGGTCAGAGTGACCTCGCCCAGATGATGCACGGCGCCGAGTTCGCGATCGAAAAGTCCGTGTCCTTCGCCCGTGGCGCGCACCGTTTCGCGGGCCACCACCTGCGGCTGACCCGCGCGAGGGCTGATGCCGTATTCGCGGCGCATGCGTTCGAGCACCACGTCGAGATGCAGTTCGCCCATGCCGGAAATGATGCGGTCGCCGGAACCTTCGTCCTGGGTCACGCCAAGCGTGGGATCTTCCGCGCAGTAGCGGGCGAGAGCTTCATCCAGCGTTTTGCCTTCGTCGGCGTTGCGGGGTTCCAGCGCCATGGAAATAACCGGTTTCACTTCTTCCAGCCGTTCGAGCAGAATGTCGAGTCCCGGCGCGGCGATGGTGTCGCCCGTGCGGGCGGAGCGCAGACCGAGCGCGGCGACGATGTCGCCAGACGTCGCTTCGCTGAGCTGTTCCTGCTGATCGGCGTCCATGCGGAACAGGCGCGAGATGCGTTCGTCCTTGTTGAGAGCGGTGTTGCGCACCACGTCGCCGTCTTTCAGCGTGCCCGAGTAGACGCGCACGAGTGCGGTTTTTCGGCCCCCTTCCATGAGCACCTTGAACACCAGGCCGCAGAAGGGCGCGTCGGGACTGACGTTCAGTTCCCGTTCCTCCTTGCCGTCCGCGGTGGTGCCGCGCGGGGCGGGAACGTCGAGCGGCGAGGGCAGATAGCGGCCCACGGCGTCCAGCAGGGGCTGCACGCCAGCGTTTTTCAGCGCGGAACCCGCCAGCGTCGGCGTGACCTTGCGCGCGAGCGTGGCGCGATGAAGGGCGGCGTGAATGTCGTCTTCGGTGAAGGATTCTTCCAGATACCGTTCCATGAATTCGTCATCGTTGTCGCCCAGAGTTTCCAGCAGTCGTTCGCGCCAGGCGAGGGCCAGTTCCCGTTCGTCGCCTTCCAGGGGGAGCGTTTCCACGGTCTGGCCCTGCGAGTCTTCGTCGAACGTGAGCTTCGTCATGGCGATGACGTCGGCCACGGCGTGGAAGTCCGGGCCTTCGCCCAGGGGAATCGTCACGGGAGCGGGAGTCGCGCCGAGCCGGTCGCGCAGGGCGTCCAGCACGGCGGAATAGTTCGCGCCCACTCTGTCCATTTTGTTGACGAACGCGATTTTGGGCACGCCGAAGGCTTCCGACTGCCGCCACACCGTCTCCGACTGGGGTTCCACGCCGCCCACGGCGCAGAACACACCCACGGCACCATCGAGCACGCGCAGCGAGCGTTCCACTTCGATGGTGAAGTCCACATGACCGGGCGTGTCGATGAGGTTCAGCGTCCAGTCCTTCCAGCGGCATGTGGAAGCGGCCGCGGCGATGGTGATGCCGCGTTCCTGTTCTTCGGGCATGAAGTCCATGGTGGCCGTGCCGTCATGGACTTCTCCCATGCGGTGAATCTTGCGGGTGTAAAAAAGAATGCGTTCGCTGAGCGTGGTTTTGCCTGCGTCGATATGGGCGATGATGCCGATATTGCGGAGGCTTTTCATGGTGTCCTGCCTCATGAGGGATTCTCCTGGAGAAGAAAGGCGGAAAGGGTGCGGGTGCGGAAAAATTCGGGGTTGAGACTCATCCAGCAGGCCTCCATGCCTGGGCCGAACGTCATCGGCGCGGAAGGCGGAAGGGTCGCGCCTTCGGGCGCGAACGCGGCGCGCGCGTCCATGGACGCCTCGTCAAGAAGAACGGCGTCGGGATGCAGCCATCGCAGACGGGCTTTGACGTCTTCCGCCGAGAGAGGGGTGGTGGTCTGCGAAGGATACAGGCATAGAAGTTTCGGGGCCGCGGCGTCGCGATGGACGGGAACGCCGTCGAGAACGGCGCGATGCAGCATGTCCTTCTGCGCGGGAGAGAGCGAGCCGTCGCTTCCGGGAAACGCGACGACGCGCCCGTCGGTCGAGGAGGCGCGCAGATCTTCGTAAAGATCGGCCGCTCGTTCGTCCGCCAGAACGAAGGAATCCTCCAGACCGGCCAGTTCCAGAGCCGTGGCGACGGCCGGCGCGAAGGGAGTCGGCGAGAGGAGAAAGACGCGCGGCGTTCCCGCGATGACGGCGGGGATCAGTGCGGCGAGAAGGCGGGCGGGGGAGGCGAACCCTTCTCCCGCCATGGCGAGAACCCACGACGCCGGGCGCGACGATTCCTTGCGGACAAAGCCCGCGCGAAGACTGCGGGTTTCCTCCGTCGTTTCGCCGCGGTCCGGCTTCCAGCGATGGAACGCGAAGGCGATGGCCGTTTTGAGCAAGGCGCGAAGTTCCGCGGGCGTGTTTTCATAGGCGTCGGCGTACTGCGCGTCGTCGGGACGGAAACGCTCAAGCCAGGCGGGCGGATCGGAAATGAAATTCATGCGTGTCTCCCTTTCTTTTAAGGGGTACGTTGCTCGCGCTCGCTCGTCAAATGAAATGTTGAAAGGCGATGGGCGACGCCGCGAACGCGGCCCGGAAGGACGCGTCCGCTTCGCTGCGCCGCTTTGCTGAACGTCAAGGAAATACGTTGCGTTTTGGAGGGAACGGCTCTATCGTGTTCCGCATGTTCCATCCCAATCGGAGGCTCCCATGCAAAAGATTCGTGTGCTGACCACGGCGGCGCTCGCCCTCGTCACTTTTTTGACCGGCGGCGGCGTGATGAAGGCCGTCAGCGCGGAAAACGACTATGATTCCTTGCGCCGCTTCAGCCAGATTCTGGACATGGTGGAGCAGTACTACGTCAACGAGGTCTCCCAGAAAGAGCTTTTGGACGGCGCGCTCAAGGGCATGCTCCAAAATCTCGATCCGCACTCCACGTTGATGTCGGAAAAAGAATTTCAGGAAATGCAGGAAAACACCAACGGCGAATTTTTCGGCGTCGGCGTGGAAATCACCGTGGAGAACGGTCAGGTCATGGTGGTGAGTCCCATCGAGGACACGCCCGGATACAAGGCCGGTCTGCGCGCCGGCGACGCCATCATCGCCGTGGACGGGCAGTACACCATGGACATGTCGCTGACCGAAGTCGTGTCCAAGATGCGCGGCAAGCGCGGCACCACGGTGGAACTTCAGGTGCTGCATAAGAACGGCTCCCGGCCGGTGACCATGAAAATCAAGCGCGACGCCATTCCGCTCATCAGCGTCAAGTCGCGCGAGCTGGAGCCCGGGTACTGGTGGATACGCCTGACGAGGTTCAGCGGGCATACGTCGCAGGAACTGGCGGAGGCCGTGTCCAAGGCCCGCGCCAAGGGCGAGCTCAAGGGCGTGGTGCTCGATCTGCGCAACAATCCCGGCGGTCTTCTCGATCAGAGCATTGAGGTGGCGGATCAGTTTTTGAAGGACGGAGTCATCGTGTCCATGCGCGGACGCGACGCGTCGTCCGAGCGCGCGTTCAAGGCGCACGCTCAGCCGGATGACGTGACCTGTCCCATGGTGGTGCTGGTCAATTCCGGTTCCGCCTCGGCGTCGGAAATCGTGGCGGGCGCGCTGCGGGATCAGAAGCGCGCGCTTATTCTCGGCGAGCGCACCTTCGGCAAGGGATCCGTGCAGAATCTCATTCCGCTGGCCGACGGCGCGGGACTTAAACTTACGGTGGCGCGCTACTACACGCCGTCCGGCAAGTCCATTCAGGCCGAGGGCATTTCTCCTGACTTTGAGGTGGCGTGGGAAGCTCCGCGCGAAAACGCCGCGGAACCCGCGTTCATGCTGAGAGAAAAGGATTTGCGCGGCCATCTCGAGCAGAAGAAGGACAAGTCGGACGAACCCAGGGACGAGGAGAAGGCCAGCGACGCCGAAGACATGAGCGCCATGCTTGCCAAAGACAATCAGCTGCGTCTGGCGCTTCAGTTCGTGAAAACGCTGCCCGTGCTGAAGACGCTTAAAAACTAGCGTTGTCGTTCCATTTTCGGAGCGTGGGGCGCGTGCTTGGGGAAAAGTCTTCTTTGCGTCCGTCATGGAGGGCGACGAAGCCTTCTTTTCGGCGGGAGCTTCGATGAGCGCGGCGATTCCTCGCGCAGGACGCGTTTTTTGAAAGAGACTTGTGCGCGTTTCGCGCCGCGGGCGACGTTTTTCCGCGCGACGGAAGAAGGCCCGCGGCCCGACAGTCTCCTTCTTTTTTCCCGGGGCGTTCGCGAGACGCGCCCCGCTAACGCCAGGACGGAGGATTTCATGCTTCAGCAAACGCTTTCCATTATTAAACCCGACGCCGTGGCCCGCAACCTGCAGGGCGAAATTCTTGCCATGATTCAGAAGAGCGGTCTGCGCGTGGTGGCTATGAAAATGATACGGCTTACCCGCGCGCAGGCGGAAGCCTTCTATGAAGTGCATAAGGAGCGTCCTTTTTACGCGGATCTTGTGGAGTACATGACGTCTGGCCCTGTGGTCTGCTCCGTGCTGGAAGGGGAGGACGCCATCGCCTCCTATCGCGCGCTCATGGGAGCCACCAATCCCGCGGCCGCCGCGGAGGGCACCATCCGCAAACGCTATGCCGAAAGCGTGCAGGCCAACGCCGTTCATGGTTCGGACGCTCCCGAAACCGCCGCTCGGGAAGTCGCCTTTTTCTTCAGTCGGACGGAAATCGTAGGGTGATTCATGAAAGTCATAGGTTGCATAGGCTGCGGCAACATGGGCGGCGGCGTTCTCAGGGGACTCGTTCCTCACAAGGAGTTCACGCTGCTGGGGCATGATCACACGCGCGCGAAAGTGGAAGGGCTTGACCCGGAAAACCATCGCGTGGTCTTTGCGGATTCTCCCTTGGACGTGGCGAGACGCGCGGACGTCATCATTCTCGCTGTCAAGCCTTACCAAATGGACGCCATGCTGGAAGAAATTCGTCCCGCGCTGGACGAGTCCAAGGTGGTGTTGTCGTTGGCGGCCGCTTTTTCTCAGGAAAAACTGCGCCGCGGCGTGGACGGACGTTGCGCGGTGGCCCGCTGCATGCCCAATCTTCCGGTGATCGTGGGCAAGGGCGTGTTCGCGCTGTGCCTGGACGATCCCGCGCTGGGCGAGGAACGCGCCCGCGCTCTGTTTGACATGTTCCATCTCATGGGCATGGCCGTGATCATTCCGGAAGCGCAGTTCCCGGCGTTTTCTTCGCTGGTGGGCTGCGGTCCCGCTTTTGCGCTGCTTTTCATGGAAGGTCTGCTCAATGCGGGCATCACCATGGGGTTCAAGGCTCCCGTGGCCCGCGAGCTTATCGCGGCCATGATGGAGGGAACGGCCCGTCTCGCGCTGGAGAGCGGCGAAAGCTTCGCCGACCTGCGCGTGAAGGTGTGCTCTCCTTCGGGCACCACCATCCGAGGCGTGAATCACATGGAACGTTGCGCCGTGCCCGGTCATGTGACGGACGCCGTTCTGGAAGCTCTGCGCCGTGATCTGGAAATGGCCTCGGGAAAATAACGCCGCGAGGATTCAGCCGTTGCCCCGCCGCGCTCGTCGACGCGCATCGGAGGGGCAACGGCGCGCTCTTCATTCCTTTTTCCTCTGAACGCCGGACGCCGTCCGGCGTTTGACGCCGAGGTTCCCCATGCAGATGCCGGACCGGAGAATGTTCTTCCAGATCAACTGGGGCCTGGTTTTCATTACCATACTTCTGTTTGCCGTAGGCATGGTGAATCTGTATTCCGCCAGCGGATCCCGCATTGAGGGGGGCTTCGTGCTTTCTCCGTTTTATCAGCGGCAGATGGTGTGGGGCATGATAGGGCTGGCGGTCATGGTGACGTGCATGCTCGTCGATTACCGCCGCATAGAGCGTCTGGCCGTGCCGTGCTACGTCATCGTGCTGTTTCTTCTTCTGCTCGTGCCCATTGTGGGGAAAACGGTCTACGGCGCTAAACGCTGGATCGATCTTGGCGTCATGAATCTTCAGCCCAGCGAACTGGCCAAGTTCGCCGTGCTCATGATGGGAGCCAAGGCCCTCTGCCGCGACGGAGAATCCCTGGGCTGGAAAAGACTCGCTCAGGTGCTCTCCATCGGACTCGTTCCTTTTTTGTTCATCGCCAAGCAGCCGGATCTCGGTTCCGGACTCACGGTGCTGGTGCTGCTCGGCGGCATGGTACTCTTTCACGGCGTAAAGTGGCGGGTGCTTCGGGTCTGTCTTCTGGTGATTCCTTTGCTCATGCCTCTGGGATGGTTCGTGCTCCACGATTATCAGCAGGAGCGCATCCTGACCTTCCTTGATCCCACGCGCGATCCGAGAGGCGCGGGATATCACATCATTCAGTCGCAGATCGCCATCGGTTCGGGAGAAATGTTCGGCAAGGGCTTTCTGGCCGGCACGCAGAGCCAGCTTCGCTTTCTGCCGGAGAAGCACACCGACTTCGCCATAGCGGTGCTTGGCGAGGAATGGGGATTCGCCGGATGCATGACGCTCGTCACGTTGTTCTGTCTTTTTCTCATGGCCATGTACAGCACCGTGCGCGACGCCAAGGATCGCTTCGGCAGCACGTTGGCCGCGGGCATATTTTTTTATTTTTTCTGGCAGATCGTCGTTAATATCGGCATGGTGGTGGGACTCATGCCCGTGGTCGGCATGCCGTTGCCTTTTATCAGTTACGGAGGCACGGCTCTTGTGGTCAACTGCGCGCTGGTAGGCATTGTGCTCAGCATTTCCATGCGCCGCTTCGTGTTCAAGAGCTGACCGGCGTTCCGTTTTCGCGAAGCGCGAAAGAAGAAGGCGCGGATTTGCGCCGTCCGCGTTGCTCTCGCCGGGCGTTGCAGACTTTGGACGTCGCTTTCGGGCGGAGCGTTTTCGCCGCGTTTTGCATTGACGCTTCAGGCCTGGAAAGAGCGTCGCGCTCGGATGAGGGCATCCGGAAGGGGGAGTCGCGGACGCCGGTGACGGGGCGTGTCCCGACATGCGCCGGGAGACGATTGCCAGAAATTTGACGCTCGTTTTGCGGAAAGAACTGGGAGTATCGTCGGTTTTGAAGCGTTTTTACGTCGTGAAAAAAAGTTCGATCAGAATTTTATTTATTTTTTCCTTTGTCGAAAGTGTGAATAAATAAGAAATGGAAGAGCTGCGTTCGACCTTTTGGGAGGCGGTTTCTGCCTGTTTTTCGCAAAAGAAAGAGGCTTTCCAATATGATATGCTCCGTCTGCGAGTTTTGTAACTTTTTGTGCAAAAGACTTCGCGGAACCTCTTTATTTCTTGAAAAAAAAGACACTCGGCTTTGACAAAGGCTGAAAAACGAGGTAGCTAAAAAAATGATTCTACTCCCAATAATTCAGGAGCGCAGAACTTTGGGGGCTTAGAATGAAACGGCAGAGTGGCCCCCTTTTTACAGCTTCGGTTGGAGGTTCTCGGAATGATCAATATTGATATAACCCTCCTGATTCAGTTGGTGAATTTTTTGATCGCGCTTGCGATCATAAATTACCTCATCGTTCGTCCGGTGCGCGGCGTGCTTGCCCGTCGTCGTGCGCAGAATGACGAAGTGAGAGGCGCGGCCGACTCTCTGGAGAGCGAAGCCGGCCTCAAGATGGAAGGTTACAACGCCCGCATCGAAAAGGCTCGCGCGGACGTGGCGACGCTGCGCAAGAGCGTGAAACTCGCCGCGGAAGAGACCGCCCAGGCCCGTCTGAATGAGGCGGGGGATGAGGCCCGCGCCATCCATCGAGCCGCCGCCGAGCGCGTGCGCGCCGAGGGCGCGGAAGCCAGGCGCGAGCTGGACGGCAGAGTGGGCGATTTTGTTCAGGTTGCCCTCAAGGCCATGCTTGGATAGCATCATCGCAGCAAGGAGAACGGCGTGCAAAGAATCTATGGAATAGTGACGGCCTGCGCTCTGGTACTTGTTTCCTGCCAGATCGCGTCCGCGAGCGACGGGCACTCCCTGCCGTGGGGGGACTTTCTGCTCCGCGTGATCAACGCCGCCATCTTTGTCGGCATCATCTGGTACGCGGCGGGCAAAATCATCAAAAAGTTTTTCACGGGTCGCCGTGAAGAGATCGTTCAGGAAATGGACGATCTGGCCAGACGCAAGCAGGAGGCCGAGGCCCGGCTTGCCGAGGTCGAGCGTCAGATAGCCGACGTGGAAGC
>CALUUX010000007.1 GCA_944324085.1 uncultured Mailhella sp. | reverse complement strand
TCTTCTCGACATGGGCCTTGATTTCGGCATGAAGGTCGACTCCTTCGATAAGAAATACCAGGAATGGAAGAGGAAGCAGCACCATGAGGCATAGCAACTCTGGTAAGAAACTGAGCAGAAATCCTTCTCATCGTAAGGCTCTGCTTCGCAATATGTCCAAGGCCCTGCTCACGCACGGCCGGATTCGCACCACCGAGGTCAAGGCCAAGGAGCTGCGCGGTGTGGTCGAATCTCTCATTACTCTGGCTCGTCGCAATGATGTGGCCGCCCGTCGTCAGGCTTACCGCGAACTGGGCAGCCATCAGCTCGTGCAGAAGCTGTTTGACGACATCGCTCCTCGTTTCGCCGGCGTGCCCGGCGGTTTCACCCGCGTGGTGAAGCTGGCGATGCCCCGTCGCGGCGATTGCGCTCCGATGGCCATCATCGAACTGACCCGGCAGGCTGCTGCGGAAGCGCCCGCCGAAGCTCAGGCGTAAGCTGTTCCACATAGCGAATATGGGGGAGCCACTGCGGTGGTTCCCCTTTTTTGTTGTTTTACTCCCACGGCGACGCAAGAAGCGTTAAGGTGAAAGGTGCAGCCGTCCCGCTTTGGGATTCACGCCGGCGATCTGCTTGCGCGGCGGAGAAATTACGGCTAGTTATGTGTCTCGGGGAAGCGGATTCCCCCTCTGCTTTCGGAGCGTTTCCTGGGGAAACGTCTGCGGAAAGAGATGCCCTCAACCTCGGTGGATGGTTATGAATCTGAGAAAACGTGTTTTTCTGGCCGTGGCTTTTGCCGTTCTTTTGTTTCCTTGCGCCGCGTTTGCCGCCCAGGAGCAGAAAGCGGCCGCCGTGCAGAAACCAGAAGCCGCGCAGCCCGCTTTGGCCGCGCTGGATGAGTTCAAACCCGACGACGCGTTCGTCAGGGACAGGCTTCTTCTCGACAGATTGCAGCACGACGCGTTCCGCTACATGTGGGAGCATACGTTCCCGGAATCTGGACTCGCCTATGAGGACAGCCGCAATAAGGAGAGCGGACAGGCCACTATCGGCGGTTCCGGTTTCGGCGTGGCGGCTATTGTGGTGGCGGCGGAACGGGGGTGGATTTCCCGTCAGGACGCGGTGGAACGCGTTCTCAGAATAGCTACTTTCCTGCGCGACAAGACGGACAGAAAGAATCTTCATGGCGCGTTTCCCCACTGGCTCGATGGGCGGACGGGCAAGACCATTTCCTTCGGAGAACAGGACAACGGCGCCGATCTTGTGGAAACGGCCTTCATGATGCAGGGCTTGCTTATCGCCCGCGCGTACTTTTCCGCGGACACGGATCAGGAGAAGGCTTTGCGCGACTGCGTTACCGAGCTGTGGCAGGACGTGGACTGGCACTGGTTTACCCGTTCGGAGAACAACGGTCTGTACTGGCATTGGAGTCCTACCGCGGACTTTGGCATGGGCATGAAGATTTCCGGCTTTAATGAAGCTATGGTCGCCTATGTGCTGGCGCTCGGTTCCCCGACGCATCCCATTTCCCGTGAGGCCGCGCAATTCTGGTATTCCACGGAGGAATATCAGCCCAAGACCGGCAACGGCTACACCATTGAAGCCGCCAACGCCTACGCGGGCAGCATGTTCCTTTCGCATTATTCCTTTATCGGTCTGGATCCGCGGCGCATGGCTGACGTCCATGTGCGTCGCGGCTACATGGTGCGCAATATCACGCACACGCTCATGAACCGCGCGTATTCCCTGGAATCCGCACCGGCTGAACATCAGTTCAGCGAAGGCTTCTGGGGACTGACGTCCTGCGACATCAAGGGCGGGTATCGGTATCAGTCCGCGTATAACGAGGTGGGTACGGTGGCTCCTACGGCCGCGCTCTCGTCCATGCCCTATACTCCGGAATATTCCATGCGCGTGCTTTGGAACATTTACGATAACTACAAGGATAAGATGTGGGGACCGTTCGGCCCGTATGACGCCTTCAGTCTCAAGGACGACTGGTTCGACAACAGTTATCTTGCCATCGATCAGCTGCCCATCGTGAGCATGGTGGAGAACTACCGCAGCGGTCTTCTGTGGTCGTTGTTCATGAACATCCCCGAAGTGCAGGAAGGCCTTGCCCGTATGGGCGTTCAGCCTCTGCCGGCCGCCAATGGATTCCCGCAGGTGGTGGTTCCGCTCAAGAAGACGGAATCCGGGTATGAGCTTGACGCGCTCGATCTGCGCCGGCATCCCGATACCGGGTTGTACACGCTGCCTTACAGCTGCGAGAAGGACGGCATGGTGTTCTTTACGCTGGAGGACGCCTCCGGCAAGGTGATCAAGCGTTTTACCCGCGAGGGTCGGCAGGGAGACAACGTGCTGGAATTTCCTCAGTTCATGCCCGTCAGCGGCGACACCTTCCAGCTCATCATGCATATCGGCGATTTGACCGCGGGGCTTCCCGTCCGATTGAACTGACGAACCGCGTCGACCGGCGTCGCAGGCAAAGCGGAGAGCTTTTAAAGCCGACGTCGGCCGTAGGCCTCAGTATGTTTTTATAGCGGCATGCGCGCCGCCTCTGTTCCGGGGTTCCGGCAGGGGCGGCTTTTTTATTTAAATCAAACTATTGCCCGCTGCTTCGTCTGGGAAGGGCATGCGTGAACGCTGAAGCGGCGAGTTCTTCATGCGGGAGTTTTTCTTTGAGGCTTCCGTTCCGCCGACCGGGAGCGCGGAATTTTACGTTCGGCAGTGCGTTTTCTGAAGAGACGCTTTCTTCGGCATCGGCCTGAGTCAGCCTGACGAGGAGGTCGTTCTTTTTTTGTGATATGGCCTTACGCATGGTTCCTCTTTGTTCCATATCGAACTTGGCGTTGGAGACCGTATTTTTTATTATATTGATATTATTATAGATATTTTTTGGCACGCTCTTTGCAATAAAAGAAGCGAACATCACATTTCAAAGGAGCGTTGTATGGAACGTGCCAAAGCGACGAGTTTGATTAGGGAAGCCAAGCGGAACAAGAAACTTTCCTGGGAGGAAATTGCGGCGCATGTGGGCGGACATCCGGTCTGGGTTGCGTCCGCGCTGCTGGGACAGAACAGCATGACGGCCGAGCAGGCGGAAAAAGCGGTGACGCTTCTGGAACTGCCTGGTGAGGTGGCCGAAGCTCTTCAGGAATGTCCCATGAAGGGGACGGAGGTCATCGTTCCCACGGATCCTCCTATTTATCGTTTTTATGAAATCATGCAGGTGTACGGCGGAACCATAAAGGAAATCATTCATGAAAAATTCGGCGACGGCATCATGAGCGCCATTGATTTCACTATGGATATCCAGAAAGAAGAGAATCCCCACGGCGATCGTGTGGTGGTCACGCTTAACGGAAAATTCCTTCCCTACAAGAAATGGTAGGGAGCGGCGGTGACTGTGTTGGTATGATTTACGTTCGAGGATGCTGTTATGTCTCAGAAGTTTGTGGGGCCGGCCAGTCTCGCCGACCCGTTCAGTTCTTCCAGTTCTCTGGCCCATGATCACGCCGCGGTTTCGACTTCGTCGCCCGCGGACGGTGAATCCGCCATGTTGAGGGCCGTGGAAAGTTCTGTGGTTCGTCGAATTTTCGGCGGCAACGAGGTGAGCCGCCGTTCCTTCATGAAGATGTTGGGCGCGGGTTCCGCCATGGCCGTCATCAATAGCGTCTTTCCTCTGGACGCCGCCAAGGCCATGGCTCTGGACGCCATCGGCCCCATTGAAAAGAAGGATGTGAAGATAGGTTTTATGCCGCTTACGTGCGGCACGCCCATAGTTATGGCCCATCCCATGGGTTTTTATAAGAAATACGGTCTTACGGAAGCGCAGCCGTACAAGGCGTCCGGGTGGGCCATGATCCGCGATTGGGCGGTTTCCGGACAGACGGATTATACGCAGATGCTGGCCCCCATGCCTATCGCCATGACGCTGGGGCTCGGTTCTCCCAAAATGCCGTTTCTCACGCCCGCGTTGGAAAACGTCAATGGTCAGGCCATCACCTTGCGCATGGATCATAAGGATGTGCGTTCCGCCAAGGATATGAAAGGATTCGTGTTTGCCGTTCCTTTCGACTATTCCATGCATAATTTGCTGTTGCGTTATTACTTGTCCGAAGGCGGCGTGAATCCCGATACGGAAGTGCACATACGCATTTTGCCGCCGCCGGAGATGGTGGCCAATCTGAAGGCCGGCAATATCGACGGTTTTTTGTCTCCGGATCCCTTCAATCAGCGGGCCGTGTATGAAAAGGCCGGCTTCATTTTCATGTTGACGCGCGATATCTGGCCGGGACATCCGTGCTGCGCGTTCACCTCTTCCAAAAAGTTCGCGGAAGAAGCTCCCAATACGTTTAAGGCGATTTTCCGCGCGCTTATTGACGCCACCATGTACAGCTCCGACCCGGCCAATCGAAAAGAGATAGCCCGCGCCATTGCGCCGCGCAATTATCTCAATCAGCCGGTGGAAGTGGTGGAACAGGTGCTTACCGGAGAATTTCCCGACGGACTGGGAAATGTCTGTCATGTGCCGGAGCGCATAAACTTTGATCCGTTTCCCTGGGACTCCATGGCGGTATGGATACTCACGCAGCTCAAGCGATGGGGCTATCTCAAGGGCGACGTGGATTATCGCGGCATTGCCGAACAGGTCTTCCTCGCCGCGGACTGCGCTTCCGTCATGAAGGAAATGGGTTTTGAGGCTCCTGCGACGACGTACAAAAAGCACGTCATCATGGGCAAGGAGTTTGATCCGGACCGTCCGGAAGAATATCTTGCTACCTTCGCCATTCGGAAGACGTAGCTTCTTGGGTCGACGGCCGCGGAACGCGGTCTGTGGCGAAACGTCGGGACAAAAGCTGGACGCGTTTCCGGCTTTTGTCCCGCATGCTTTTTTTAGGTGCGTTATGAATAGCAAATCCTGCCTGATATGCTTGCTGCTCACGATTCTGTTTCTGCTGTTGTGGCAGCTGTTGGCCCAGAATTCAGACATGCCCACGCCTGGAGAGGTGGCTGTGGTCTCCTGGGAGTTCCTTCGCGATCCTCTGTATGACGCGGGGCCTAACGACAAGGGAATAGCCATACTGATCGGGTACAGCCTGTTGCGGCTTGTTTCCGGTTTTGCGCTGGCGTCCGTGGTGGCCGTGGTGCTGGGCGTCGTTCTGGGGCGATGCCACACCTTGTTTGTCGCCGTCAATCCGTACATTCAGATTCTTCGCTCCATTTCTCCCATCGCGTGGATGCCGCTTCTTTTGTATTCCGTCAAAGACAGCGAATTGACGGCGTTTTTCGTCATTTTCATGGCCAGCTTGTGGCCGACGCTGGCCAACACGGCCTTCGGCGTGGGCAACATTCGCAAGGAATATCTTAACGTGGCCTCCATTCTTCAGATGAAGCCCTCGGAAAAGTTTTTCAAGGTTATTCTTCCCGCCGCCGGCCCGGCCATCGTCGCCGGACTGAAGATATCCATGGGCAGCGCGTGGGTGGCGCTCATTCCGGCCGAGGCGTTGCTGGGATCGTTGGGGCTCGGGTACTTTGTGTGGAATGAATGGAACAACCTTTCACTGCCCAGCGTCATTTTCGCCATACTCACCATCGGCGTCGTCGGCGTGATCGTGGACTGGATGTTCAGCAAGCTGGCCAGGCGTCTGGCCTACACCGATTGATCGCGCGTTGCGCAAGGAAATGTCATGGTACCGCTTCTCGAAGTAGATCGCGTCGGCAAGAAGTATGTGGTTCCTGGAACGAAGACGCCCTATTGCGTGTTTAGCAACGTATCGTTGCAGATTAATGAGGGGGAATTCGTTTCCGTCATCGGCCATTCCGGATGCGGCAAGTCTACGCTGCTCAATATCATCGCCGGGATAGACAACGCCGACGAGGGCGTTGTTCGTTTGAAGGGGAGGGAAGTGAGTCAGCCCGGTCTGGATCGCATGGTGGTATTTCAGAATTTTGCCCTCATGCCATGGATGACGGTCTATCAAAACGTCCGGCTTGCCGTGCAGGCCGCCTATCCTCACTGGAACAGAAGTAAAATTCATGAACGGGTTCAGCACTATTTGGAACTTGTCAATTTGAAGGGGGCGGAAAATAAATACCCATCGGCGTTGTCCGGCGGCATGAAGCAGCGTTGCGGCTTGGCCCGCGCGTTTGCGGTGCGTCTGCCCATGATGCTTCTGGATGAGCCTTTCGCCCAGATTGACGCGCTGACCAGGGGAACGATTCAGGACGAGCTGATCAGAATGTGGAATGACACCGGCGTGACCATCTTCATGGTGACGCATGACGTGGACGAAGCGATTTTGCTTTCGGATCGCATTCTTCTTATGAGCGCGGGCCCCTTTGCGGAAATCAGGGAGACGATTCCCATTACCATTCCTCGCCCCAGGACGCGCGGAACCATTATTGAACACCCTGATTATTACGCGTTGCGCAACAGGATCATCCAGTTTCTCAGCGAAAAGAGTCAGCCGCACGCCTCATGAACGGGGTGAACGCGAGCCATGGCCGGCGGCGGAGAAGTCGTTTGACGATATCCGACGCCGGCGTGGCGTTTTAAATGGGCGTGGCGCGCGGCGTCCCGGCGGAGTCCCAGGGGAAAAGCGTTTCAAGCAAGCGTCGAAGCGTTCGTTGGCAGGGAGACTCTCGGGACATATGGACGCCGGCGAAGAGCGACGCGCGTAACGTTGCCGTCGGCAACGAACGTGGCTTCAAGGGATGGGGCGGGAAAAGGGTAAGAAAAAAGGCTTATGATTGCTCATAAGCCTTTATTTTCTTATGGTGCGCCCGGAGGGATTCGAACTCCCGACCTACAGGTTCGTAGCCTGTTGCTCTATCCAGCTGAGCTACGAGCGCTCGGTGAGAAAGGACACTAGTCGTCCTTTGCCAAAACGTCAAGCGTTTTTTTAGCCTTTTTTGCGATGGGCAAGAAAAAAGGCTTGCCATAGCGGTAAGCCTTCCAGATATCGAAGTGGTGCGCCCGGAGAGATTCGAACTCCCGACCCACAGGTTCGTAGCCTGTTGCTCTATCCAGCTGAGCCACGAGCGCCCGACAACCGCCAACATAGGTGAAACGAGTATGACCGTCAAGCTTTTTTTTCTCATGTTCGCCATATCGGCAGAAAAATCTGACCGCGTCGCCTTCCTGGACGGCGTTTTTCCTGAAAGCCTTGCGCCATAATGTCGAGTTGCGCCTTGACCCCGCAAAGAACGTGTCATAATTTGCTCTTATTATGAACTGGGACTGGGATAAATTACAGGAAAAGCGGCAACAGCAGCAGAAAAACGGCTGGGGTTCCGCCGGCAAGGGCAACTGGGGCGGTCACGACGATCATCGTGATGAGCCGCAGGATAATGATGACAAAAAGAGCGGACGGGGCGGCGGACCTTCGCGGGGCGGGCGTCCATCCTTTTCATGGCCAAAAATGCCGCAGATAGACGGTCTGCCGAAGCTGCGCTGGCTTATTCTCGGCGCGCTGGTGGTCTGGACGCTTTCCGGCGTTTATATCGTGCAGCCTGACGAATCCGGCGTCGTGCTTCGTTTTGGCCGATACGTGCGCACCGAAGCTCCTGGCCCGCATATTCATTTGCCGTATCCCATCGAGACCGTATACAAGCCCAAGGTTTCCCAGGTGCGTCAGACGGCCGTGGGCTATCGCGCTCAGTCCGTGGGAGGCGTTTTCCAGCAGGGACGCGTTCAGGCGGTGAATGAGGAATCGGCCATGCTCACGGGCGATGAGAACATCATCAACGTGCAGTTCAACATTCAGTATCAGATCAAGCCGGACGGCGCGGTGGATTACCTGTTCAACGTCATTCGTCCCGATCAGGTGGTCAAACGCGCGGCCGAATCTTCCATGCGCGAAGTTATCGGCAAGACCACGCTGGATTCCGCGCTGACGGACGGTCGCGTGCAGATTCAGCATGACGTGGCCGATCTGCTTCAGCGCATTCTTGATCGTTATCAGGTGGGCGTGCAGGTGGTGGCCGTGCAGATGCAGGACGTGCAGCCGCCCAAGGAAGTGAGCGATTCCTTCAAGGACGTGGCCAGCGCGCGCGAAGACAAGCAGCGCAGCATCAATGAAGCCGAAGCCTATCGCCGCGACATTTTGCCCAAGGCGCAGGGCCAGGCGCAGGAAATGATCAATAAGGCCGAAGCCTATAAGGAAACGCGCGTGCGCGAGGCCGAAGGCGAAGCGCAACGTTTTCTTTCCGTGCTCGCCGAGTACGAAAAGGCTGAGGACGTGACGAAAAAACGCATGATGTACGAAACGTTTGAGGATATTCTGAGCAAGCCCGGCATGGAAAAGCTGGTGCTGCCCTCCGATACGGGCGCCCGAGTGCTTCCCCTGCTTCCTCTCGACAGCTGGAAGGGCGGCGACGTCGTGAAAGGAGGAGCGCAGAAATGAAGGGAATGAAACCCGTTATCGTTGTAGCGCTGCTCGCGCTTGTGATCGTGGGCTTGCAGCAGAGTCTTTTTATCGTCAACCAGACGCAGCAGGCGTTGGTCATTCAGCTTGGCCATCCGCTGGATAAGGTGTATCGGCCCGGCCTTCACGTCAAACTGCCTTTTATTCAGAACGTGGTGTATTTCGACGCCAGGATTCTTGACTATGACGCGCGTCCCGCCGAAGCGTTGACCAGCGATCTTAAATCCATCGTGCTGGATAATTACGCCCGCTGGAAAATCGTCGACCCTCTTCGGTTCTATCGCACCATGCGCACCGAACATAACGCGCAGGCGCGTCTTGACGCGGTGATTTATTCGCAGATTCGCGCGCATATCGGCCGCCACACGCTGACCCAGGTCGTGGCCGACGAGAGAACCTCCATCATGGATTCGGTGACGGAAAAAGCGTCCCAGCAGATGAAGGAGTTCGGCATCGAAATCGTGGACGTGCGCATTAAACGCACAGATTTGCCCGCGGAAAACCAGCGCGCCATCTTTGATCGCATGCGCGCGGAACGCGAACGTCAGGCCACGCAGTACCGGTCGGAAGGCGCGGAGGAGTCCACCAAGATCCGGTCCGGCGCGGATAAGGAGCGTGCGGTCATTCTCGCCGAGGCGAACAAGCAGGCGCAGGTGCTCCGAGGTCAGGGCGACGCCGAAGCCGCCCGCATCTACGCCGAGGCGTTTTCCCGTTCTCCGGAATTCTTTTCCTTCCAGCGCGGCTTGGAAGCCCTTCGCAAGTCTCTGGGCGAAAATACTCGCATGGTGCTTACGCCGGACAGTCCGCTGCTTCAGCCCATCAAGTAGAGGGACAGAGGCCGCATGGAACGTTTGGAGATGGATCAGTTCGACGCCGTTTACGCCAGGATGCTTTTTGTGTCCCGGCGGCGGACGCAGGCGGAACTGGCCGAATTGCTCAACCTGCAGCAGGGCAGCATATCGGAGGCCAAAAAAAGGGGCGGCATTCCTCTGTCCTGGTGCGTGCGGGTTTCTGATCTTTTTAACGTGCGCATGGATTGGTTGCGCTTCGGAGAACCTCCCGTGTTCATGACCGACGCCAGACAGAGCTATGAGTCCCGCGAAGAACCGCCAAGTCTTCGTCAGCCTCCGCCTCTTCCCCTGGAACGGGGAAGGCCTGGAGAATTGCCCGTGCACAGCACCGTAAGGGCGGGAGACGGATCGTTTCCTGAAATCGGATCGCAGGTTTTTCCGCTGGAGTTTCTCAGAGACGGCGTGGAGATTTTCCGCATGCTGGAATCGAGCATGGCTCCCGTTCTGAACGTCGGCGCGCTGGTGGCGGTGGCGCGCGAGCAACGCGCGGAAAATGGCGCGCTGGTGGCGGTGATTGAAGACGGCGGTCTGCGTTTTCGCAGGGTGTTCCTGACCGCCAACGGCTATGAGCTGCGAACGGAACGTCAGGACGTCGCTGAATCTTTAAGGCTGGTGGCGGAAGCCGATTGGCCAACCGTTTATTATGGAAGGGCCGTATGGGCCTTCCAGCCCCTTTAGTTTTCGAGGCGTTCATGTTGATTTCACTTGGCCCGCAGGCCTTTCTTTGTCCAACTCCCGTCCTGCTTGTGGGAACGTACGACGCGGAAGGGCGTCCGAACATCATGACGGCGTCCTGGGGCGGGATAAGCTGTTCTCAGCCGCCTTGTCTTTCCCTTTCGCTGCGCAGATCCACATGGACCTGTCAGGCTCTTCAACGGAGGGACGCGTTTACGGTAAGCGTGCCCAGCCGGCGAATGGTCGGACAGGTGGATTTCGCCGGTCTGGTGTCTGGTCGTCAGGAGGACAAATTCCGAACCCTTGGCTTGACGCCCACGCCTGGGGAACATGTGGACGCGCCTTTTGTGGCGGAGTGCCCCGTTGTGCTGGAGCTGTTGCTGCGCCACAAGCTGGAACTCGGTTCCCATATTCAGTTTGTCGGGGAGATCATGGATGTAAAGGTGGACAAGGATTGTCTCACTCCTGAGGGGCTGCCGGATCCTTCTCGCATCGACGCGTTGTCCTTCGCTCCGCTGACAAAGGAATATTACGGCGTCGGGGAATTTGTGGCCCGAGCTTTTGCCGTGGGAAAGACGGTAAAACGCGGATCTTGAACGTCAGCGCGCTGCATACGGCACAAAAAATCGAGCGGAGAGCGTTCTTCGCTCGATTTTTTGTGCCGTATTTTCGGCTTGTTAGAGTGAAAAATACAAAAGAAACGAAAAAATGGAAAAAAGTGTTTGACAAGACGGGGCTAAATGGGCATAACTCGAAAACGCGCTGAGGCACAGCGGCTCAAACGAGAGCGTCGCCGAAAGCGACTTCCTGAAAAAAACTTTGAAAAAAGTTGTTGACAGGAGAAACGAAAAGTTGCATAACGCAACACCGCCGCGAGAGAGCGGCGCGGTTCTTTGACAAGTGAAGAGCGAGTTGGGAAATAGAGCTTTGAGTTCGATTTGAGAACTTTATGTTCTCTGAATCAAATACTTTTCAACTGGAGAGTTTG
>CALUUX010000006.1 GCA_944324085.1 uncultured Mailhella sp. | reverse complement strand
CATCAAGAACCTTGGCAAGGCTCAGGCCGAGGCCATGCTCAAGGCCAACGCGGAGCCCATCATTGAGCAGTCGAAGGCGTTCCCGCAGCGCACCTGCTATGTGTATGTGAACCTGAAGAGCAAGTATCCCGGCGGCATCGTCGAGGACGAGGACTACTACAAGGTGCAGCGCGAGATCATCGACGCCTTGTACGCCTATGTGGATCCCAACACAGGCAAGCATCCCGTGGCCTGCTGCATGACCAAGGAAACCGCGCGTCTCATCGGCATGGGCGGCGATCAGTGCGGCGACGTCATTTACACGCTGTGGCCTGAATACGGTTCTCAGCACGGCGCGTTCTTCGCCACGGATCATTGGGGGCTGGGCGATCTGCACACGCTTTCCGTGTTCTACGGCCCGGGCTTCAAGAAGGGCTACGAGATGGAGAGAAGCGTGCAGCTGGCCGACATCGCGCCTACCATCTGCTACATGCTCGGTCTGCCGTATCCCAAGGATTGTGAAGGCTGCGTGCTCTATCAGGCTCTTGAAGATCCCGACGCCTACACCGTTCGCTGAGTCGTTCGACGGGGCGTCCGCCTGACAGGACGCCCCGCGCCGCGACTTTTCAGAATCTTTTGATCTCAGTTACGGAGCCTCGCCATGGCCGGGATATCGTTGAGCGTTCGTTCGCCGCTGGCCGTTCTGTCGCTGCTGTGCGCAGGGTACGCGGTCAGCTTTTTTCACCGGGTGTGCCCCGCGGTGTTATCCGTGGATCTCATGCGGGATTTCTCTCTGGACGCCGCGTCGTTCAGTCTCATCAGTTCGTCGACCATGCTGGGATACGCGCTGACGCAGATTCCTTCCGGCATGCTGGCCGACGTCATCGGAGGGCGTAAAACGCTGGCCCTCTATCAGGTGCTCGCCGGGCTGTTGTGCATGGCCTTTACGTTCTGCGACGGGCTGGCCTCGGCCGTGTCCTGCCGTTTTCTGCTCGGTCTGACGCTGGCCGCGAACATTCCCGCCTACAAGATCCTCGCGTTGAGGGTGCCGTCTCGCGATTACGCCCGCTACAGCGCGGTGCTCACATGCAGCGACGCGGTGGGCACGCTTATGGCGGCCAGTCCGCTGGTGGCCCTTACCGGTCTGGCCGGATGGCGCGGAGCGTTGTTCATGGCCGGAGCGTTTACGGTGCTTCTGGGTTTTGCGCTGCTGATCTTGCTCCGTCGTCCTTCAGTGGGGGAAGCAGTGCGGATTCCTTCGATTCGGGAGAACGTTCGTTCCCTGAAGGAAGGCGCGGGCGTGGTGCTGCGCATGAAGCAGTTCTGGCTGATCTTTCTGTGGTTCATGTTTGTCATCGGCAACATGTTCGCGCTGGTCACCATGTGGTGGGGCGGATATCTGATGCAGGCCAACGGATTGAGTCGTGAAGCCGCCGGATTGAGCATTTCCATCATGTCGCTGGGACCGTTGCCCTTGGTGCTTGTGGTCCCCTGGCTTTCGGACAACGTATTCCGTTCCCGTCGGGCCTTTCTTCTGGCGGCCGCGCTTTTGGAGTCGGCGGCGTTCGGCTTCATCTGGCTGAACGGCGATAGTCCGCTTCCCTTTGCCGCGCTTACCGCGTTGGGTCTGATGGTTACGGTGTCCACCAACGCTCTTGGCACGTTGTGCTTCACCATGGTGAAGGAATGCGTGCCCGTTTCGGCGCTGGCTTCGGCCTGCGGGCTTCTGAACGCCAGCGGCCCGGTGATGGCGGCCGTGGTTCAGAGCGTGTTCGGAGCGGTGGTGGCGTGGAGAACGGCCGAAGGCTGCTCGAACGCGGCGGCGTATGGGGACGCGTTCGCCTTTCTGTTCGCCGGCAGCCTGGTGGCGGTAGGCGCGGCGTTGTTCATGAAAGACACGTTGGATCGCGGGAGAGACCGCGACTGAGTTTTGACGCGGAACGTCTTTCTCGTCGGGCGCGTTCGCCTCGCCGCCTTCCGAGGAGAAAGACGCGACGCGCGCACGCGCGGGGAACGGCCGGATTCCGCCGTTCCCCAACCCCGGCGGCACGGGGGGGGAGCCATGACTTCCGTCTTCCGGCATGCGCGTGACGACGCGCCATTTTTAAAATACTATTGAGTGATAAAGGAGAACCATATGGCTACCGGCAAGAATGTATTCGTCATCGTTTCCGACGCCTCGGATGACTTTTTGAAGAACAGCGACGCCGAACAGATGGTCAAGTTGCGCCGTAAGGGCGCGCTGGTGCCGCTGACGGCGAAAGGCGATCTTGTGACCGAGGCTCTGGCCGGCGCGCCTTCCGGGGAAAGCATCGTCGACGCCGCCAAAGCGGCAGGGTATGTGGTGGAACCCATAGCGCACGGCAGCGAACTTTCGCTGGTTGAAGGAGTCAAGGGCGAAGACGCGTTGCTGGCTGTGATTGATCAGGCGTTGAGCGTCGGGTCCACGAAAATGCTTCTTGTGGTGCTCGGAAAGAGCAGCGCGTTGTTCTATGGCCTGGGCGTCGAACGCGGACTGACGCTGGACAAAACGCTCCCCGCGGCCTGCGTCGCCCCCACGCTGGCGTGGATAGGCGATCTTCCCTTGCCGGCGCAGGTGGAGGCCGCTCCCGCCTACGCGGTCATCAAGGGGCTGAATTTCAAGGCCAAGGAAATAGCCAAGCTCAAGGACGCCAATGACGCCCTGATGCTGAAGATAGAACGGGACAATCGCAAACCGTGGGATAAGCACGACTGCGCTTAGGTTGGAAGTTTAATCTGGTCGAGTTCCGTTGCGGCGGAACCTGTCGAACGAGTTAGCGGAATTCACGCCCGGATCGCGGGACGACGCTGCGATCCGGGCGTTTGTCGCGTCAAGAGGGGGAAGCGTCATGCAGATGACAGTTTCATATTCGAGGAAAGGAGACGTGCACGCCATCCACACAGGGGGAAAGGCGTTGGGCGACATTATTATAGATAATACCGGCGTTCCCGTGGAAGAGCGGGGAGGCACGGCCAAGCAGCTTCTTGGCGCGTCCGCCGTATATTGCTACGCGTCGTCTCTTACGGCGGCCATGGAGGCGCGGGGATTGCGCTACGGCTCGCTGGACATTTCCGCGACGCTGGACGTAGGCGTCAACGACAAGGCGCAGAGCAGAGTGCTCAAGATGATCGTTCAGGCCGTCGTGGGCATTGAGGAAGAGGATCAGGATCTTTTTGATCGCGTGGCGAGGGTTATGAAGGGAGGCTGTCTGGTCACAGGATCCCTGCATGACGGCATTGATATGGAATATCATCTTTCTTCCACGTGGCTGGACTAATTTTTCGGAGCGAAGCATGAAACAGACTGCGATATCCTCGACGACTATGGAGGCGGGCTCCACGTGCGGAGCCCCTGACGACGTATGGCCCATTGACAAACGCTACGCGTTGTTTACCGCCGCCATTATTTTTCTGATCGGCATGTTCGATCTTGTGGACCGACAGGTCATAGCCTCCTTGTTTCCCCATCTGAAAGAAGAGTTTTCACTCAGCGACAAGCAGCTCGGCATGCTCGTGTCCGCGGTCAATATTTCCATATCCGTATTGGTGGTGCCCTCCGCGTATTTGGTGGATCACTGGAGCCGCAAGAAAATGATTTTTCTCATGGGCACGGTCTGGAGCGTGTCTACGTTGCTGTGCGGTTTCGTGACAGGTTTCACGCATCTTCTCATGGCGCGGCTGCTTTGCGGCTTTGGCGAGGCCGGATATCAGCCGGCGGGGCAGAGTCTGCTTTCAGCCTGCTTTCCTCGCAAGCTCCGCGCTACGGCGACGGCCATCGTGACCTGCGGAATGTCTCTCGGCGCGCCCGTCGGCCTGATGATTGGGGCTTTCGTGTCCGAGCATTGGGGATGGCGTCACGCGTTCGGCGTGGTGGCCATACCGGGACTTCTTCTTTCCTTCCTGGCGCTGCGCATGCACGACTTCAGGATAGTCTCGACGGATAAGCCTGCCGGAAAGAGTTTCTGGGCCCAGCGCGGCGAGTACGTTCATACGCTTCGCAACATCGCCAAGACGCCCACCGTATTGTGCGTTATTTGCAGCGCGGTGTGTATACGCATGTTCAACGGCGTGCTTCTCAGCTGGACGCCTTCCTACTTCACCCGTGTGGCCGAAGTGCCCATGACCGTAGCCAGCAGCTACGCGTCGCTGGTCATCATTGCCGAATCCGCGGCTATCTTCCTCGGCGGTCCTGTGGTGGACTGGGTGAAGAATACGAGCAATCGTCTGGTTCCTGTCTGGCTTTGCTTCGCCATGCTCGCAAGCGGCGCGCTTTATGTGTTCGCTTACCGCGCCTGCGTGCCCGGAAGCGCGGTCCAAGTTGCGATATTGGTCTTTTCTTCTCTGATATTCGGCACAGTGTTCAGCGCGGGCACGTTCCTCATTGTGGATCTGACGGCCGCGAACTACCGCGCGACGGCTATCAGCCTGATGATTCTAAGCCAGAATCTGCTTGGTTACAGCGTCGGTCCTATTTTTACGGGCACGCTTTCGGACATGTTCGATTTGTCGACGGCTATGAGTCTTTCAGCTTCCGTCCTGGTGGTTGGCGCGGTGTTTTACGGAATCTGCATTTTCACCTATCCTCGGGATAAGGAACGGGCGGAGTGCGTTGATATTGAGTTTCATTAATTCTTGGCGGATCGTTTGATTGCCTCTTTCATCAGCCCCCAGGCGTCCGTTCGACGCATGGGGGCTTTTTCGTAACGTCTGGACTGATAGGTGACGATGCGGAATCGCGCGCTGCGGATTTTTTTGAACGCAAGCGTCACTTGGGATAGCCGTTCTGTTCGAGAACGCGTTGAAGATGGGAAATCTTGGATCCGCCTTCTTTGGCCTCACCGTCTTTTGTGAAAATTCAACAAGGTATTGCTCAACGTATCGGGCGACCTGTATTTGCGCCGTCTTCCTGTCGGTAGTCTTCAACGAAAAGCAAACTTCATTCCGGTCATATCCGGCACGGACGGCGCGTGGAACGGCCATGCGGAAATAATAAATGCCGTTCTGACGGCGTGTAAGATAATTCCTGTGTTTTTCCGGCACGTTCCCTGCCTTCAAAATTGCTCAAAAGGCAACGGGTGAATTGTTACAAGTGTAAGTTACATCTGAAAACCCGGAAAAGGCCATGAAAAAAGCCGGAATGTGAAAACATTCCGGCTCATTGCTTCTGGAGCGGGCAACGAGATTCGAACTCGCAACCTTCAGCTTGGGAAGCTGATTGCTGTTTTTGGGAAATTGTTTTATTGATTTTTATATACTTATAATTTATAAAGAAAATTAAAATTTTGACTTGTAGCGTTTTTCACTGAGTCAGAGGTTTTTTTCGTTTTTTGTGTGATACATATTGTGATACACATTTTAGCGAGTCGTTTCTATGAGCAGCGAGAAAGAATCCGGGCAGCGCAGAAGCTATACCCCTACGAGGTATCCAGGGGTCATTTTTCGTGTCGTACAAGGAAGAGCCGGGGGCAAGAGTCAGGACTCCGTTTTCTATATCAAGTATCGTACCCCTGACAAAAGGCAGCATTTTGAACCGGTAGGACGCTCCAGTGAAGGTATGACCGCTGCCAAGGCTAATATGATACGAGCTGCACGGATAGAGGGGCGAGCTCTTGGAAATGTGGCGGCCAGAGAGAAGGCAGCCAGAGAAAAGATGCTTGGAGAGTGTGTAAATATCCGTAAGTTGTGGGAGCTGTATGATAAGGATAAAGCACAGCGTTCTTCCAGAAAAACAGACAGTTCTAATATTGCCCATCTCGGAGATTTGTTGGACCGAGAGCCATCTAGTATCACTACTCGTGATATAGTGATGCTCAGAAAACGTCTGGAATCTACTGCAGGGAGACGACTATTACGAGGTAAGGTTACTAATCTATCCCCTCAGACAGTCAAGCATATTCTTGAATTGTTTCAGAGAATTTTGAACTATGGGCAAAAGCAGGGCTTTTTTGTTAAGTCTTCCGGACTTACTTTCGATATGCCTGCACTGGATAATCAAAAGACCGAAAACATGACGGATGAGCAGATGATTGCTTACTGGGAGGCTCTGGAAGCAGACCATGATCAATTAGGGGCCGCGTACCTTGCTTTGATTTTATTGACGGGAATCAGAAAACATGCAGCGCTTTCTTTGAAATGGAGCGATGTCGATTTTGTTGCCGGCATTCTTACGTTACGGGGGGAGGAGGCCAAAAATAATAAAACGCAACACATTCCTTTGAATAAGGAAGCGTTGGCGATTCTGGAAAAGATTCCTCGTACTGGAAGCGAGTATCTGTTTCCTGGTAAAAAGGGAGGGCATAGAGAGGGCTTCGCTGGCATATCCAAGAGAGTGAAGGAGCGTGCAGGCTTGCCTCCAGATTTTCGCCCTATTCATGGGCTGCGACATACCTTTGCTTCACACTTGGCGAGTACTGGTCGTGTCTCCATGTTTGAACTGCAACAGTTGATGACACATGGAAGTCCCGCCATGACAGCCCGATATGCTCATCTTGCCGACTCAGCGTTAAGACGCGCTGCTGAACAGGCGAGCGTGCTCAAACCTGAGAAGAAAACACATTAGGCAAATATCAGCCTACTAAATCCCTTACGGTGACTGCCGTAAGGGATTTTTTTTGGTTAAAAGAAAACCCCCAGCTAGGCTGGGGGTTCCCGAAAACTTATAGTTATGCGTAAGTTATAAACACTCCTTTTGATTTGCTAAGAAAGAGGTGCGGTCTGGCAACTGCGCCCATAAGCAAATCAAAAGGAGGTCAC
>CALUUX010000005.1 GCA_944324085.1 uncultured Mailhella sp. | reverse complement strand
CGCCGCCCGTTATTGCCAGAACGATTATTCTTATGCGCCTTGACGTTTTCTGTCAAGAGGAGGCCGCGCCCCTACATCTGCAAGGCTGAAAAATCAGCGAGTCTGCCCATGCGAGAAAGCAGAATTTTCAGAAGATTCAAACGGTTGGAACGAATCTTCTCATCCTCGGCCATGACCATGACGCCGTTGAAGAACGCGTCCACCGTCGGTCTCACGCCATCCATGAGCGCAAGCAGCTCGTCAAAACGATCCTGAGCCCACAGCTCGTCGAAACGGGCGGCCATGACGTCGAGAGCGTCGGCGAGAGCCTTTTCCGGCTCTTCGACAAGAAGATCGCGACGGAATTCTCCCGTGGCGGACGCTCCCTGCTTACGCAGAATGTTAGCCACGCGCTTGAACGTCTGCGCGTTGTCCGCAAAGCCGGGCTTGCCGCTTTCCGCCACAAGCGCGGCAAGACGACGAGACGCCGCCCACACGTCACCGCAACCGGCGTTCATCACCGCTTCCACAAGAAGGGTGTCGTTTCCCTGCGTGAGGAAGTAGTTCTTCACGCGGCCGGCGAAGAACTCGTTAAGCTTGGCCAGAGCTTCGGACTTTTCCAGCTTCCAGCGGATGTTCTCGCTGTACAGCGACTGCGCCTTAGCGAAAAGCTCTTCCACGGAAACGCGATAGCCCTTTTCAATGAGAATGCGGGCAATGCCCAGAGCGCAACGACGAAGCGCAAAAGGATCGGCCGCACCGGTGGGAATGTTGCCGAGACCGAAGCAGCCCACCAGCGTATCCGCCTTGTCGGCCATGGACAGCAACGCGCCCAAATGCGTGGCGGGCACCGGCGTATCAGGACCTGCCGGGAGATACTGTTCGGCAATGGCGTCCGCGGCGGCGGCATCGAGGCCCATCTTATGGCCGTAAATGCCGCCCATGATGCCCTGAAGCGTGTCAAACTCGCCCACCATCTGCGACACAAGATCGGCCTTGGCGCAACGCCCCGCCACAAGGGCGGAGGCGGGATCCACGAAATCCACGCGGGTCACGCCGGGCTGTTCCGCCAGCCAGCGGCACAGTTCGGCAAGGCGGCGGCACTTGTCGCCCATGGAACCGAGCGGGCCGAGGAAAATAACATGGTCAAGCTTTTCCTTCCATACGTCGAAGGAAGCCTTCATGTCGGTGTTCCAGTAGAAGCGGGCGTCCTCAAGGCGAGCGCGCAGCACGCGCTCCCAGCCTTTCTTCACAAGCTCGGGCTCAAGGGAACTGACGTTGGCCACGGTGAGAAAATGAGGCAGCAGTCTGCCGTCCGCGCTTTCCACGCCAAAGCTCTTCTGATGCGTTTCCATGCTGGTGAGCAGCACGATGGAAGGCAGCTCAAGGAAAGAAGGATCAAAATCGCCGAGAATGGGCACGGGATGTTCGCAAAGTCCCTGCACTTCATCAAGCAGGCTTTCCTTCCACAGAACGTGACCGCCCACGGCCTGGGCCAGCTCATTGCCGCCATCCACCACAATCTTGCGGCGAGCCGCGCCGGAAAGCGTGACTCCGCCCTTTTCGGCGAGAACGGCGTCGAAATCATCGGCGCAGGCCACTTCAAAAGGTCCACGACCGTGCACGCGATGCCCGGTGGTCATGCGGCCGGAATGCACGTCCGCCACGGTAAAGGGCACCACGTCGCTATCCATGAGAGCCACTACCCAGCGCAGAGGACGAGCGAACAGAAAATGACTCGCGCTCCAGTGCATGCGCTTGGGGAAAGGAAGCGACGCGATGATGGAAGGCGCGGCCTCCGCGATGATGGAAGACGCCGACACGCCTCCCACGGTCTTGCGAACCGCCACATATTCGCCCTTGGGCGTTTCCTGACGGAACAGCTCCGTCACGTCCACGCCCTGTCCGCGGGCAAAACCCATGGCCGCCTTGGTGGGATGCCCTTCGGCGTCAAAGGCGGCCTTCACGGAAGGTCCGAGGGCCACTTCCTCACGCACGGGCGTGGAAGAAAGAAGGCCGCGAGCGTGAACCACGGCGCGACGGGGCGTGGTGTCCACTGTCAGGGAATCGAACGTAAGACCGTTTTCCTTGAACAAGGCGGCAAAACGATCGTGCAGCTCGCGTTCGAGAGAAGCGAGAAAACGGGCGGGCAGTTCTTCCACGCCTATTTCAAGAACAAAATGACTCATGGTTTACCCCTTCTTCAGCATGGGATATCCCATGGCTTCGCGCTGGGCGGCATACAGATGGGCCACGCCGGAAGCGAGCGCGCGAACGCGGGCGATGTATCCGGCGCGCTCCGTGATGGAAATGGCTCCGCGGGCATCCAGCAGGTTGAACGTATGGGAACACTTCAGACAGTAGTCATACGCAGGCAAAGGAAGCTTCACGTCGATAAGGCGCAGACATTCCTTTTCGTAATCGTTGAAATGCTGAAGCAGCATGGCCGCGTCGCTCTGATCGAAGTTGTAGCAGGACTGTTCGTATTCATTCTGATGGTACACGTCGCCGTAGGTTATGGCGTCGTTCCACTTGATGTCGTACACCGACTCCACGCCCTGAAGATACATGGTCAGGCGTTCCAGGCCGTAAGTGAGCTCCACGCTGGCCGGAGACAGGTCAATGCCGCCCACCTGCTGGAAATAGGTGAACTGCGAAACTTCCATGCCGTTGAGCCACACTTCCCAGCCCAGTCCCCACGCGCCGAGGGTGGGCGATTCCCAGTCGTCTTCCACAAAGCGGATGTCGTGCTTGGCCGGATCAATGCCGAGGGCCTTCAGGCTGTCCAGATACAGCTGCTGAGGATCGGCCGGAGCGGGCTTCATGATCACCTGAAACTGAAAGTAATGCTGAAGGCGGTTGGGGTTGTCGCCGTAACGGCCGTCCGTGGGACGACGCGAAGGCTCCACATAGGCGGCCTTCCAGGGTTCGGGGCCGATAACGCGCAGGAAGGTGGAGGGGTTGAACGTGCCCGCACCGCATTCCAGATCCACCGGCTGCACCACGGCGCAGCCCTGTCTGGCCCAGTAAGCCTGCAAGGTCAGAATGACATCCTGAAAATTCATGTAGTTCTCCTGAAGTTCGCCAATAGGGACATTGGCCCTGCTTCCCATGCGCGAAGGCGCACGGAAACGTTTCCCTGTCCGCCCATGCCGCGCCGCTAAATGGACCTGAACCGGCCATTGCCCCATTCAAGTCCGATATGATATCGCACAAAAGCGTCGATAAGGCGCGCGGCCTGCCTTGCGCCTTCCGGCGAAGGGCGCAGCCCGCCCCATGACTCCGGTGAGTATTCCTTCACTTTCCCCAGGACGTCAAGAGCTTCCTGGCTCAGCGAAAGACTCATATCCCCCGGACGACGGCAGGAAGGACAGCACACCGAGCCTTCCCCCACCAGAAAATGCGCCTCGGGCACGGTCCTCAGATCCCGTCCGCAGCGCGAACAGAACGACAGCTCCGGAGCGTAGCCCTGCTGCGCCGCCAGCCGAAAACGAAACAGCACCGGCATGACGGAGGGCACGTCTTCTTCACGTTCCAGCAGCCTCAATATGCCGAGCGTCAACTCGTGACATGCCGCGGCATTGTCCGGCGGAACGCCCATGGCTTCCAGAAAACGCACGCAATTGGCGGCCATGCCCTGCCTGCGCCAGTCCCGCCTCAGCCGCTCCGGCCCGGACAGAAGCGTGGCCTCTCTCATATTAAGGAATCGGCCGTCACGCGAATATCCCGCGCTCACCCGGATGAGGTTGAACGCGTCAAGGCATCCCGTAAAACGACGCCGGCTCCGACTTCCGCCAAAGGCGAACGCCGTCACCAGCCCTTTCTCGCGGGCCAGAAGGCGCACCCAAAGATCGGCCTCTCTGAATTTTCCCACGCGAAGCACCAGCGCGTCGTCCGTCCACTGAAACATGACCCCGATCCGTCCTGAAAAACGCAAAGGGAGGAGCGCGCACGCGCCCCTCCTTTCTGTAACGCCGAATCCGTCAATCCGTCCGCGCCGCGGCAGGGAGAAATCGCGAGGAAAAACGCGCTCCTACCACCGCTCAGACATCGGCCGGACTTCCGCCCCTATTCCGCGGGCGGAAAACTCATGGTCACCACGCGCGGCGACGTGGAACGTTCCAGCTCCTTGCCGTCATACATGACGCGGACCGCCCTGGCGTTGCCGAGTCTGATGACCAGAGAATCACGGAAAGTCATGGAAAACGTGTCGCCCTTGCGAAGCGTGCGCTGCTGTTTCTTGCCGTCGGGTTCAAAGCCCATCCAGCAGTCTCCCGTATCGGCGACGACCTCCACCTGATGCATGCCGTCGGGCAAGACTACGGGCGTCGCTTCGGCGGCCGGCGAGGCGTCGGCGGGAGTCGACGACGACTGTTCAACGCTCGAAGCCGCATTCTCCGACTGCGCGGGCGCGGACGGAACCGTCGACGCCGCTTCCGAAGGAGCGACGCCCGCTTCTTCCGCCGGAGCCGCGTCGCTCTGCGGCAACGACTCTTCGGGCGCGGACGTCACGGAAGACGCCGCGGGAGGAGTCTGCGCGGCGGGCGTCGCGCTTCCCCACGTAGGCATGGGCGCGGCGGGCGCGGCCTGTTCTCCGGACACCGTGGACGAACGTTCGGAATCCCTCGCGGCGAAAAAGTGCAGATACGCCATGTACGCGCCGCTCGCCAGCGCGAGCACCAGAACCACCTTGAGCAGCCAGCCCAGGATCACCGGCAGCACGCTGGGTTTCACCGACGTATAGGTCGCGCTTTCCGCAATGACCGGACGGGAAACGTTCTCAAAACCTTCCAGCCCCTTGAGCCACTCCGAAACGTCCTCCGGGGCGAAATCCAGAAGCAACGCGTATTCTTTAATAAAATGATGCACATAGACCGTGCGGGGCAACCTGTCCGACGCCTCTTCTATGCCTTGGAGTATGCGTGTGGGAATCTTGAGCCGGTCGGCCACGTCGGCCACTGTCATATCACGGCCCTCGCGGGCCTCACGGAGCCTTGCTCCCAGTTCTGCCAGAGTCATAGCGGGCCTCAATTGCGGATATCGATAAGAGCCTTGCCGCGGAGCTGCTCGGTGTACTGCTCGAAGCGTTCCTGCAGGCGGGGACGGCGCAGTATTTGTTCAATGCGTCCGGCGGTCACGGCGTCGGGCACGGCGTCGCTGTGATCCACGCCTTCGGCTTCCTCAAAATCAAGCAGTGCTATCTGAACCTTGTTGGCGTTCATGCCCATGAGCGGAGACACGTCGCCTTTCTTCATGCGCGACACCTGTTCCATCATGCCCGGAGCCATGTCGGAAAGCTCCATAAAGCCGAGATCGCCGCCGTCCTGCGCGTTCGGACCGATGGACACGGCGCGCACCGCGTCGCGGAAGGACACCTTGCCCGAAGCGATGTCCCGAGCCCACTTTTCGGCGTCGGCGTCCACAGGATAAATGAGCATGGCCACTCTCGCGCGACCGGAGGCGAAGCCCGCCATATTTTTACGATAATAGTCGTTGATTTCGTCTTCCGTGACAACCACCTTGCTCACCACGTTGGCGCTCATGAGACGCTGGGAAACGAGCTGGACGTACAGCCTGTCGCGGAACATTTTTTCGGAAACGCCTTCTTTTTCCATCTGTTTGAAAAACACGTCGCGGCTGAGTTGGCTTTCCTTGACGATCTGCGCTATGGCCGCGTCGACGTCGGCGTCGGTAACCTCAATCTTTTCCTTGGCGGCTTCCTGCAGGATAATCTTATCGTTGATCATTCTGTCGAGAACGGCCTTTCGCACCTCGGCCACCATCTTGGGATTCTTTCCGGGATCCAGCTTCTGTCCGATGAGTTCGGGCTGAAGAGCCTTGTCCAGTTCACGAGCGGTGATCATGTCGCCGTTGACCACCGCGACTATGCGGGAAATGGGAGTCGCAAAAACCGGCTGCGCGGAAAAAAGAGACGCCGCGCAAGCAAGAGATATGAAAAGGGCACGCAAAACGGCACACTCCTGATATTCGTTACGATGGCTCGTTTATAGCCTGTTTTTCGGGCACTGGCAACGTGCGCGCCCTGGAATTTTCGACGGGCCACGCGAGCAAATCTTATAAAACAACTCCTTATTTTTACAAGAAAAAACATATAACTTTCCGCACCAGTCGGACTTACGTTTACCCACCGATCGTTATTTTTAGCCTCCCCCGCGAACGACGGAGACGGCGAAGATCCGCCGCGGCCCTCGCTCGCGAAAACGGCCCGCCGACGCGGCGGAAAGGTCCCGTCAGACCCGCAACGACTCCAGAATCGCGCGAGCTTCATCCAGGCTTTTCGCCGTCCCCGCGCCGCTCTTGAGCGAAAGTTCCAGCGTCGCCGGAGGCTGAAGACGCACGCGGTCCCTGTTCGCCATGACAAGCCGCACGATGGCTTCCGGCTGCACCTTTTTCTGACCGTCGGCCCACGTCACGCGGACGCGATCGGGAAGGATGTCGGCCCTGGCGACGCCAAGCGCGTTCACGCCGCTCTTGAAGGCCAGCACGGAAAGAAAAGTTTCCAACGCTTCGGGGAAGGGACCGAAGCGATCCCGGATCTCCATCTCCACCGATTCTCGCTCAGTCGCGTCGGGCGCGGAGGAAAGCATCTTGTAGTACTTCAGCCTTTCGTGAGCGTCTTCAATGTAATCGTCCGGAATGTGCGCCGGGATGCCGAGATTGATTTCCGTTTCCGTGCGCAGAAGCTCCTCTTCTCCCTTGAGCTTGGCCACGGCGTCTTCCAACATTTCCAGATACAGATCGAGCCCCACGCGGGCCATGTGTCCGGACTGCGCTTCGCCGAGGATGTTGCCCGCGCCGCGCAGACGCAGGTCTTCCATGGCCACCTGGAACCCTGCGCCGAGATAATCCATTTCCAGAATGATGCGAAGCCTCTCCCGCGCGAGACTCGGCAGATGCTCCACGTCCGACACCACGAACACCGCGTAGGCCTGCCTGTCGGAACGCCCCACCCGGCCGCGGAGCTGATACAGCTGGCCCAGACCGAACATCTGAGCCTGATCCACGATGAGCGTGTTCGCGCGGGGAAAATCCAGTCCCGATTCCACAATGGCCGTGCACACCAGCACGTCGAGTTCGCCGTGCCAGAACTTGTGCATGGTATCTTCCAGTTCCTTTTCCGCCATCTGCCCGTGAGCCATGCCCACGCGGGCGTTGGGCACAAGCTCCTTCACCATGGCCGCGGTCTGAGGAAGCGTCTGCACGCGGTTATGCACAAAAAAGACCTGTCCCTGCCTGGCCAGCTCGCGCTCCATGACCTGCCGAAGCGCGCCGCGATCCCTGTCGATGATGGCCGTGGCCACGGGCTTGCGTTCCGCGGGAGCGGTTTCCAGCACGGAAAGCTCGCGTATGCCAGACATGGAAAGCTGCAACGTGCGCGGAATGGGCGTGGCCGTCAGCGTCAACACGTCCACGTTTTTCCGCAATTCCTTCAGTTTTTCCTTGTGGCGCACGCCGAAACGCTGCTCCTCGTCCAAAATGAGCAGACCGAGGTTGGGCAGACGCACATCCTTGGAAAGCAGCCGATGCGTGCCGATGAGAATGTCTATCTGCCCGCGCGCCGCGGCGTTGAGGGTTTCCGTCTGCCGCGCTCTGGGCACGAAACGGCTCAGCAGTCCGACGTTCACGGGAAAACCGGCCATGCGGGATCGGAACGTCTGATAATGCTGTTCCGCAAGTACCGTGGTGGGGCACAGCAACGCAACCTGACGCCCGTCGCACGCCGCGCGGAACGCCGCGCGCAACGCCACTTCCGTTTTGCCGAACCCCACGTCGCCGCAAACAAGGCGATCCATGGGCACGGGTTTGTCCATGTCCTGAAACACTTCCTGAATGGCGCGTGCCTGATCGGGCGTCTCCTCAAAACCGAACGTCGCCGCGAATTCGTGATACATCTCCCCTACGGGAGAATAGGAAAAGCCCTTGGCCACCTTGCGCCACGCGTACATCTGCATGAGATCGGCGGCCACCTTTTCCACGGCCTTGCGCGCTTTTTCCCGGCTGGTCGTCCAGGACGAACCTCCCAGGCGATCCAACGCGGGAGGCGGCCCGTCGGCCTTGAACTTCTGCACCACGGAAAGACGATCCACAGGCAGGTACAAACGCGCGCCTTCGGCGTATTCCAGCAAAAGATAATCGTTGTCCACGCCGGAACCGCCGGGACTCATGCGATGCAGACCGCCGAAACGCCCCACGCCGTAATCCCTGTGCACGAGAAGATCGCCCACGCGAAGATCGTCGTACCTGTCCAGGCCGCGAAACGCCCCGGACGGCACGCGTCGGGAACTTTCCGCCTTGGGCTGAAGCAGCTCCTCGCCGAGCACGAGACAGCCGTCCCAGACAAGCTCCGCGCCCTGACGATACGGCGCGATCACCGCGTACAGGCCGCGCCCCTCGGGATCGTAACGAAGCGACGGAAGTATGCCGTCCTGCTCCGCCAGCTTCAGAAACTTGCGCCGCCCTCGTTCCGACGCGAACGCCAGCACAACCTGACGATGGGACGACGTCCACGCCCGCAATCCGGCGGCGAGCCGCTGCCAGGGTCTGTCCTGTTCCGTATGGCCGGGGAACAGCTCGGCAAAACTGTGGACGCCGCGCTCAAGCAGATCCTCTCCCGTCCGCTCCGCGCCCATGGTCAGCGGTTCCGCATAGAGACGAGGACGCGCTTCCAACGCCTTTTCCGCGTCGTCCGCGACGCGCAGAATCATGTGCGCCGGCTGCGAAAGGCTGCTTTCCTCAGACTGCGTCCGAACATGTTCCCTCCACTGGCGTTCCGCCTCGTCCAGCTCGTCGCGCAGCTCCTGTCGCCCAGGAAGAAAATACATGACGTCCGGCGCGAACCATTCGTCCAGCGTCGTGGCGTCGGCGTAGAGACAACCGGGAAGAACGCGCATGTCGTCCCGCTCCAGCGCGTGCTCCAGGGAAAGCCGGGAACGTTCGTTCAACGCGCCAGCCTTCACCCGCTCCTTCCAGAACGTTCGAACGCCCTTTTTCCACGCGTCGCCGGAAGCAAACGGCGTCACGGGCAGAAGCGTCACTTCCTCCAGCTGTCCCACGGATCGCTGCGTGGCGAAATCGAACACCCGCATTTCGTCCACGGTGTCGCCAAAAAATTCCAGGCGCAAAGGCTTTTCGTAGCCCGGAGGCAGCACGTCCAAAATATCGCCGCGTCGCGCCATGTCGCCCGCGTGCGCCACCATGGGAACCCGCTGATACCCCCATTCCGCCAGCTGCTCCAGCAGCAGTTCCGGCGCAATATCCTCGCCGCGACGGACATTCATGACCCGCTTGTCCAGAAATGACAACGGCGGCAACAGGGGAATCATGTTATCCGCGGCGAACACCACGCCTTTCGCCGTTCCCGCGCGCAAGGCGTACAACACGGCAAGGCGTTCGGCCCAGCCCTCCCGACTGAGGGAGCGCGCTCCGAACGGCGGCAAAAACACCCAAGGCCTCTCCCATACCGGCAATTCCACCGCGCTGCGCGAAGCGTTTTCCCCAACGCTCCGCGCCCCCGCGCGCCCCACGGAAAGTTCGGGAGTAAAAAGCGTGGTCAGACCGCGCATGACGCCAAGCGCGTCACGTCCCCTTACGGCCACAGCCGCGTGACGACCGGAGCGAACGGCTTCCACCGCAAGGCGGGCCAGCGTGGCCGACCCCGCACGGCTGACCGTAAGGCCGCCCCGCTCTTCCATCCTATGAAGCAGCGATTCTTTATCCATGATCAGTAAGTATAAGCGGGCATGATAAACGAAAGACAGAAAAAAATCGTCCCCTTTCCTCAGGGGTAGCCCTCTCGGTGATAACAGCAAGCCGCCCCGCGCGCAAGGCGGACGCCATGAGAGTTTGCCCGCGCGCCGACAGCACGCCCTCCTCGCGTCCTCAAAAAACTCGCCCTCAACATCGGACCGCGCCTTTTTCAAACGAGGCATTCTGTCGATTTCTCCGCCTTGCTCTTCACTTGAATCTCACGTACCATGGCTTCATGAACAGGTGGAAACTGTCCCGCATCTTTTTCGTCATGATGGCTGAACGCCACTGGCGCAGTCATCTCTAAGAGACGACCGGACTCGAGTCCGAAGCGTCCCTTCCGTCGCGTCCGACGCCCCTCCGTTTCGAGCCGCGCGTCGCGGCATGACGGCCTCCGCGTTCTTTTTCTTTCGGCCGCGCATCCCGCGCGCCGCCGTCCTTTCCCCGCTCCTTCGCTTTCGGACTCCGAGCTTCCGGATCGCGGCCTCACGGCCGCTCCCGCCATGGTCTTTGCCGCCCGGCAAAACGTTTCCCATCCGGCAACAGGAGTTTCTTCCATGTTTCGTTCTCTTTCTCCCCGGCTTTGCCTCCTCAATCTGGCAGGCAGCGCCATCCTCTCCTTCGGTCTCTATCACGTCCACTCCCTTTCCGGCGTTACGGAAGGCGGCATTCTGGGCGCCACGCTGTTGCTCCACCACTGGTTCCAGATTTCCCCCGCCTGGTCCGGCCTTGTCATGAACGCCGTCTGTTATCTGTTGGGCTGGAAGCTCCTGGGCGGAGGTTTTGTGCTCTACTCGCTCGTGGCGGGCGGAGGCTTTTCCCTGTTCTACGCCTTGTTCGAGTCCTTTCCTCCCCTGTGGCCCCAGCTTGCGTCCATGCCACTCGCCGCGTCCGTCTTAGGCGCGCTGTTCGTGGGCGTAGGCGTCGGTCTCTGCGTGCGCGCAGGCGGAGCTCCTGGAGGCGACGACGCCCTGGCCATGAGCGTTGCCCACCTCACCGGCTGGAACATACGCTGGCCCTATCTGATGAGCGATCTTCTCGTGCTTCTGCTCTCTCTTTCCTACATTCCTCTGGAACGCATAGGCTATTCCCTGCTGACCGTCCTTCTCTCCGGACAACTCATCGGCTTCGTTCAGACCTTTCCTCGTAGACGGCAACGACCGGCATAATTCGTCCGGCATCTCCCGTCGCCGAAGGCACACCGCTTCAGCGACGGGCTCCCCACGCTCAAAAACCATCCTTCCTCCGCTGGAACCGTTCCCCTACGCGACACGCATGCCAAAAAACGCGCGCGACATGACGGATGAGCGCGCGTCTTGCCCTGTACAACGCTCCCGACGCTCCCTTTGCGTTACGCGAAATCGCCGTTCTTTTTCATCGTAATGAATGGGAACGTGCAGAATTCTTCAAGAAGATACTGTCCTTTTCACAATTTCTGAATAAATCCACAGAACATGAAAAACTTTCTTTCTTTTTTACAAAAGAATCTCTTTTTATGCACCGTGACCGCGACTCTTTATGCATAACAATGCAGAAGTAAAAAAATATACCGACAAAAATCATAGAACGACTTGACTCCATGAATAAAAATCATTTTTATCAAGCCGTGCCCTCCGGCATTTTTTCACATATCCACGTCTGTATCATAATCCTCGCAGGAGATTCCCATGATCACAAACTGGCCGCTTGTTTTCTTCACCGTCTTTACGCAGCTCGGCGCGGGGCTGGCATTTTTTGCCTGGTGGAAAGACCATCATGGCACATCCTCCAGTTCCCGCTCCTGGCAGTGCTCCGCGCTCAGCGCGGCCATCGCGACCGTCTCCGGTCTTGCGGCCTTCGGCGGCGTGTCTTCCGGCGCCATGCTCCTCGCGCAGATCTGCTGCCTGATTATCCTCTTCCTTGCCCTAGCGGCCCTGAAAGCCTGCTCCATCTGCGGATTGCTCGCCTGGCTGGCCGGCGTATGCGCCGTCATGGCTCAGGCGTTTGCCGCCGTTCCTGGCGAAATCTTCACGACGTCCGGCCTCTTCCCTCTGGTTCTCTTCCCCTTGTGCGCCGTCATTCTCGGCGCCACCTTCGCTCAGCTCAAGCAGCTGGACGAACCGGATGATCCCGCCGTGCGTTACGGCCGCTTCTACATGCCCCTGCGCATCTGCCTGTGGATCATGCTCGTGATCACCGCTATCGCGCCCTGCGTCGCCTGGGACGACCCCTTCATGAGAAAATCCGCCATCATCTGGATGCAGACGCAGCTGTACTGGATGGGCGTCATCTTCAGCGGAGTGGTCATCGGTCTTTCCCACATGGGACGCGTCACGCTTCTTGTGCAAGCCATTGTGGCCATCGTCAGCATCCTCGGCCTGCGTACGGCCTTCTATGCGGACGGCGTCCACGGCGTCATCGACATGAGCACCCTCTACATGCACTGATAAAATCCTTCCGCGCGGGACTTGACAACCCCATGCGCTTAGTGTAGCTATTTCCCCGTTGCGCACAACACTGCGCTTCATGGCGCGGAGAGATGTCCGAGTCGGCCGAAGGAGCTCGCCTGCTAAGCGAGTATACGGGCTAAAACCCGTATCGAGGGTTCAAATCCCTCTCTCTCCGCCATAAAGAAATTTCGAGCAGTCTTTGTTAGGCTATAACAGTCTACAAAGACTGCTTTTTTATTCCCTGAGCGTCTCAAACCGCCTCATCCAGTCTCAGGGGGCATCCTTGCATACCGTGCTTTTTACGGGATTTCATCCTTCGGGACTTACTGAATCAAGGCAGCCTAAACGTATATACAACTATCCTGAATAACAGACAAAATCTTCCATATATTCAAAGGCAGCTAGAAGCGGCCTCAAGATACTACGAAATTTCCAAGCATTCAGTTTCCGTAGACATTCCTAAAGTGGTTTTCATTTGAGAGTCATAACACAAGTATCGAAGAAAATAATTTCTGGAGAGTGGTAACCCACGATGGGCGTTGTTCGCCTAAGTAGCTGATACTTCACAGGCAAGTCACTCTTTCATGCAGGGTGAGCGTGCAGAGGCGACAATGGACAAAGCGTTGTGGCGCCGAAAATTGTGACAAGCAGCTATAGGGCAGAATTCTGTGCTCCTGCCGTGTTCATGTGCCCACACTCCGCAGTGGTCCAAAATCATGCAGCCTCTTTAAGATCTTGAATTTTTTTTGCATCTTTCACATAATAATCCGGTATTTCTTACCGTAATTCCCATTTTATCACTCGAGGAGGACTTTGAATGTCGCGTCTTTCACATATCTTGCTGAGTGTGGCCTGTGCCTGCCTCTGTCTGGCCATTGCCATGCCAGCCAATGCAGCAAAGTATAAAGAAGAGTACAAACTCAGTGTCGTTCCCGGCCCCACCACAGGCTGGGGGCTTTCTGCTGCTTACTTTGCGGATCTGGTCCGCGAGCGCACCAACGGCCGCATTAATATAAAAGTATACTGCTCTGGTCAGCTCTTTGCTGGCAAACAAACCAACGAATTCTTGCTCCTGCGTCAGGGCAGCATTGATTTTGCCTTTGCATCGACCATCAACTGGTCGCCTCAGATCAAGGAACTCAACTTGCCAGCCCTGCCCTTCTTCATTGGCTCCCAGCCTAATCCCTACAAAGCCATGGACGCCATCCTTGCAGGCAAGGCTGGCACTATGATGAAGGCTGCGGTGGAAAAAAAGGGCGTACGCGTCTTAGGCTGGGCTGAAAATGGTTTCCGTGAACTGACCACCAACAAGGGGCCCATTACCAAGCCCGAAGATCTTTCGGGTCTCAAGATCCGTGTTGTCGGCAGCCCGATCTTTATCGAGACATTCAAGGCTCTGGGTGCCAATCCCAT